>NZ_JARFTR010000101.1 GCF_029167235.1 Kamptonema sp. UHCC 0994 | reverse complement strand
ATGGCGGCGTTACGTAATTATGCGTAAGTCATAGTGATGTGTAAGTCATTATGAACAAAGCAAAGTAATTCTAACCATTGATTTTTAGTCTATGGCGCGTAACTTCTGTAAGAGTTTACTTATTGAATTTTACTCAAGAGATATTTTTTTTTGCCTCTGCCGTTGGATAGATATACTGATTAGTAATGTTTAACGAATATTTTGATATTTGGATGGTAGTTATCAAGTAAGTGAGGTACGCGCCTACCAATTACCAATTACCAATTACCAATTACCAATTCTAAATATCATTGTTCCACTGCTAAGGATTAAAAAATACTACAATCTTGGCAACCTAATTTTATTCAGAATATCTTGTAATCGCTCAGTTGCACCGTTTAATTTTTCTGCCAAAGATGCAACTTTTCCATAAGCCTCAACTAAGCGATCGCCCTCAACATGAACCTCATCCCTGGGATAATTTTTAATCATTTCCATCACAGTAATCTCATTATCTTGACTCGCCGATAACATCAAAGCTGAGCGCAAAGCCTCCCGATCCGGCCCCTCAGAAGGAGGATGAATTACCTGACCAACTTCATCCAAAACCATTTTTCCAGGCTGACTATTCAGCGCTTGTTCTAAAAATCCTTTATTCACCTTCACAGGCTTTTTCAAAGCACGGCGCACCGTCTCTGGGTTCTTATTCGCCTTTCCCAAAAGCATCTCTAACGCAGGTGACATTTGCCCAGTTTTCGTGAAATTCTCCAGTTCGCTGACGGGGATAGTCATTTGAATAATCGTGTATTTGAGTACCACTTTTTCAGCAGCAACCGCAGCATTGCTGTAGAAGGTAATTCCTACACCTAGTGCTAAAAATAATGTCCATCTATGTGCCAATTTTTTTAAGTGCATAGTCAATCCCAAAATTTATTGTTGTTTTAACTATAGCTAATTAACTGGGCGGTTGAAACCGGCCAGACACAAACAAAATTTGCCTGCGCTGGTTGGCTTTTTATAATTTTAACCAGATTTAAGATTTTCCCTCATGTAGTCAATAAATAATGTCTCCATAAACCAAAAATCATAAATCAGGAATTACCACTATGAGCAATCAGCATTCTCGCTTTAATCCTTTCACCATCCTCAACCATTTTAGCCAGCAGTCCGCCGCTGTTGCTGTGGCTTTGCTGGTTGGTTCCCTGGGTGCTACAGCACTCCCGACTTGGGCAAATTCTTCCCAAGGAACATCACAAGTGCGAACGATTTATGTCGATCCAGCCAGGGGAAGCGATCGCGCTAATGCAGGTAGTCCAGCCGTTCCCTACCGCACTATCACTTATGCTCTTCAGCAAAGCAATTCTAACACTTTAATTCAACTAGCTCCGGGTAACTATAGCGCCCAAACTGGCGAAAGTTTTCCTCTGATCGTCAAACCTAATGTAACTCTGCGCGGCGACGAAGTTAATAAAGGCAAGTCGGTACGAATTATTGGCGGCGCTAACTTTATCAGTCCGAGTTTTGCTAGACAAAATGTAGCAATTAGAGCTGAAAATGGCAGCCAAATTAGCGGTGTGACGGTTACTAATCCGAATACTCGCGGTACGGGTCTCTGGGTTGAGTCTGGCAGTCCGATTGTTGCTAATTCTACCTTTTTTAATAGCCAACGTGAGGGTATTTTTATTACAGGTAGCAGTAGTCCTAAAATTAGCAATAATGTCTTTACTCAGAATAATGGTAATGGGATTTCTGCGGTGCGATCTTCTCAAGGTGAAATTCGAGGAAATTTATTTCAAAATACAGGATTTGGGATTGCTATTAATGACTCTGCATCGCCTTTGGTTGCAGAAAATCGAATTATTGAAAATCGGGATGGAATACTAATTTCTCACTCGGCGCGACCAGTGCTCCGTAGCAATTTGATTGAAAATAATGTGCGGGATGGCGTGGTGGCGATCGCTAAATCTCAACCTGACTTGGGCACCGCAGGTAGTCCCGGCAAAAATATCATCCGAGGTAATCGGCGTTACGACCTCTACAATGCTACTCGTACTAATACCATTTTCGCGATCGGCAATCAACTTAGCAAAACCCGGACTTCGGGCCCGATCGACCTCACAGCTAGCCGATAGAAGTTGCAGAGATTCCCCAAATTACTGAGCGCCAGTCTTCCTATAGATGGAGGCTGGCGCTCAGCTTAATATTATGATGTTATTTTTAGGGTCTTTATGAAAGCTGACCCCAATTGAACGGATTAAAAGGGATTCATGGTTAGAGCCTTTAAATTGGCTGGCTCCAGTTGAACTATACTGATATTGACATAAACTTATCAGGGATCAAGGTTTTCGTAATAATTTCTTTATATTCTGAACTTTCATTGCTTCAAGTGTACTTTTGTAAAGATTTGTAGCCTTTCGTTACTTTGACTTGGACGAGCGGCGCGATCGCTGTTCCAGGCGAAACAGCCACACCATCAGAGCAACAACTCCGACTTGCAGGGCAAAATTAGGTATCGCTGAGCCAATTTCCCGACCGGCGGCGAGTTGACCCAGAAAAACGAGAGCTCCGATGAAACCAGAAGCGCCGCAAGCGACGTACACAAACTGTCGTAGAGTTCGGTAGGGAGCGACTATCTCTGCTTTTAAGCGCTGATATTGTTCTGGACTGATTTGACGGGGAGTTTTCGAGCGATTGTCTGGCATTGATTTACAGGTATAGCAACCGCCAAGGCGGTTAGGGGCTAGGGGCTAGGGGCTAGGGGCTAGGGAAAGAAGGTAAAGAAGGGAATAGAATCAGCGAGTTTGGTGGAACTCAGAACGTCCTAACTGCCAAGAAGGTTGCTATAATAGATGATTGGTACTTCCTAGGCTCAAGAGGCGGGGATTTTTGAACGAACCACAAAAGACGCAATACTACATTTGTTAAGTTAGAGTCGATAGAGGCATTGCTATATCTCCCCATCTCCCCGATCCTCCCCATCTTATCTTCTCTGACGTTGGGCTTCATATAATATCAAAGCAGCCGCGATCGCGACATTTAGAGATTCTACACCCTCACTCAGAGGTATTCTGACTTGCAGGCTGGCTAAATTTGTCAAATCCTCCGACAAACCCGCGCCTTCATTTCCCAATACAATCAAAGTTGGTACTCGCAAATCTACTTCCCAATAAGTCAAACTCGCATCGGGTAAAGTGGCTAAAATCTGCATCCCCTGATGTTGACAGCGCGAGATTTCTGCTTTTAAATCAGAAGTAACTGCCATTGGTAATCGAAACCACGCCCCCGCTGACGATCGCAACACCTTCGGATGGTCTAAATCTACACTATCTCCACTCACCCACAAACCATCAGCCCCAGCCGCAGCAGCAGTGCGAATAATTGTCCCCAAATTACCAGGATCTTGTACTGTCTCTAAAGCTAACCCCAAGCTGGCTGTGGGTACTGACTGTATTTCACTCCGAGGCGCTGTAGCGATCGCACCATCTGGTTGTATTGTAGTCGCGATCGCTTCCAAGACGCGATCGCTTACCAACTCCACCCGCTGCGCCTGCAAACAAACTTTTTTCCAAAGTTGGGGATACCTTTCTTGCCATTCTGAAGTATAGCAAACCGTCGCCAGAGGGTGATTCTGAGCGCAAGCTTCCTCTAGCAAATGCGTCCCTTCCAACAAAAAAAAACCCTGTTCCCGCCGCCCTTTCGAGGCGTGAAGCTTGCGTATTTCCTTTACTAAAGGATTTTGAACGCTGGTAATCATAAAAAAAATTGATTTTGGATTGAATTCACAACCCAAAATCTCAAGTAAAATCTGTCAAATGCGGAACCCGGGACTTGAACCCGGAAGGCTTGCACCACATGAACCTGAATCATGCGCGTCTACCAATTCCGCCAGTTCCGCATCACTGACAATTTTTAATCTTGGCACAAGTTTGGTGCTTTGTCAACTAATTTATCAAAATTTAGGCGATCGCTAAGATTTTATATCATTGTTACCAGGATTTGGTGTCATTGGGAGCAAGGTGAAGCGATCGCCACGCCTTGAGATTGCTTCGCTTGGCTCGCAATGACATACAGTAAATTGCAGGTAAATAGAGTAGACCTAAAACTAATAATATCAATAGCAGTCTCAATTACTAAATACTGCTACTGTCATCTATCAATGTTTATTCTTTAGTCCGCGTAGGCGGACTTAGTTTGTGTAGTAGCGATTTCAATCGCCGAACGATCGAGGGGATATCAAACTGAAACTTCCCCCCTTTTAAGGTTTCTCATTGCCTTTACTAAAAGGTAAATCTTCATTTACCAGTTCAATTTCCTCCTGTTCCCTTTCATTAATCTGACAAATGTAAGACTGAAGAATTTGGGAGAGGCGAGGGTTATAAAATTTATGTAAGCTGTAATTAGGTGTAGCTGGAAAGCCACGCCGTTTTTTATGTCGGCCACCGGCACCGGGGTCAAAAATTTGAATACCATTGGCGATCGCCCACTCAATCGGCGTATAATAGCAAGCATCAAAGTGCAAACATTCTATATCTTGCACGCTGCCCCAATAACGGCCGTAAAGCCGATCGCCTTTAAAAATGCAAAAAGACATTCCCGCTGGTAAGCGATCGTCCTGTTCATCGTAGGCGGCCACAAATAACACGCGATCGCGATAGTTATGGTGCAATTGTTCAAAAAATCGCTTAGTTAAATACTTACTTCCCCACCAGCCAAACTTGTCACAAGTATTCTCGTAAAAAGAGTACATTCGTGCAAACAAAGCTTGAGGAATTTCATCCCCTGTCAGGGTTTGGATTCGCAAACCAGCCTTTTCTACAGCCTTGCGTTCCCGCTTAATATTACGGCGTTGGTTAGCATTGAAAGCGCCTAAATAATCATCAAAAGTTTGATATCCTTGGTTTTGCCAGATGTAGCTATGATGCAGCCAACTGCTAAAACCGTTCCTTTCCATAACTTGTCGCCATTCCGGGTCAACATAAAGAAAATTGCAGCCTGAAATGCCGTTGCGATCGCAGAAATGGTCGATCGTATTCACCATCAACCGTGTCAATAAATCCTCATCTTCCCCAGGGCCAATCAAAAACCGATAGCCCTCAGCAGGTGTAAACGGTGTCATCCCCATCAACTTTGGATAATATTCTACACCAATCCGGGCAGCTAGCTCGGCCCACTGATGATCGAAAACAAATTCCCCATAACTATGACTTTTAACATAAAGAGGTGCAGCAGCGATTAATTGACGTTGGCGTAGCCTATCTGTAGGACTTTCGCGCCACACTGTTAAATGATAGGGCAACCAACCTGTTTTAGCCGTAACACTGCCAGAAGTTTCTAAATTATGCAACCACTCCCATTCGAGAAATGGCGTTTTTAGCGGCATTGCTAAAGCATCCCATTCTGATTGAGGAACATCAGAAATTTTGCCAATCCAGGTAACAGAATATTGAGGTTTAAGTTGTTCTACCATATCTTTGAACAAGGGGCTAGGGGCTAGGGGCTAGGGACTAGGGAATAAGGGGAATAAGGGGATAGAATCAGCGAGTTTGGTGGAACTCAGAACGTCCTAACTGCCAAGAAGGTTGCTATATTAATTGTTAGCTGCTTGTTGTTTGTGGTGTCATTGCAAGTGAAACGAAGCAATCACAAGGTATGCAAGTCACCAAGAGAAGTTATGTACACTTTGTTTAACGCCGATTCTGGTGGTAAAGGAACCGCCAAGATGGCGGCGTTACGGATATTTTTGCGTCATTTCTGTACCTATTAAGTAGGTCGGCGCAAATAAATCTTACTATACAACGACAATGTAAAGCTATCATCGCCCTTGGGATTGCTTCGTTTCACTCGCAATGACATATTTAGTTCCCCAAATCATCTAACAGTAGTGGTGGTAGTTTGATTGTATCAAGTTAATCCCAAGATGCAGATTGTAGCAAGACTTTAGAACAATTGCTATAAGTCTTGATTGAGCAATTAGCAATTAGCCATTAGCCATTAGCCATTAGCCATTAGCCATTAGCCATTAGCCATTAGCCGATAATGTAGAAATACTTCCTGGTCAACCTGCTGAACTTCTAGGAGTTGCAGTTTTGGTGCTAAATTAGCTAAAAATCCCTCTCCTTCAACTGGTGTCGGCGCATCTGCACCACCTAAAATTACAGGACAAATCGTCAACCAAAATTCATCTATTAAATTCTCCGCAAGTAAAGAAGCTACTAATTGCCCACCTCCCAAGATTGCTAAGCGCTGCAAACCGAGATTAGCTAACTGTTCAAAAGCTGCAACCCAGTCAATATTTCCATTAGACATTGATGCAACTAAAATCCGATCGAATTTTGGCATTAATTCTGTTTGATCGTTATTTGTTTCCGCAGTTAGTAGCCATCGGGTTACTGGTTGCTGAAAAAATCGTAAGTTAGGGTCAAAATTGCGCGATCGCGAACAAACTATCTGTATCGGTTGTGACTGTTTACCTTGTTCTACCCTCATTTTCAACAACTCTGGCGCAGATACTCTCATCGTTGTCCCGTAGGCGCGGAGAGTGTTGCTGCCAAATAATACCCCATCTGCGATCGCGATTTGTTTTTCTAAATGAATTTTATCTTGGGTAGAACCAAACCTTGCAGGCGATCGCACCCGATCTGAAATTTTACCATCAGCACTCATTGCTAGAATAACTGTTGTCTGCGGTCTGCCGATCTTATTGGTCATGCCCAGTTTTACTGAATCTTGTCAAGTACAATATTAAGTATTTATAGATTGGGCTTCGCTAGCACTCCACCCAACCTACAACTAGATTTTTCAATCCAACATTACCCTTACCAAAGACCTCTCACAGGCTTTGTTTGTCCATTTCCACAAACATCAGGTATACCGTTAGGAAAATCGAAACCGTTTTCAGATTGACCGTTCACCGCTGCGATCGTTTCTTGGCGAACCTCTCTGAACACCGGCTGAACGTCAGTCGGCGATTCATTAACAACGTTTTCCTGATTCGGCCCCAAACCTGCACCCATAGGATTATTTTGGTAAAACGATCGCAGGTTAAAGGTTTGAACTGATTGGATTGTACCGTCAACAACCCTCACTAATTGCCCGGCCCGCAAAGAAACGCGATCGCCTCTCCCATTCACCACCCTCGTAGGTTCAACCTCGGCATTATTGTTTGTGAGAATAGCAAACAAAGCAACTTTTCGATCCGAACACTGCTGGATATACATCCCCGTACCCCTTGCTATCACTGATGCCTGGGGTGTTTTCACCGTTCCGCCGCCCTTTCCGGGACGAATCATGCTCACAATTGTACCATTGTTAAGCTGGTATTCCCGTAAGCCTTCAGGGAAAACAAAACTGGTGGATTCTCCCAATCTCACAATTGTATCTTGCTGTTTGAACAAGATTTCAGCTTTGGCCGTAGTATCGGTTGTGAGAATATCGCGGGGGATCAAGTCAGTTCTCGGATTCGTATTTGCACGAACCGTCGATGATTGGCGGGTGCGCGTCGCGCCACCGTTCATCAGTTTGTATACTTCCCCTTGTTTAACTTGTCCTTGCTGGGCAATTATCTGACTTTGAGAAGCTGCGATCGCACTCCCTGATGCCGATATTCCGCTAGGAGAAACTTGATTTAACTCAATAGCAGAAGCCGCTTCAATGGACGTTAATTGCTGGGAAAAACCAGCCCAAACCGCAGGTGCAGTAAGTAAAAAAACAGAAAAACCTGAAAGAATTTGCTTTGTATCCATAGTTACTCCTCACACAGATGATCTAAAATTATTCAGCACCCCTTGTGATTATCATGCCTCAATTTTGATTTTCCGGTAATAAGCGGGACAAAAAAATCAATAAGTATTAAAATAAGTAAAAAGCTCTTCACGCTATGCGACTAATTCATACCGCCGACTGGCATCTCGGACGACGTTTTAGAGGTATTGACCGCACCCCGGAAATCGCCTCTGCTTTAGATCAACTGCTCAAACAAGCAACAACCTTAGAAGTGGATGCCGTTCTGATCGCTGGCGATATTTTCGACGTTCCCAACCCGCCAGCTTATGCTGAACGCATTGCTTATAAATTTTTCTGTGGATTGCAAGAAGCTGGTATTCCCGCGATCGCGATCGCAGGCAATCATGACTCCGCTTCTCGCACTGATAGTATCGCTCAATTGCTGGCCCACGTTGGCGTTCGTGCTTTGGGAAAAGCCCGCCGCGCGGCAGATGGCGGCACAATTATTCTCAATACAAACAGCGGTAAACTTTGTGTGGGAGCCATGCCTTTTGCTTCAGAACAACGGCTTTTAGATGCTGATGCTTTCTGGCACAAAGATGATGCCAATCGCCGCTCTAGTTACCGCGAACTTATTGCCGATCTTTTTGAGAATTTAACTAGCGATTTTCGAGATAATACTGTTAATATCCTCATGGGACATCTTAGTGTTGATGGAGCTAGGTTAGCTAAATCAGAAGCCCCCTATTATACGCGAGATAAATATCTGGTTTCACCGCAAATTTTGCCACCAGAAGCTCAGTATATTGCCCTCGGTCACATCCACATTCACCAGCGCATAGCTAAGAATTCTACTGCTTATTATTCTGGTTCTTTGATTCAGTTAGACTTCGGGGAAGCTGAGCAAGAAAAGGGATTTGTTTTGATCGAGGTAGAGCCGGGAAGTGCTGCAAAGGTGGAATTTAAACCATTGATTTGCCAGAAGCCATTAAAAGTGCTTAAATGTAATAGTGAAAACTTAGATAAAACTTTAGAAGCCAATCAATACCATCCCGGATTTTTGAAAGTAATTGTACAAATGCAGAACCCTGAGATCGGATTAGCTGATAGAGTTCGCCAAATCTGTTCGCAAGCGCTGCTAGTAGAGCCGCGCTATCCAGAATTACAGCAAGAAAGCCTGACGGAAACAACTAATATAGATCCAAATAAATTCGATCCACTAGAAGAGTTTTGCAACTATTATCAGCACAGATTGGGAACAACACCAAAGCCAGTCGTTTTGGAGGAATTTGAAAAATTGTATAATCAACTGTTAACTGTTAACTGTTAAACGTAAGGTGGGCGCTCGCCGACAAGCATCTTAGGTTATGAGAAACACTTTTTGCGGCGAGCGCCCACCCTACTAACAACTATCAACTATCAATTACCAATTACCAATTACCAATTACCAATTACCAATTACCAATTACTAATTATGCGACCAATTGAACTTTGTTTAGAAGGATTTACTAGCTTTCGCCGCGAACAACGTTTGGATTTTTCCGAACTCGATTTATTTGCCATCACGGGTGCAACAGGCGCGGGAAAATCTTCCCTACTTGATGCCATGACTTACGCACTTTTTGGCACTACAATTCGCAGTGGTAAGCAAATAGGCGATCTAGTAAGTCAAGGGAGCGAAAATTTAAAAGTTAAGTTGCACTTTTCGGTAGGTAATGCACAGTATCGGGTGACGCGGAGGTGGCGATACCGCCCGAAGACTCCTGAGAATAAGGTGCTGTTAGAAGCTTTTCAAAATGGCGAATGGGAGACTATAGAAACTAGCATTGATGCTGCCAAAAAAACCATTGAACAGATTTTAGGGATGGATTTTGATACTTTCACGCGGGTGATAGTTTTGCCACAAGGTAAGTTTGATGAATTTCTTAAAGGCGACACGGCAAAACGCCGGGAAATTCTGCGCCAGCTAGCTGGATTTGAGATTTTTGAGCTGATGCGGAAGCGGGCAAATGAGCTAGCTAAGTTACTTAAAGATGAACGAGAAATGGTGGAACGCCAACTGGCTGAATTAAATGCACCAGCAGCAGAAGAAGTACAGGAAAAGCGATTATATTTGATTAGTTTGGAGCAAAAAATACCGACTCTTAATCAAGCGGTTATGACTGCTCAGAAGATGTTAGACGAAGAAGAAGATTTATTTAATCAAATCATTCGCCTCAGAGATTTACAAAAAGAATTAGCTAATTTGAATGCTAAATCATCTGAAATTAAAACTTTCGTAGAGCAGTTAGAAAAAGCGCAAATAGCTAATCATTTACAGGGAGATTGGGCTTTAGTTAAAGAAGCGCGAAACCAATGCGTAACTGCCCAAAATGCTGAACAATTAGCCCAAAAGCGATTAATTGAAGCGCGATCGCAGTTGGCCACACAGCAGCAGCAACTTGACGCAGCGAGAGCGAAGCAGGAAGCGATCGCGCCTCAACTCAAAGCTCGTGAAGATGCTCTCGCTGCTGGTAAAATATATGAAGAACAGCGATCGCAACTGGAAGGAGAAGTCGCGATCGCCCAAACCGCTCAACAGGAAAAACTTCGCTCTTTAAAGGCAGCAGAGAAAGACTTGCAAGCTGCTAATAGCAAAATTCAGAGTGCTGGTTTTCAAGTCGCACAAGCAACAGCGTTGCTTTCACAGCTTTCGCCCGGAGGCAAACGTTTAGAGCTATTGAATCAAATTTCACCCTTATTGATGGAATTTCAGCTAATAGAAAAACAGGCAAAAAATGAGCAAAAGCAGTTAGCAAAAGCTGAGCAAGATTGGCAAATAGCCCAACAAAATTATGCGGCAACTACCTTGCAGTTGGAACTAGCAGAAGTATCGCTGAAAAAATGCCAATTCGACTTAGAAGCGGCGGAAGCTGTTAATGTTGAAGCTGCGCGTTTAGATCTTGTTGCTGCGGTGCGAATGTCGCTCAATTCTGGCGATATGTGTCCCGTATGCGGGGGGGTACATCCTGAGAGCGATCGCCTCCCACCATTACCGGAATCTAATATTATAGATATCGCGCCTTTGCGATCGCGCTTTTCCACTGCTCAACAAGTATTTCAACAAGCTCAAATTACCACAACCGAAGCAAAAACAGCACTTTCTGGACATCAGCAGAAACAATCAGAACTTGCTCAGACGTTAAAATTAACCCAGGATAAACTTGTTGAATTGCAGCAACGAATTTATCGAGTTTTAGGCACTTCTCAATGGCAAGCTGAGGAATTAGAGCGAGAATTAGCAATACTTAAAGAGAGCGATCGCAAGTACCGGGAAGCCGAACAACAGTTACAACAGGTATCAATTGAATTTGACAAAGCTCAACAAGCATTCCAGTTTGCAGAAACTACTTATTTAGCGAAACAAGCAGAAAATAAAGACGCGATCGCAGAAGTCAATCGCCGCCAAGAGCAGTTAAGTGAGGTAGCATTTAAACTCTATGAACTTACCGAAAATCAACCTTATTCTACTTTAGCAAAAGCTTTAGAAAAAGATAAGCAAAACTTAAACAATCTGCTGAAAACCGCTGAAAGCTCTTACCAAAATGCTAATAACAACGTCATTCAAGCAGTAGAGAGATACCAACAAGCCACAGATGTTAATGAGCAAGCTATAGTTAAAAATGAACAGCTAAATATTGCTTGGAAATCTAAACTCAAAGCCGCCAATTTCACAGAGGAAATATTTCTAGCAGCGAGTGCTGATGCTAAACAACAATCCGCATGGGAAACAGCTATTCGCAAACACCGCGACGCAAAAATTCAGCTAGAAACGCGACTGAAAGATTTGAGCGATATTATCGGTGAAAAAACGACGAATGAAATAACTTTAGCGCAACTGCAAACTGCCAAACTTACCGCTGAAGAAAAATTCAAACAAGCTAACAATAGTCGCGCAGAATTATTAGCTTGGATTCAGGTAGCAGAACAGAATCTAGAGCAATCGGAAAGGATGTCAACCCAAATTACAACCTTAACAGAACACGAACAAACTTATCATACCTTAGCTCAGAATCTCAAAACCAATGAATTTCAAGCTTATATTTTAGAACATTTGGAAGCTGAATTAGTTGCCAGCGCTACATTAATTTTGCAAGAACTAACAGAAACTCGGTATGCTCTTAAAATTCAAGATGGCGAGTATTGGGTTGAAGATAACTGGAATGGTGGCGAACTTAGGCGCGTGCGAACTCTTTCCGGTGGTGAAACTTTTGCTACTTCTTTATCGATGGCTTTAGCTTTGTCAGAAAAGCTATCCCAAGGCGCTCAATTAGGTAGCTTATTCTTAGATGAAGGTTTTGGTACTTTGGATGCAGAAACCTTGGAAAGTGTTACTCAAATTTTGGAATCTTTGCGCCAGCAAGATCGCTTGATTGGAGTTATTACCCACGTTCGAGGATTGGGAGAGCGATTACCTACACAAATTAAGGTTTATAAATCGCCACAAGGTTCTAGAATAGAAGTTGAAAGAGTTTAAAAGCAAATTTTTGATGGCGATTAAAATCGCATCTACACATACGAAACCCGCCGACGCGGGTTGAATTAATTCTTAGTCCGCGCAGGCGGACTTTGTTTGTGTAGATGCGATTTCAATCGCCAAGTAATTTTTTTGATTTATCGCCTAAAATAGAGAAATAATTATGAAATCAATAAATATGCAAACCAATTCAACTCGGATGGATGCGGTACAGTCGCCAATTATTCCCGTGATTGGAGAAATGATTCGCCAATGTCGGGGAACGATATCTTTAGGACAAGGTGTTGTATATTACGGGCCGCCAACAACTGCTTTCGATCGCATTCCTGAATTTCTAGCAGATCCCGAAAATCACAAATACAAACCCGTACAAGGAATTCCACCTTTACTGGAAGCAATAGAGGCGAAACTTAAGGCAGATAATGGCATAGAAATTAATAGTAAAAACTGCATTGTTGTTACTGCTGGTAGCAACATGGCATTTATGAATGCTATTCTTGCTATTACTTCGCCTGGGGACGAAATCATTATTCAATCACCTTATTATTTTAACCATGAAATGGCAATTATGATGGCAAATTGCCACCCAGTTGTAGTAGCAATGGATGAAAATTATCAACTTCAGCTAAATGCGATCGCGCAAGCAATTACACATAAAACTCGTGCTATCGTGACGATTTCACCCAATAATCCAACTGGTGCAGTTTATCCTTTAGAAGCATTACACAAAGTCAATGAAATTTGCCGGCAATATGGAATTTATCACATTAGCGATGAAGCCTACGAATATTTTACCTACAATGGAGTTAAACATTTTTCTCCGGCTGCTTTTCCTGATAGTAGTAAACATACAATTTCACTCTATACTCTTTCTAAGGCTTATGGTTTTGCTAGTTGGCGGATCGGGTATATGGTAATTCCAGAACATCTGTTTGGAGCGGTTAAGAAAATCCAAGATACTATTCTAATTTGTCCGCCTGTAATTTCTCAATATGCTGCTTTAGGGGCGTTACAATCTGGTAAAATTTACTGTGAAAATCATGTTAATCTGATTGGATTAGTGCGGGAATTTGCTATTAATCAACTTGGTCAATTGTCAGATTTTTGTACTATTCCTTTGGCGGATGGGGCTTTTTATTTAATGTTAAAGGTTGAGACTCAATTAAGTACGATGGAGTTGGTAGAAAAGCTAATTCGTGAGTATGGGGTTGCAGTGATTCCGGGAACAACTTTTGGGATGAATAATGGTTGTTATCTACGGGTTGCCTATGGTTCTTTGGACAAAGAGACGGCTACAATCGGTATTGGGCGATTAGTTCAGGGGTTGAGAGCAATTTTAACAGTTTGAAAGCTGCTTAAATCATCTCAAATTTGGGTGAGGTACGTAGTTGGGCTTTAGCCCTCAAAGAGCGCTGAAGCGCAACTACGTACCTAAGAATTAATCTAATCTTGTGACACTATGTTTAAATTCCCCATTTTTCGATAGCGCGACTTAAGGGGCCATCGGGGACATTTTCTAAACTAAAAGATTGGCTTTTTTTTCCTCGTTCTAAAGCTTCAAAAAATGCTTTTACTCCCGATCCTGAACCATCAGGATGATCCATAATTCCGGTTCCCGCATTCAAAATTACATCCTCACCATAATCAGCTAAAACTTTAGGAATTATACCTGGATGAATGCCAGCAGAAGGAACGGGAAAGACACCGCGATCGCGCAAAATATCCCGAATTTTTCCTTCCTCAGCAGCATCAAAAGGCAAATTACCGTAATGCGCCGGATATAACACCGCATCCGCCCCCGCGTGCGCCATCAGCGTCCCCAAAACTACAGAATAAGCCATTCCACAGTCAGGGGAAATGCACAAAGCGCCCGCCAACGCTGGATGGGCGAAAATTGGCACATTAATTTCGGGGTCAGATGCGATCGCCTCCAAAACGGCAAAACCGTAAGCAAGCACATTCAGCAATAGCGCATTTGCTCCCTCTTTCACCAGCATTCGGGCGCGTTCGACTATTTTTGTGGCATTTCCCGTCACATTCACCGCGTAAAGCACGGTGCGTCCTGTTTCCTGCTTCACTCTGGCAATTACTTTACGACAGGCCCGCAGGCGTTCTAAAGTGGGTGCGCTTGCCAAATCTCCCAGAATTTCGTCATCTTTAATGATATCTAAGCCTGCGATCGCCACTTCTGCTAGGATTTCTGCATGATCGCTGGCCGTCAAACCCAGTGCGGGTTTAAAAATCGCCATCACTAAGGGCCGATCGAAAACTCCCAGGCGATCGCGAATACCAGCGATCCCCAATTTTGGCCGCATCCCGTAAGTTGCCGGCAACCTCACCGCCATTACTTTTGCCGTTCCCGCCATCGAATATTTGCCAAAAATCATCGTTAGCAAACTAGGGATGTCATTTTCAACATTGGTTTGGGGAAAACTTACAGTAGCAACACTTTCACCAGTTGATTCAGTACGAATGTTGATGACTTCTGCTAAGTGCGATCGCAGTGCCTCCTCTCTGGTAGCAAAACGATCGCTCCAAGTACCCGCTGTTTGCCCCACAGCAATAATTTTCGCTTGTCGTACTGCATCCACACCCGCAGGAAAACGATAGTCAACTTCAATTGTCATAATCTTGCTAAATTCCGGTCTATTTTATTATTATCATTGAAATCATTCATTCATTAGAAAATACTTAAGTAGGTAGTGGTAAAAAATTAACGGCAATTTACGTAAGCATTACTTACGTATTACTTACGTAACGCCGCCCTCTGGGCGGTTATTTGACTGCCCAGAGAACTACATTACAAACTACTGGACAAAAGCTAATTTTAGAGTTATCTTATAAAATGTATTATCCACATTTTCGGCTTTACATCCAAAAAATTCAAGTAAAGGCGAAGAATCAGGGTAGATAATTTATAGCTAGCAATGAAAAATTTTTACCCAAATACTTTGTCGGTAAAACTGGGGAACATTAAAGCTGCGATCGCGATCTTAATCTCAAATCAATCAGGATTTAAACCATGAAAGCTGATAGAGTTACTTTACTCAGGTTATTGGTAACATTAAGCCTTCTAAGTGCATTTACTTACCCCGCCAAAGCTCAAAGCCAAGTTATTACACCCGCACCAGACGGTACCGGCACCGTTGTCACCCCTAATGGCAACCGCTTCGACATCCAAGGGGGTTCCCTCAGCGGCGACAAAGCTAATCTTTTCCACAGCTTTACTCAATTTGGACTCTCAGAGGGTCAAATTGCTAACTTTTTAACTAATCCTAATATCCGCAATATTCTAGGTAGAGTCACCGGCGGTGACGCTTCACTAATTAACGGCTTAATTCAAGTCACAGGTGGTAATTCTAACCTTTTCTTAATGAATCCTGCCGGGATTATCTTTGGCCCCAATGCTAGTCTTAATGTACCCGGATCTTTCACCGCTACCACCGCTACAGGTATCGGCTTTGGTAATAATAACTGGTTTAGTGCAATTGGCAATAATAATTGGCAAACTTTAGTAGGCAATCCTAATAGTTTTGTCTTCACTAATTTACAGCCGGGATCAATTGTTAATACCGGAAACTTAGCAGTTTTGCCAGGTGAGAATTTAACATTGATTGGCGGTACTGTCGTTAATGCAGGTACATTACAAGCACCCACAGGTAATATTACCATTGCAGCCATACCAGATGAAAATTTAGTAAGAGTTAGTCAAGCAGGGCATTTACTGAGTTTAGATATTCAGCCAGTAGCTAACGCTGGGATACTTCCCCAAAGTTGGACGCAGCCAGTTTTATCTTTACCCCAATTATTGACAGGGGAAGGTAAGATAAATGCTACAAATTTAACCGTTAATGAATTGGGTCAAATTGTCTTAACTGGGGAAACTTTAGCAGCAGCAACAGGAGATGCAATTGCCTCTGGCAATATTAATGTATCCGGCGAAACAGGTGGCAATGTAAATATATTAGGACAGCGAGTAGGACTTTTTGGCGCAAATATTAATGCCAGTGGCAATAATGGCGGTGGTACTATTTTAATTGGTGGCGACTATCGCGGTTTAGGCACTGTACCCAATGCTTTGAGAACATTTGTAAGCAATGATTCTATTATTAATGCCGATGGTTTGCTTAATGGTAATGGCGGACGAGTAATAGTTTGGGCCGATGAAACTACTCGCTTTCTTGGTAATATTTCTGCACGCGGTGGTATCAATTCTGGTAACGGCGGTTTCGTAGAAGTTAGTGGTAAAAATTATTTAGATTATCAAGGTTTTGCTGACTTGCGATCGCCCTTTGGCACTGTAGGGACGCTGCTGCTAGACCCCACAGACATTACTATTAGCATAGGTGGGGATGCAGGCGGGACTTTCGGAGGGGGAGTATTTACACCTTCAGCCGCTACATCTACTATAAATAACGGTACGCTGCAAACACAACTGGGTTCAAGCAACGTCACGATCTCCACTGCATCTGTCTTTGTTAATCCAGGCGATATTACAGTTAGTGCTCCCATCTCTTGGAACAGCGGTAATTCCCTCACCTTGCAAGCGGATAATGACATTACTATAAATCAGCCGATTATCAATTCAGGGATAGGCGCGATCGCGCTGAATGCCAACAATAATATTACTATTTCTCAAAACCTCACTACAACTGGAGGTGATATCAATCTTCGCGCTGATTACGACAATAACTTAATCGGCACCATCGCCATCGGCAGTTTCGCGATTAATACCGGAGGCGGCAATTTCAGCGCCGTTACAACCAACGGCATCTCTGTCAACGCCAATATTAACACAAGTGGAGGCAACGTCATCCTCAATGCTGATGCTGGTACCACTGTCTTTGCCAATCTTAACTTTACGAATGCACTGATTAATACCGGAGGCGGCAATTTCACCGGCAACGGTTCCGCGTTTGCCAATTCTGGGATTGGAATCAATAATAGTACAATTAACGCCGCCGGTGGCAATATTCAACTCACTGGCAACGGAGGATTTAACGACCCCACCAGCAGTATTTTGATTGCTAATAATAGCCTAGTGCAAACGACAGGTACAGGAAATATTACTCTCGATGGCACAAGCATAACCGGAGGCGCTTTGGGGCCAACGTTTTCTTTATATCGTGGAATAGTGGTTGATACCAACTCCAGAGTAAGTGTACAGAATGGAAATATTTCCCTAATTGGAGTAGGAGGTAATGCGGCTAACAATAACAACAACGGCATCACAATTCAAGGCGGCGGCATAATCGAAGCCATCGGGACTGGAAACATTACCCTAAATGGTACCGGTGGGGGGGGAACAAATAATAATTACGGGATCTACATTAATGGTTTTGGTTCCAGAGTGACTGTAGCGAGTGGAACTGCCAATTTAACGGGGACAAGCAACGGTACTGGAGATAATAATCGCGGCATTTATGTGGAAGGCAACAGCAGTATCGAATCCACCGGCACGGGCAATATTACTTTCAATGGTACGGGCGGAAACGGCACATTTGCTAATCCAGGGATAGAGATTGACTCCAGTATTGTGCAGTCAGCAGGGGGAAATGTCAATCTAACTGGTAACGGTCAGGGGAGTTTAACTAATAATAGGGGCATTGTCATCACTAATACCAGTACCGTGCAATCAACGCCAGGGAACGGGAATGTTACTCTGAACGGGACGGGCGCGAATGGGACTAATACTAATCAAGGGATATCTATTAATACCAGTACAGTGCGATCGCAGAATGGCAATCTAAATATTACTGGAATTGGCGGCAACCAAGGCATCGGCAACGACGGCATTAATATCAGTTTCAACAGCGTTGTAGAATCGACAGCAACAGGAAATGTCACCCTCAGCGGTACGGGTGGTAATGGCACAGATCAGAATAAAGGGGTACATATTACTGGTCTGAGAGTGAGTTCGGCGGGGGGTAATGTCAGCTTGACTGGTAACGGTGGAGGTACTGGAATCATCAACGAAGGCATCTATCTTGATGGGACTACAATCGAAACCACAGGCGTAGGAACGGTGACATTAACGGGTACTGGTGGTGCAGGAACGGGCGCTAATTCTGGGATTTATGTTTTTAACAACTCTGCGGTGCGATCGCAAGATGGAAATATCAGCTTAACTGGTAATGGTGCCGGCAGTGGAGGCGGCAACTACGGCATTTTCTCAGGCACTAACACTACAATACAATCAACGGGAACTGGCGATATTACCCTGCAAGGAACTGGCACTGGCACTGCTACTGGTTTAGGAATTACTCTTACCAACAGTGGGAATGTTACCGGAGGTAGCGGTAACGTCACCTTGATATCCGATGAAATCAACATCCTTCCTGACAGTTTTGTTAGCGGTACTGGCAACCTGACAGTGCGGACTCTTACTCCCAGTGTTGACATCGATCTTGTCGGTTTGGACACTGCGAGTCCCGGCGGTAGTAATTTAGAATTACGGCAGGCTATTAACCAATTTACCCCAGGTTTTTCTCAGATTACCATCGGCGGCCCCACTCAAACTGGTAATATTACTGTCTCAGGAAACTCTACTTTTCAAGATCCGGTGACGCTACAAACAACCGGAGTAATTAATGTTAATAATGTCACGTCTCCGTTCACAGGTGCGGACAATGCTTCAATTAACTTATCTGCTCCAACTACTAACTTAAATGGCAATATTGTTACTAACGAACAGGATATTTCTTTTAGCGGCAATGTTAATGTAATTGGGAATGCTATTCTTAACACTGGATTAATAGATGCTGGTAATATTAACTTTGGGGGAAATGTTGATGGCAGTGGCAATTTAACTATGAATACGGGAACGGGTACGATTAATCTCGATGGGCTAATTGGGGCGAATGTACCGTTAGGTTCCCTGACAATATTTAATTCTTTCAATCTTACCAGTGCCAGTGCCAGTGCGATCGCAATTACTACTACAGGAGATATTACTACTGGCAATATTACCAATCTCGGACGGGGAATTAATTTAACTAGCAATAATGGCAATATTAATACTATATCAGGCACAATTGATACCAGTGCGACTGTAGGCAGCGGTGGCCCAATTACCTTTAGTGCAAATACTAACATTAATACTGGTAATCTTAACTCCAGTTCAACGGGGGGAGATGGTGGAAATATCACCCTTACCAGCACTGGAATCGCTGGAACAGGTATCACAAACACTGGCATTCTTAACTCTAGTTCCACTCTCGCTAATGCCGGAGATATCACCCTCACTTCTGCCGTCCAAACTTCTGTAGATACCATCAATGCCAATGGCTTACCCAATACAGGAAATATTACCATTACTGGCGGCGAAATAGACTTTACAGCAGGTAGTCTAGTTCAAGGCAAAGGTACTTTGTCACTTCGCCCCTACACAGCAAGTGCAAATATCTGGTTGGGGAATGGAATTCCTGCCATTCCTAGCGATGTAGAATTGGGAAGTGCTGTTGTAACAGGGCTGCAAGATGGCTTTAGTTCCATCATCATCGGTAGGCCAGATAGCACTGGCAATATAACTGTAGTTAATTTACCTCTAATATTTCAAGATCCCGTAACTTTCCAGACTCAAACAGGTAACATTGTTGTCAATCAATCAATCACGGGAACAGGCGATGCAAATGTCACTCTCAACGCACCCACAACCAACCTAAATAATAACATCATCACTGCCGATACTGATATTACTATTAACGGTAATGTCTTAATCAGTAACAACCCAATTGTTACCACAGGCCCTTTAGCGGGTGGTAACATTCTTGTCAGCGGCAATATTGACGGTGGCGGTAATCTGACCTTAGAAGCGGGTACGGGTAACATTGACGTTAACGGTGTAATTGGCAGCACTACTCGCTTGGGAAATTTAACAGTAAATAACGCTGCTAACATCCAAATCGGCGCTATAGCTGCTGCTAGCATTCAAACAACAGCTAGCGGCAATACTACTTTAGGAAACTTAGACACAACTGGTGCAAATGGCATCAACTTAACAAGCGCTAACTTTAATTTTGGCAATATAACAACCACTAACAACGGCGGACTTACACTTAATAACTCAGCCCCTTTAACTCTCGCCTTAGATAATTTACACCTCGACGGCTTTTTCAGTCAATCTGGTGCAGGTGCAGTGACAATTTCCGGCAATTTAACTACTACTAATGATAACATTAGTTTTAATGCACCTGTTGATTTAACAGCAAATGTTGCCTTAAATGCAGGCAACGGTACAGTCGCATTTAATTCCATTTTAACAGCAGGCAATAACCCTCTATCTTTAACCGCTGGCGAAGTTGATTTTACAGGAACAGTAACAGGTAGTAATACATTAGCAATCCTCTCAGGCATTCCCAACGGCAATATTTCTATCGGCAGTATATCCGACACCAACTCCACCACATTAGACTTGACAACAGCAGACATTAATGCCTTACAAAATGGCTTCAGCTCAATTACAATTCAGACCAATGGCAGCGGCGTAATTTCTGTAATCAACCCCACCACTTTTAACGATCCAGTCACCCTACAAAACTCAACAGGTACGATCGTAGTTAATAATACCATCACTGGCAATGATAACGCTGCAATTACCCTCAACAGCGATACTACAAACCTGAATGCCAACATCACAACTGCTGGCAATCCCATCACATTTAATAGTAGCGTCTTACTAGACAATGATGTCGCCCTCAGTAGCAGCGGTGGGAACATTAATTTCAACAATATAGTTAACGGTTCCAGAGATTTAACCATCAATTCTGGCAGCGGAACCACAACTTTTGATCGAGCTGTAGGCAACACTAACCCTATCGGTGATGGCGTGGGTGCTGCGATTACTCTCACCTCAACGGGAGCAACTATTTTTAATAGTACATTAAACACTAATTCAGGCATAACTGCAACGGGAACAGTCAATTTTGCTAACAATGTAACATTAGGATATGGCGACACTCCTACAACTCTTAGTGCTGATGTCGAGTTAGGTGGTGTTACTTTCTCTGCCGGAAATGGTGCAACTTTTGGCAATGTCACTTTTACCAAAGGTGCTGGCAATATTACTTCACAAAATAGCGCCGTTACTTTTAATGGTACTGTTAATGGCAATCAAGCTGTCGCCTTAAATACTGGTACGGGAAATGTAAGTTTTAATAATGCTGTCGGTGCGGTTAATCCCTTGACTAATTTGCAGGTAAATGCACAAAATATTGATTTTAATTCAACCTTGCAAGTAGCAGGAAATTTAGGACTTACTGCTGGTGGCGATCTCAATCTAAATGGTAATGTTACTACCACCAATAACGGTATTGCAACTATTACTAATACAGGCAATCTCAATATTGCTGGCAACCTGAATTTAGATGGTGCTTTCACTCAGAATGGCTTGGGTGCGGTGAGTATAGGTGGCAACATAACTACTACTAACGATGATATCAGATTTAGCGGCCCTGTCACCTTAAATGCACCTGTAACTTTCACACCAGGAATTGCGACAATTGCCTTTGGTTCAAGTTTAGCAGCAGGCAATAATCCTCTAACTTTGACAGCAGGCGAAATCGATTTTAATGGGTCAGTATCCGGTACAAATACCTTAGTAATTCAACCCGCCACACCCAGACAAAATATTGAGATTGGTGGTAGTAATAATACCAGCGCTTTAGACTTGACAACAGCAGAAATTAATGCTTTGCAAAATGGGTTTAGCTCGATTACAATTGGACGGGCAGATAGCAGTGGCAATGTTACTATTGCTAGCAATCTTACATTTTTAGATCCAGTTACAATTCAATCCGGGTTAGGCGCAATCGCAGTTAATGGTATTCTTACTGGTAGCGATAACAGTTCAATTGCTCTTAGCGGTACGACAATTAACCTCAACTCTGATATTTTCACAACCAATAATAATATCGCGATCGCAGGTAATGTCACCCTTGGTAAGAATATCGCACTCAGCAGCACAGGTGGAAACATTAGCATAGCAGGTACGATTGATGGCAATCAGCAGTTGAACTTAGATGCTGGTACTAGTAACGTCTTGCTGCAAGGAAATATCGGTACTCAAACACCTCTATCTCGCCTCGATATCAACGCTTTTAATACTAACTTGTCTGGCAATATTGCTACAGCTAATGGCGATATTACCTTTAACAGCGCACTCATTCTCACAAGAGATGTAAGCTTGACTACAGGCACTACAGGAAATATCACTTTCGGCGGCACTGTAGACAGTCAGGCGTTAAACGGTTATGGCTTGAATTTAACAGCAGGTAGCGGTAATATTAGTTTCAATTCGGCAGTCGGTGCGGCGGCAAATGGACAGTTAGGTAATCTTATTATTCAAAGTGCTGGCAACTTAGCAGCCGCATCGACCATTAATTCTCAACGCTTACAATCAACGAGTACGGGGACTGTTAACTTACTTGGAAATGTTACTGCTAACAGCGTTGATATTGCGACTGGTAATAACTTAATTGTTAGCAATATTACCTCAAATGGGGGACTAATTCAGCTTAATAGCAGCAGCGGGAACGTGACAACACAAAATCTGAATACTTCCTCCACTACTGGCAATGGAGGAGATATCTCTGTTAGCAGTCCTGCGGGAGCAGCAACAACTGGTAATCTAAATACATCAGGATTTAGTGGTGGTAATATTACTGTTATAGCTCGAACTTCAATCACTGCCGGACAGATTAATTCTAGTGGTAGTGTGGGCAATGGTGGTAACGTTTTCCTCGATCCGATTGGCGATATTCAAGTTGAATTCATCAATGCTGAAGGCGGCATCAGTGGTAGTGGTGGCAATGTATTTATTGAATCAACAGGGGGATTTTTCCGAGCAACCAACTCTTTTTCTAGTCCCTTTTTATCAACGGGTAATGCTAGTATTTCTACAGCAGGTGGTAGCGGTGGCGGTAATATTACAATTCGCCATGTAGGGGGAGATGGAGGGCCGCCATTTCAACTTTTTGAAGTGGGTAATGCTGCGATTAATGGCACTGCTGCGGCGATAACTAGCGGACAGTCTACCATTGAAGTAGGGCGATCGTTTCCGGGTTCTTTTAGTGTGGGGAATATTGCCATACAGACTGATGATGCGATACCAGTAGCTGCGCCATCACCCGCACCAATACCCGCACCAATACCCGCACCAATACCTGCACCAATACCCGCACTGGAGGGACAGATACCAACAGTGGTATCCACGCCATCACCTGTGACAATAGTAGTGCCAACGGCTACACCAGTACCTACAGCACTGACAAGTTCATCCAATTTGACAATATTGGTGCCAACGGCTACACCTGTGCCTACAGCACTAACAAGTTCATCAAATCTGACAATATTGGTGCCAAGGACTACACCTGTGCCTACAGCACTAACAAGTTCATCAAATCTGACAATATTGGTGCCAAGGACTACACCTCAAGCATCGCAAATATCAGTAGCATTTGCACCTGTGCTAACGCCTGTACCAGATTTCTCCTTTGCGCCTTTACCAGAATTTAGAGGAATACTCGATCAAACACTAACACCAACGGGTGCGTTGGCGCAGTCTGCCACAGGTATCGCATCTGTCGCACCTCGCACCGAAACTTCTGCAAGTTCCCTCGAAAGCATCTATAGGGAAGGAATTCCATTGCTAAAAGATCCAGGCGTGGCTCCCACACAGCAGGTTTTGACGATCGATCGGAGCATTTCAGAGCGATGGCCCGCTAGTCGCCAACCTTCGGCAGTAGCAATCTCCGAAAATCCTTTACAAGATGCTGGTTTTGCTCCCAAACAGCAAAATTTGACAATCAAGCCGAAGATTTTGGATCGGTGGCCCGCTTCTGGCGAAACCTCCGCAGTTGCGATCGCTGAAAATCCTTCTACAAACCCCAAACAGCAGACTCCATCTAACAGTAGTTCTAATCTGATTCTCGGCTACAATCCTCCGATCGATCAAGTTTTTGAGGGAGACGATATCGGTGATACGGTGTGGCAAATTGAACAAATTAGGAATAATGAATTTGAGCAATATCTTGGCGTGAGTGGGAAGCTGCCGGATCAAACTATTTCAGTTGCCGGCATCCAAGAAACTTTAAGAAATATCGAGGAGAAAACTGGTAAGCGATCGGCGATTATCTATGTAGTATCGCGCCTCAATCAATTAGAATTAATTTTAGTTACCTCTTTAGGACTGCCGATTCGTCACAGTGTCCCGGCAGCTAAAAGAGATGTTCTTTTCTCAGTAGTGAATGAGTTTCGCTCCGAGATCGCAAATCCTCGCCAACGCAATACTAACAGTTATTTGGTTCGGGCACAGCAACTCTACCAATGGATGATATCGCCTCTAGAAGCAGACTTGAAAAAGTTAGGTATTGATACGCTGCTGCTGTCTTTAGATCCAGGGTTGCGTAGTCTACCAATTGCCGCTTTGTATGATGGTAATCAATTCCTGATTGAAAAATATAGTTTCAGTTTAATTCCCAGTTTTACTTTAACTAATACCCAGTATGCCTCCGTCAGTGATGCTTCGGTATTGGCGATGGGAGCGTCCGAATTTACTGATAAAAGTCCTTTACCTGCGGTGCCGGTAGAATTGTCTGCGATCGCATCGGAATGGCAGGGTAAATCTTTTCTCAATTCTACCTTCACTCTGGAAAATCTTACTTTGCAGCGATCGCGCCAAGACTATCGGATTATTCATCTCGCTACCCACGCTGAATTTGTGCCGGGATTACCTGGCAACTCCTATATTCAGCTTTGGAATTCTAAGTTACCTCTCGATCAAGTCAGGAATTTGCACTGGAATAACCCGTCTGTAGATTTGTTGGTGTTGAGTGCTTGCAAAACTGCGTTAGGCGATCGCGAATCAGAACTAGGTTTTGCTGGTTTAGCAGTACAATCGGGGACGAAATCTGCTTTAGCTAGTTTGTGGTACGTTGACGATCGCGGCACTTTAGGCTTAATGACTGAATTTTATCAGCATTTAGGCAAAGCCGCGATTAAGGCAGATGCTCTGAGATTTGCTCAAATAGCTATGCTTAAAGGTCAAGTGCGGGTGGAAAATGGGCAATTAATTACAACTACGGGTACATATTCTTTACCTGCTGTTTTAAGTCAGCAAGACAAAAGAGATTTTATTCATCCTTATTACTGGAGTGGTTTTACTCTTGTCGGAAATCCTTGGTAGAGGAACTGGGATTAAAGCTATAGTCTGACAGGAGTTAAAACCCTCTTGCTTCTACTAAGATATAGAAAATCAAGACAAATAAAATCGAAATGACTGCAACCGTTCTCAAACCTTCCTCCCTCCCTCCTCTCAACGCTCCTACAGTCCGCCGCCTACCCAATGGACTAACGATCGTAGCAGAACATCTACCTGTTGATGCCGTTAACCTTAGCATCTGGCTCAATGTTGGCTCCGCCGTAGAATCAGATGACATCAACGGCATGGCTCACTTTCTGGAACACATGATTTTTAAGGGCACGCCGCTGTTGGCCGCCGGTGAATTTGAGCGCTTAATAGAGGAGCGCGGTGCGGTGACGAATGCGGCTACCAGTCAAGATTACACTCACTACTACATCACTTGTGCCCCCCAAGATTTTGCCGAACTCGCGCCTTTGCAAGTGGATGTGCTACTGAATGCTAGTATTCCCGACGAAGCCTTTGAGCGAGAGCGGTTGGTGGTGATTGAAGAAATTAGGCGAGCAGAAGATAACGCTCGACGGCGGACTTATCAGCGATCGATGGAGACAGCTTTTGAGGTATTACCTTATAAGCGTCCCGTACTCGGCCCCGCATCGGTGATTGAACAATTGACACCGCAACAGATGCGGGATTTTCATAGCAGCAGATATCAACCTCAGTCGATGACGGCGGTTGCTGTGGGGAATTTGCCTGTTGAGGAGTTAATTGAGATTGTGGCTGGTGCTTTTGCAGAGGCGATGAAACCTCAAGAATCGGGGGAAGTGCAATTTAAACCCGAAACTTTGAACCTGAAAGCTGAATCTGCTTTTCAAGAGACAGTCCGCCGCGAATATGTAGACTCTAGCCTCCAGCAAGCGAGATTGATGATGATGTGGCGAGTACCGGGACTGGCAAATTTGGAAGAGACTTACGCTCTTGACGTTTTGGCGACAATATTGGGTCACGGTAGGACAACTCGCCTGGTTCAGGATTTGCGGGAAGAGCGGGGGTTGGTCTCCTCAATTTCAGTTAGTAATATGACTCAGCGACTTCAGGGTGTATTCTATATTTCAGCTCAATTGGCTGAGGAGAATTTGGCTGAGGTGGAAGTGGCGATCGCTGAACACATTCGCACTATTCAGACGGAACTCGTGACGGAGGCTGAAATGGCTCGCGTCCGTACCCAGGTAGCTAATCGGTTTATTTTTGGAAACGAAACACCGAGCGATCGCGCCAATTTATACGGCTACTACCAGTCAATTGTCGGGGATTTAGCCCCCGCTATCAACTATCCTACCTGTATCCAAGCTCTCAATGCAGCCGATATTCAGCAGGCGGCCCGCAAATATCTGTCCCCAGATGCCTGCGGTGTAGTTGTACTCCGCCCTGCAAAATAGGTAATTAGGCTAAAGAATTAAAAATTAAAAATTAAAAATTTAATTGGTTTATTTTTTAATTTTGCATTTTTAATTGATTGGGTCATCGTGAGGTGATGGGACAAATAGACTTCTGTTGCTGCGCGATCGCAGGGTAGTACCCCTACCCTCTTTCCCCCTCTAGCTTTTACCTTTAAATTATTGTATCAATCGATCAATAATTAAACTGTTCTGACTACGGAATCGGCAAAGTTACCGTGATTTTCAGACAACAGATAAAACTTGTAAACACTAATCTAGGTACATGAAACTACAAGCTTTTCTCAACACAAATACTAAGTATGATGCGGCGGCGATCGCTAGAGATGACGAACTCAGCCGTCAAATTCAGATCCGCCTGATTGACTTAGGTTTACTTAAACCGCCAGTAGATGGACTCTTTGGCCCCCTTTCTACCGCCGCCCTACATCGCTTTCAAACCGTAATGAAATGCGGCGAACCGGGTTATTTAGGGGCAATAACAGCCAAAAAACTAATCGAAACTAAAGTTGGTGAAATTCCTTTACCCCCTCCCATCCTGAAGATTGTTTTAGACACAGTTCTGAAAGCTAGACCCCTTGCATCTTCTCAACTTGCTGATTCCGAAAAACAATCAATACCAGCAGGAAAAGAGTTTGAAATTCTTGCTTTCGCCCCAATTCGCGGTCACGTAAGAGTTGCTTTTCGCAATGATTCTTTTAATGGTTCTTCGATTTGGTATATCTTTGAGAAACACGTTCAGATTACTCAAGAAAGTACCATACTTTATCCCAAACCAAATCCGCTAACTGTTAGGCTTAATGTTCCCTATAAGTCTCAGTTAGACAACTGGTACAATCCTACTGGTTCTTGTAATGTGACTTCTATCGCGATGTGTTTGGATTTCTTAGGGACAGAACGCAAAACTAAGTCTGGCCAATTTGAGGATGAACTCTATCAATATGCACTCAATCAAGGTTATAGTCGCTGGGACCCTTACGATTTAGTCAAGGTTGTCAAAGATTATGGCTGTCAAGATTACTTCACAGAGAATGCCGTTATTGAGGACGTTCAAGATTGGTTAGCAAGTGGAAATCCTGCTGTTATACACGGATATTTTACATCTTTTGGTCACATTATGCCTGTAGTTGGCTACGACCCAGATGGATTTTTTGTTCACGATCCCTATGGAGAGTGGTTTAGCGGTGGATATCGTACCGATCTTAGTGGCGAATATCTGCACTATTCCTATCGATTGATTCGCAGTGTCTGTATCCCTGATGGTAATTTCTGGGTGCATTTTATCTCGAAGTAATGTTTTGTTATTAGTTGTTAGTTGTTAAGTCAGGACTTACGCAGGCACGCTATATAGCGTGCCTGTAAAAAGCAAATGTTGCAGGATAAATTAAAAAATTTATGTCAATTGATTGTATACTAATACTAATTATCCAAATTCTTGATACAATCTGCATTGTTGAGTTAACTTCAATACAACCAACCTCCTGCCTTCTGCCTCTACTGCTGCATAACTTTGGAGAATTGGTATTACTCTAGCACTTCCAACACCGCCTTTGGCAATAATTTATCTTTAAACCAGATAATCTTAGCCGAAACATCTTTTACCTCCACTCCAGCTTTTTCTAAATTCAATCTTTCTGAAATCGCTAAAATTAAATTATCGCATTCAGACCGCCGAACTTGAGAAAATTTCTTTTGCAAATATTCTGGTCGCCAATAACCAACAATTTCCAATAAAAACGACCTTCCATCGGGATGCACTAACCGAAAATCAGGAATCATCACGCTACCAGGAATCGGAATTAAATCAACTTCTCTCTCCAATCGCCACTCTGTTTTTAACGAATCCCACTTACCAGCAAATGATGCTTCTAACATACTATCATAAGGTTTACCGGGGGGATAGTGACTAACCAATCCGCAATCCGAATTAAGACTGAATTTACCTGTTTTCCATACACCACTATAAGGGTCGCGATTTTGTAAAGTTGCGTGCAAACTCCATTTGGTAACGTGCAGCAATGCTGGTATCATTTTAGCTAAAGCAAGACCGTAACGAGTGCTCGGCTTAAATAAACTTACAGGGCCATCAATTGTCAGGGTAAAACCTCGATCGGCATCACCTTCAATATAAGTCATTAATTGAAATAATTTAAGATAACGAAATAATAGTTTATACTCCCCTGGATCGTTACGATGGGCGTTTAATTGAACATAACTGGCACGATAAAATATACCTTGTACTTGAGAAACGTTATATCTATGTAATAAATCTTCTGGGGTTGGTGCGTCAAATTGAGTAAGGATTTTATTCTCTGCTAAATCTGCATATAAACCCACACTTAACTCATTTGGCAAAACTTCTCGATTTAATTCTTGACTCAGTTCAATTGCTACTTTTTCAAGAGTTAACAGTGTAGAATTACTGCTAGGTATTGACTGAGAAGCTAGGGCAAAAATTCGCTGTCTTAATTCAGATGGTTCTAGAGGGCTAACTACGTCGAATGTACAAAAACCACTTCTGAGAAGATGAGCAAATCCTCGCTTAAGGCGATAGTCTGGACTATCACCTTCTAATTCTTGTAAACGTCGATCTAGTTCGCCTTGAGTTGTGCCGATTGCTGCTTGAAAACAGGCAATCATTTCGCTAGCTGCGTCCAAATTTCTGGCATCGATATTGAGGCGTAGCGGAATGATTGATTCCCCATTTTGGCGATGACTTAATAAATCACTAGGTAGCATAAGCAGGGAAACTTTTTACTCAATTTTCCTTTCAGTAATTACTTTGAGATTGCTTCACTATGTTAGGACTTACGCAAAACTATCCGTAACGCCGCCATCCTGGCGGT
>NZ_JARFTR010000274.1 GCF_029167235.1 Kamptonema sp. UHCC 0994 | reverse complement strand
ACCGCCCAGAGGGCGGCGTTACAGATACTTTCGCGTAATTAATTCCTACTATTGTCATTGCGAACTGCACGAAGCAATCTCAAGCTTTATTCTGTGAGTTAAAGTTTGTTTAAAGAAAAAGCTACTATGGATGAAGACTTAATGTAGATTGAGCTAATTGGTGCGATCGCACTAACAGCAGCTAGGATGAATTTGCTATGGTAATTTTAGTGCCTTAAAGCTGAAGGAGAGAAAATCATGGTTCAGGTTCAAGAAATTGCTCAGGTTTCCACTCTACGCACATCTAGCACCTCCACTGGAGTTGCGGCCACAGAATTGAGACCTTGGGGTTCCTTCACCACTCTCGAAGAAGGAAGCGGATATAAAATTAAGCGGATTGAAGTAAAGCCGGGACATCGCCTCAGTCTGCAAATGCACCACCACCGCAGCGAACACTGGATTGTTGTTTCTGGTACTGCTAAAGTTACCTGCAATGAGAAAGAAGAAATTATCTTTAGCAATCAGTCTACCTACGTCCCTCAAGGTCACTCTCACAGGCTGGAAAATCCCGGTGTGATTCCTCTGATCCTAATTGAGGTACAAAATGGGGAATATCTCGGAGAAGATGACATTATACGCTTTCAAGACGACTACGCTCGTACAGAATCTAAGGCTAAATAGAGAATTGAGGAAGTCAGGAATCCTGAAATATGTAAAAATTATTCTCAAAGGCTGAATCCAGTCTTTGATTCTGACTTCTAAATTGTCATTGCTATAGCAACCTTCTTGCAGTTAGGACACTCGCTGATTGCTGAAACCCGCTGATTCTATTCCCTTCTTCCCTTCTTCCCTAGCCCCTAGCCCCTAGCCCCTAGCCCCTTCTTACCCTAGCCCCTAGCTATAAATTTTTTTAATGATTCATTTAAACAAACCAGCAGCCATTGAAGTAATGCGTCTTAAGTCTAAGCATCCCAATCCCAATGCTTTATTTCGGCTTGGTGTTGAATCTAGTGGCTGCTGTGGCTTGTCTTATACAATGGCTTTTGATGACAATCTTAATCCTGACGATTTGGTGTATGAATCTGAGGGTATCCAAGTAGCGATCGATCCGCAACAACTTATGTATGTTAATGGTCTTACTTTGGATTACTCGGAGGATTTGATGGGCGGGGGTTTCCGATTTCATAATCCTAATGCTAGCCAAAATTGTAGTTGTGGCAATTCGTTTAGCCTAAAGGAATAAATTTGCGTTGAATATATTCGAGGTTCTGGTAATTATTTCTGCATAAATCTTACCAGACAAACTAATAAATTCTAACCTCACTTATCCAATGGTAAACTAGGAGCGGATGGAGGTACAACTCGACGGTGAACTGTCGCTTTATGACTTTCTCGCAAAGTTTGCATTTCCACTGCGATCGCCTCAAATTCTACTTCTAAACTCCCATAGGCAATTTCTAACTCAGCGATCGCTTCAATATTCCCTAACCCATTCGGCGAAAACTCCGCGATCCAACGCGGCCCATCTAAAATTACGTAACTTTGGCGATCGTAAACCCAGATTTTGACATAAATCCGAGGCATCAGTTCCGGTAAACGGACTCGGACTTTAATTAGCCTCCCAGCGACAATTTCCTTACTGAGCACGTCCAAAACTGGAGTCGGCACTGGCTCCTCTTCTGGTAAAACATAAGGAGTACGCTGAGTTTGTCCTTGTCGATCGCTTTCTACTTCTACGTTCACCTTTTTCACCTGTCGCGATGGTAGCGGATCGTCAAAGACGACAAACTCCCTCGCTACCCAGTCAGGTTTACCCGGAGTTGCGGAACTGGTTTGGCGATCGCCACCATTAATTTCTGCATCCTCTGGGATTGATTTCCCCTCAACCCCATCTGAGGTCAAAATCTCTCCTAAACCTTCTTCTCCCTTTATATCCAAGCTTTCCGGCGATGGTGGCATACTTGCCTTCAGCCAATCCGAAAACTCGGTATCATTCGCCAAAGAGCTCAGCCGCGTCAAAAACCGATCTTGCAGTTTTAAACCTCGAAATCCTTGTTCTACCGCAGGCGGAGAATCTGCAAGCTGTGGTTCTGACATCATTAAACCACTGTCCGATCCCGTATTTGCATCCAATTCTGAATTGGTAGACGCTTCCGAATTAATACTAGGACGATCGTTTGTTTCTTTTGACTCTTCTGGAACCGATGTTACTAATAAATCGCTGAAAGTAGGAGTAGCCTTGAACAGTGGTACAACCTTCGATTCCTCACTTTTTGGCTTTTTCTCTAAATTTGCGGCCAATACCAACAGGGGGGCAATTTCTGAGGAAGACATTTTACCGCTACTATCGCTAAGTCCCTGACCAAATGCTGGTAAATCTAAAGATTGATTTGGTGCGATCGCCCCTGGGCGAGTTGTAATTTGAGGCGGGAGTTGTCCTCGTGGTGAAAGTGGAAATTCCCCTGGCGTAGCTTCTTTAAGAGTTTCTGTCAGATTAGCAAAAGATTGATTTAAGTTTGCTTCTTCCTGCTTTGCTAATGTTTCTGGAGTAGTTACTTGATGGTTTTCTTCACTAAAATTTTGGACAATTACTTCTAGTAAATCTTCCAAACGGGCTGTGATTGTGAAAGATTCCGTTCCTAGTAATGTCGTGCCATCCAAAAGCACTGCTTCTCCCAACATTAAGCGGGTTTTGCATTCGGAAGGCAGGTAAATAACGCAGGCAAAAATACAAGGAGAAAGCTGCTGTGGCAGTGTTTGTCTGGTATCTACTAAAACTTTGCCAGTTTGGGGATCGCGGAGGCAAATTTGTACTTGTAATTTCGCGATCGCTCTTTGCAATCGTTCCGCTTGAATTTCGGGGGTGAGTGCCTTACTATTAGATAATTCGGACTTTTCTGCAATCTCAACTTGCCCGTAAATAATCAAAGGCTGACCTAATTGAGCTACGTAGCTTTGCTTTTCTAAGGTTAGCCGCAGGTCAAATTCGGAGATATCTAAAGTATCTGGTGTAGAATTTAGGGGTGAAACTGATAATTTCTCGGTTAAAGGCGATACCGACCGCTGGCTACGCCCACGCAACTTTTCTAGTTTAGTCTTTGCTTCAGCAGAAATAGCTTTTGGAGAACTGTTTTCAGCGTTATTATCTACAGAAGTTTGTACCTGTGTAGCTTCAAGTTTTTCTGGGGAGGGGTTAGAAGGTTCTGCTTCCTGGGAAGTTGGGATATCTGCTGGCTTCGCGATCGCGGATACTGAGGCTTCTGAAATTGTCGTTGTCCCCTCTGGTTGGGAAAATGCGATCGTGGATGTAGAGTCCTCAGTAGTTGGGCTAAAAGACTCTTCTAACTCTAAATAATCTTCAGTTGGCAAAACTTGCAACTGAACCAGATGCTGGCTAATTTCCCCTGAATCTCCCCCTGAATTTTCCAAACAGCAGAGTTCCCAAATTCCAGGTTTGAGGCTAGTGTAGGGAATGACAACCATCAACCCTTCCGGGTTAGTCCGAGTCGATCGCTTCTGAACTCGTCGCTGGGGAGGTACTTCATCCGTAAGCTGGTGAGTAATGCGAACCTCGATCTCCGCATTGGCAAGGGTAGAACGGGCTACAACGCGATAGCGGCCTTCCAGAATTTCCACATCGGGCGATTCCAGAGGCAACCAGGCGCGATCGCCTTCCTTCTGTAGCAGAAATTCCCAGTTTTCCATGAGTGGCTACAGCACACGAAACAGCTAGTATCATTCAGAATATCATGTTTCGTAGCACTTTGTAATTAAAAATTAAAAAATTAGAATTTAGAATAAATTGCTTAATTGTTTGTAACGCCGCCCTCTGGGCGGTAGAGATACCGCCCAGAGGGCGGCGTTACGTAAGATAACAACTAACAACTAACAATTACCAAGGACTCCCAATCATACTAAAAGCCGCCCAATAGTAAGGATGAGATAAATTTTCATTGCCAATTTCAGCAAACTCAGATGGTAAGATCATTCCACCCCTAGAACTTTGCAACTGACCATTTTCCAAACGCACTTTACCGTGAATCATCGCAATTTGAGCCTGTCGCAACGCCTCAGCTTTAATAGGTGCAGTCCGCAACTGATGGTAAAATTCACTCATTAAGGCTAAAGTCCCCGTATCGCTAACATACCAAACACTAGCTAAAGCCGATTTTACACCCGCTTGTACTGCTAAACCGGCAAATCCTAACTCCACATCCTTATCACCTAAAGCAGTACGACAAGCACTTAAAACTAATAGTTCCACAGGCGGATTATTCCACCCCAACTGCCTCATTTGATCTAACCGTAAAGGAGTATCCCAAAACTGAATATAGGAATTATTAGGAGTTCCAGCCTTAAACTCTGCGTGGGTTGCTAAATGAATAATACCAAAACGTTGCCGCAACCGTTCCGACTGTAAATTAACTAAAGTAAAATCTTCATTCAGAAAAGATTCACCCGGCCACTGTTGAGAAATCGCCTTTAATTCCAATGGCACTGCCGGTAAAGGTTGTTGTTCGGAAAAATTAGAAAAATCCGAGGCCCCCATTGCCAAAACTTTCGAGTTTTTGAGGTCAGCATATTTAGATTCTGTAAATTGGAAAGCAGGGATGCGGGCTAGACTGTACTTTTCTGTCAGAAAACGAGTTCCATCATGCAAAGCTGGCAGCGGTAAAGTACGCAATCCATTACCGACACAAAATAGTAATGTATCGATATTTTGAGCTTGTAAATTTAATTCTAGAGGTGCAATTATCCATTGATAAAGTTGCTGAGCAGTGCTTAAATAGCTAGTGCTGTTAATTTTTCTCGGATTAGTAATTTCAGCAAAAAACTGTTTAACAACTGGAAGCAAAGCCTCGCGTTTAGCTGCGGGAACACTTTGGCGGAAAGGAGGACGATCGGGAGTTAGTAACAGTAATTCCAGTTGATCTGCACGGGGAAGAATATAGATTAAGGCTGGCTTTTTCTTAGTTTGAACAGCTAGGCGTGAGAGAGTTTGTGCTATTTGGTCAGCCGTCTGTGACTGAGGTGAAAAACTTTCTTTAAAATATGACTGATATTGATTTTCCCAATCTTTCTCAATTCTGTCTACAGCCTCAGCATAGTTGCCTTCATCAAGCAGATTTCTGATTGTTGGGTATTCAAGCACATCCGTGCTACTATCTTGAGCAAAAGTCATGGGAATACTTAAGCTCAACAAAAAGCTCAACAAGAAAAAAGTAACGAGTAAAAAGTAAAAAAGTCTGCTCTTACGCATAGATATAAAATAAATCCAATTTCTTTTCAATGATACTGCTATTTTCATCAGATTGAAGCCAAGATGGGGCAGGGGAAAAATACATTTCTATTTAAAAATAGCTCTCTAGCTTATTTTTAACCAGAATTTACGTAAAACGACTCTTTGATGTAACAGAGAAGGGGAGTTGAGGTGATATAAGCAATCTCAGCAGCACAAATACCTGATAAAAGACTTTCGCACTGCAACTAACCTCGATACAATAGTTCACATAGGCTTTATAAGTCGTCGATCTCTGGATAAGTGTTTCCCTAATTTCAAATTTAAACTCTCAAATCGATTATGACGCTGCCTTCTAACCCGGAGACACCCGAACAGGGTTCGGATAATAACCTCCCACCCGCCACCCCAGAAAATCTAAGTATTGCAACGACTAATGACGCTGCGATCGCACCTCGCAACCTAGAAGGGGAATATCTCAATGAACTCCCTGATGAGGTAGAGATGTCGCTGTTTGACCATTTAGAAGAATTGCGACAGCGGATTTTTTATTCGCTGCTTGCTGTCGCTGGGGGTATGATCGGTTGTTTTCTGACAGTTAAACCGATCGTACAACTACTAGAAATTCCGGCAAATGGGTTGAAATTTATACAATTAGCTCCGGGAGAATTTTTCTTTGTCTCGCTGAAAGTCGCTGGTTACAGCGGTTTATTGGTTGCTAGCCCCTTCATACTTTACCAAATAGCGATGTTTGTTTTACCAGGTCTAACTCGCCGCGAGCGCCGATTGATGGGGCCTGTTTTCTTGGGGTCTAGTGTTTTATTTGTAGGCGGTTTGGCTTTTTCTTACTTGCTTTTAATTCCTGCGGCGTTAAATTTCTTTGTTAGCTATGGGGAAGGTGTTGTTGAGCAGTTGTGGTCAATTGACAAATATTTCGAGTTTGTGTTGCTGCTAATGTTCAGCACTGGTTTAGCTTTTGAAATCCCAATTGTTCAAGTAATTTTGGGTATTTTAGGAATTGTTTCTTCAGGCCAAATGCTTTCTGGTTGGCGATATGTGATTCTAGGTGCGGCTGTTTTAGGAGCAGTTTTAACACCTTCTACTGACCCTCTAACTCAAACTCTTTTAGGGGGAGCCGTTCTGGGTCTTTACTTTACCGGAGTTGGTTTGGTGAAGCTTTTAGGACGATGAGTTCTGATATCCGTAACGCCGCCTTCCAGGCGGTATCCTAACCGCCCAGAAGGCCGCGTTACTTACCGCTCTTTTATCAACAAGGCATACAGGCTGTAACCCTTATGGGAGATACTTTATAGCCCTCTTTGTCACTCCTCCAGTTTCAAATCATAAAAGACTTGTAACAACCCGGAGCTATATTTTATTACATCTTTCAAATTAAGCACTATTTCTAGGTTAGTATCTTTCACAATCAGCGGAATCCCATCCCCTAGAATAATAGGGTGAATTGAAAGGATAATTTCATCAACCAAACCGTGTTTTAAGAAATAATGAATTGTCTGACCGCCACCAACTAACCAGATATCACCGCCGCTCATATTGAGTAGCTTATTGATGAATTGTTTTAAATCACCCCCCACAAATTCCACATTGTCATCTTTTGTGCCAGAAAGGGAGTTTGAAAACACAAAGCTTTCTTTACCTTTGTAGGGATATTCTCCAAAACCAAGAATTTGCTGATATGTATTATTACCCATAATTAATGTGTCAATTCGGGCAAAAAATTCAGCGTAACCGTAGTCAGAGTCGGTGAATAACCAATCAACATCACCTGATGTTCTTGCAATATATCCGTCAAGGCTAGACGCAATAAATAATCGTATTTTCCGCATAAAGTAGAAAGATTGCTATTGGGATAATTAGTATAACTATTTAGCAGACCTAGCAGCTAAAAGTGCGATCGCACCCACCACTATTTTATGCTCTTGTACCTGTATTCTAGCGTGCAAAGTTTCTGCTGTATCACCTGCCAATATTGGCACTGCGGCCTGCATTAAAATCGGGCCGCTGTCAACTTCTAAATGGGCAATATGAACTGTACAACCAGTTATTTTAACCCCAGCTTTTAGGGCTTGCTCAATGGCTCTAATTCCAGGGAAACTAGGTAATAAACTGGGGTGAATGTTAATAACTTTTTCGGGGAAAGCGTCGAGCAAAACTGGGGTGACAATTCGCATCCAGCCGGCCATAATTACCCAGTCAACATTAGATTCTCGAAAAGTCTTGACAATTTCTGCATCTAACTCTTCACGACTGTAATTACGGTGATTGAGAAGAACAGCAGGAACGCCAAATTTTTGAGCTCGCAATACAACTTTGGCATCGGGATTGTTATAAATTACGACTTGAATTTGAGCATTGAGTTGCTGGTTCTCTATCGCCTCAGCAATTGCCTCAAAATTACTGCCACTACCAGAGGCAAGAATTCCCAATTTTAAAGGTGAATCTCCCATTTTTTCTATAGGTGGAATATCAGGAGAAATCAAACAATTTTTAGAATCAACAATTGTGGTAATCATAAGCTTTTTGCTATTATTGTACTATTATTGTAGACTGGAACCAGTAGGACATTATTGGTGTTTACAACATTTTACCACTTTAGCTTGCTTGCTAAGCATATTTTTTTCCAAAAAAATCCTGTCTCAGAATCGAGTAAATTTTTAGGTCGCAGTATTTGCCTTTAGTAAATATATGCTGCCTCAAGATACCTTCAAATTCCATCCCTACTTTTTCCATTACGCGAGCTGAAGCAATATTTTCAACTTCACATCTAGCTTCAATTCGATTTAACTTCATCGTTTGAAAGCCAAACTTAATTATAGCACCAACTGCTTCGCTCATATACCCTTGCTTCCAATATTTCCGAGAAAGTACATAGCCAATTTCGGCGCGGTTGTGAGCTAGATAGTATTCAGCAAATCCACAAGTACCAATAAACTTTCCATCTTCTTTATGGATAATACCCCAGTCAGTAATTTGGCGATTTTTATAGCGCTCAACTACTGTATTTAGAAAGAATTTGGTATCTTTTACAGACTGATGAGCATTCCAAATAGTGTATTTTGCCACTTCTGGGTCAGAAGCATACTCAAACATATCTTCCGCATCCTCTAAAGTCATCTTTCGCAGGATTAACCGCTCAGTTTCTAAGGTTGTCAGATTTCGGAATATATCTTGAGTTTCCACTTTCACTTCCTAGGATATTATGATACAATTCAAGAGCTAAAAATTAAAATATAACATCAAATGGTTCCGAGTAAATCTAGGCATTTTCACTGGCTGGATAATGACACAATCGCGGCTTGGATTTTTCTAGCTCCATCTCTCATCTTGCTGGTTACTTTTGTCTTATGGCCCATCATTTATTTATTTTACCTCAGTTTTACCGCTGGTAGTTTCACTCGTTCGGGTATGCGTTTAATTGGTCTCAATAATTACTACCGTTTGCTAATTAGCCCTGATTTTTGGCAAGTTCTTGGCAATACTCTCTATTTTAGTGTTGCTACTGTCATTCCCAGTTTAATTATACCTTTAGGTTTGGCAGTATTATTAAATCGATCGTTTGCCTTGCGAGGTTTTCTTCGTACTGCTTATTTTATCCCTTCTATTACCTCCTTAGTTGCAGTTGGCTTAAGTTGGCGGTGGCTCTTTCAAACAGAAGGGCCAGTTAATAATTTATTAATTGCTATTGGTTTAAATCCTGTCCCCTGGTTAAATAGTACAATTTGGGCAATGCCAGTGCTGATTTTGTTAAGTATTTGGAAGCAGTTAGGCTTTAATATGGTCGTATTTATAGCTGGATTACAAGCAATTCCTATCAACCGTTATGAAGCCGCAGAATTAGATGGTGCTGGGCCTTGGCAGCAATTTTGGCACATTACTTTACCAGGTTTGCGACCTACTTTAATTTTTGCTACTGTCACTACTGCTATTTTTACCCTGAGAAGTTTTGAGCAAGTTTATGTTATCACGGGCGGCGGCCCTTTAAACTCTACTAATTTGTTAGTTTATTACATTTATGACCAAGCTTTTGCTCAATTTGATTTCGGTTATGCAGCGGCGGCGGCAACTTTGTTGATGGCTGGAGCTTTAATGTTAGTTTATTTACAGCTAAAGGTGTGGGGTGAAGATTCTTAAGGAAGAAGGAAGTAAGGAAGAAGAGGCGTTTTTTCCCAATTAGCCATTAGCAATTAGCCATTAGCAATTAGCCATTAGCAATTAGCCATTAGCCATTACCTGTTAACTGTTTATATTCCATGTGTTTTGCTGTTTGCTCAGCTTTTTCTTTTCCTAAAAGTCTACCAACAACATATAAAGACATATCAATTCCTGCTGAGATTCCCCCAGAAGTAATAATTCTGCCATTGTCCACAAATCGGAGATCTTTCACAACAGTTGTATTCGGAGCAATTTCTATTAATAAATCAAAGGCTTTATGATGAGTTGTCGCTTCTAAACCTTCTAATAAACCCGCCTTTGCCAAAAGTAGCGAACCCGTGCAGACAGAAAGCACTAATTCTGCTGTTTTCGCACAAGATTTTATCCAATCAATTACAGGCTGATGATTCATTAAAATTCGAGTTCCCATCCCTCCCGGTACGATTAAAATATCCGGTTGTGGACAATTTAATATGGTATAATCGGGATTAATACTCAGACCATTACGAGCTGAGATAGCACCGGATTTTTCCGCAACAGTACAAACAGCAAAAGGTTCACGGTTATTTAATTCTGAGGTGACAGAAAACACTTCAAAAGGCCCGGCAAAGTCAAGCACTTCGGCATCATCAAAGATAAAAATTGCTACTTTCTTAGTTGTCATAAAATTAGCTTAATACATAAGTAGTCGGACATATATATTGCTTGTCATTGCGAGGAACGAAGCAATCCCAAAGGCTTGTGATTGCTTCGTTCCTCGCAATGACATAGTTACGTTTATTTATGTCCGACTACTTACCTCTGATAGAGACACAAAATCTGAAACAGTTGTTAGTGTAGAAAATGCAGCCGCTACAACTGTAAAGCCATGCTCAAAATCATACCCGATCGCATCAAAAAAATAGTAATTTTCTGTATTGGTGTATTTTTAGGTATAATTACCTTACCAATTTTTACACCCGCTCAAGGCTCTTACCAACTCGAATACCGTATTACTCAATTGGAGAGTCAAATTTCCGATATCAGGGGACAAATTAATAGGTTAGAGTCTCAAGCTTCAGGATTTAACCGATCGCAACCGCCAACGAGTCCCGGTACAACTAGAACAAGTCCCAGAATGCGATCGGCAGACCCCATGTTTGACAATTTAGCAACAATGGTGATCGAAATTAAGCAAGACGTAATCAAAATGCAACAGCGACTATCCCAGCTAGAGTCGTCAACAACCCAGCCCAGCAATCGCTAAGCCAGAGAAGCCCAGCCCAACCTTTTACCTTAGAGTGGCAGAGGGGTTGGGACTGAGGGCTAAAATTTCGTGCAAGGGTCAGATTGCACCAACTATTGAATGACGTGGAAATAATATGCTGCCATTAACAAGTTGAGACCGAAAAGTAGCAGGAACCAGGCAGCCCGGAAGGTGTAAGGGGGCTTACCAGTTTTCATCACGGAGTCCGAGTTGAGTTGGTTATTGGATATCTCTGCCATAGGTTAAAGCTCCTAATTAATTCAGCCGTATCTGTATTTAGAAATACCAGAGAGCGTTACCTATTTGCACTATTCGTAAGAGTTATTTTCAGCACTTACGGATGATTTACGTAACGCCGCCATCCTGGCGGTTCATTGACCACCCAGACTGCGATCGTACTATGATTTTGCGTAAGTCCTAATTTTCTGAGGTAGGGGTTTAATCGCTCTCTCCGGCGTGGTAAGAACTACGAACGAGGGGGCCAGATCGGACATGAGAAAAGCCCATTTCCCGCGCGATCGCACCCAAATGGTCAAATTCCTCCGGTGTCCAGTATTTTTGAACTGGCAAGTGTTCCAGAGAAGGGCGCATATATTGACCCAGAGTTAGGCGATCGCACCCCACCCCCCGCAAATCCTCCAAAGCCACCACCACCTCCGCTTCCGTTTCCCCATGTCCCAGCATTAAGCCCGATTTCGTAGGAAGATCGGCATTAATTTCCTTAACAATACGTAAAACATCAAGAGAGCGATCGTACTTCGCCCCCCGCCGCACAGGCCCTTGCAGTCGCCGCACCGTCTCAACATTATGGTTATAACAAGCAGGCTTAGCCGCCACAACTAGGGCAATTCGCCGCCATTGGGAACTGCTGAGATCGGGAGATGGGGGGCAGAGGGGCAGAGGGGCAGAGGGGAGATTTCCATCTTCCTCATCTTCCCATCTCCCCCGCTCTCCTGCTCCCCCACCCCCGCCCCAAAAATCAGGAGTCAAAACCTCAATCTCAGTCAGCGGATTAACTTCACGAATCGCCTCCATAGTCATCGCAAACCAACCCGCACCGCCATCAGACAAATCATCCCGCGCCACCGAAGTCAACACCACATAACGCAAACCCAACAACTGCACAGATTCCGCCACCTTTTGCGGTTCCTGCGGATCTAAAGGCATCGGCGCGTGCCCCTTATCTACTTGACAAAAAGCACAAGCACGAGTACAAGTCGGGCCCATCAGCAAAAAAGTCGCCGTCTTCTGGGCATAACACTCTCCCCGGTTAGGACAGCGCCCTTCCTCGCAAATAGTATGTATCTGGCGCTGCTTAATAATTCGTTGCACCTCTGACAACTCACTAGCTTTACCAATCGGACGACGCAACCATGCAGGCATCGGCGACACTAAGGAGGTAAGATGAGAATCATCCGGCTTACTTGTAAAAGTTAAATTGGTTTGGGCAGGCATAAAAGTTTGGTTACTCTGCTTCTGTGCGCTTCGATCCTAGACCAAATTAACCAGACTAGCTGCCGGAAATTTATCCCAGTTTCATCCCAGTTTGGAATACAATCAATTTTCTTGCTGTAATTCTGCAAGAATATAGTTTAATGTTGGGAACCCTCACTCATCAGCAGAGGAGTCAGTCGTGGCAAGTAACAAAATCCTAGTAATCGATGACAGCAAAGTCATCCGCGTGCGGGTGCGAGAGATGTTGCCAGCCGGCAACTTTGAAGTCCTAGAAGCAAAAGATGGCGAAGAAGGGCTCAAGCTCATCCGTCAAGCACACCCGAACCTGATCATGTTGGATTTCCTACTGCCTAAAGTAAGCGGCTGGGAGGTTTTTCAAAAGATCCAATCGCAAGCCGAACTCCGGCAGATTCCCCTCGTGGTCATGTCAGGCCGCAAAGAAGAGGTGACGGATAAAATTCCAGAACCCTTTGACAAGTATTTTTTCGCCTTTATCGAAAAGCCTTTCGAGAAAAAGCAGCTCTCTGAGGCGATTAAATTAGCCATGATTTTGGCTAAAAAGCGCCCGCAAGAGCCAGACGCACCAGAGGCTAAATCAGCCGGAGCCGCCGGAGGTGGAGCTGGAGCTGCTGACATTAAGGCTCTCAATGACAAAATAGTTAAAATGCAGGCTGAGATTGACGCTCTCAAGAAACAATTAACTCAAGTTGTGACCATCATTAAGCAAAAGTTGAAGTAATAGTTAACGGTTAACTGTTAACCGTTAACTGTTAACTGAGAATTCTCCCCATCTCCCCGTCTCCTCGTCTCCCACTGCCCAATGTTTCACTGAATAATGTCTTTAGATTCTTCATTTTTGGCTCAAGTGCGCGGCTCGGCTGAGCAATTGACACAACGATTGGATCTCTTTTCCCAGGCGCGAGTCTTAGTGGTGGGGGACTTAACTCTTGATGAATTTCTCACAGGCCAAGTCGAGCGCATTTCCCGCGAAGCGCCTGTTTTGATTCTGCGCCACGAAAATACTAGGCAATTGCCCGGAGGCGGCGCAAATGCTGTCTATAATCTTGCTAAACTGGCGGGTCAAGTCAAAGTTGCCGGTTTAGTTGGTAAAGATGACCAAGGACAGGCTTTATGCCGTATTTTTGAAGATGCGGGCATTGATATTACTGGCATTTTAATTGACCCCAGCCGTCCGACTGTTACGAAAACTAGAATTTCTGGTCATGCTCGTCAGTCGGTAACTCAGCAAATTGTAAGGGTCGATCGCAAGTCGGATGAATTGCCCGATTTAGATTTACAGTTGCAATTAGCAGAGTATATCCGCCAACAATTAGATACTGTCGATGCTGTGGTTTGTTCCGATTACGGCGATGGTGTTTTGACTGCGGCTGTAATTGAAGCGGCGGTGTCTCACCCTAGAACTATTGTAGATGCTCAAACAGAGTTGAATCGCTATGCGGGAGCGACTTTATTTACGCCTAATTTACCGGAAGCTGAGCAGGCGGTAGGATATGCAATTAAGAACTCTACAACTTTGGTGAATGCAGGGCGTGACCTTCTGAATTTAACTCAAGCTCAACAAATGTTGATTACTCGCGGCGAGGAAGGAATGAGCTTGTTTGAAAGGATGAAGGATGGGGAAATCTATAAGCAGGATATCCCAGCTTTTAATCGGACGGACGTATTTGATGTAACTGGTGCTGGTGATACAGTGGTGGCAGCTTTGACTTTAGCATTGTGTGTTGGTGCGTCTGGTTGGGAAGCTACTGTTTTAGGGAATTTGGCCGCGAGTATTGTGGTGCGTCAATTTGGTACTGCGACGACAACTATAGATGAGATGAAGGAAGCTTTGCGATCGCTCCTTAGTTTAGATTGTTAACGGTTAACTGTTAACGGTTAACGGTTAATGGTTAACGCTTAACTGTTGACAAATTTAATTGATAGCGTTGGATTTTGCTTTGCTTCACTCAACCTAAATTTTACTAGCAATTACTATTTGTATCATGTCCGGTTAAATACTTGTCATATTGTATCTGGTTAAATACTTGTCATATTATATCTGGTTAAATACTTGTCATATTATATCTGGTTAAATACTTGTCATTGCGAGCGAAGCGAAGCAATCCCAACACCTTGCGATTGCTTCGCTTCGCTCGCAATGACGGATTGTAATTGCCGGACATGATATTAGCCATTAGCCATTAGCCATTAGCCATTAGCCATTAGCCATTAGCCATTAGCCATTACCAATTTCATTTTTTCAAAATTTGCCCCTTCTCATCAATTTTCAATGGTGTATTAGGAAAATCACCTTTTGTCAGATTACGAATTAGCCCCACGCTCCTAAAATTATTATCAATAGCAGGTATCCCTTGCCCATTAAGCTGTACTGGGATAATCTTACCAGAAATAAAATCTCCTTTAGGGTTCATTTGTACTTGCAAAATCAAGGATTCCCCAAGTTCTCCCGCAGTTGATAGGCTGCGATATCCCATAAAATTGCCCAAAGAATAAGCGATTAATTTTCCTTTGTACAGTTCTAAAGCTCTGTTAACGTGGGGGCCATGTCCTAAAATCAAATCCGCACCAGCATCAATCATAGTGTGGGAAAATAACACCATATTCCCTCGATTTTCACCAAAGAAAAATTCATTGTGATTTGGAACTCTGAGAGCTCCCGTTCCCTCGGCTCCAGCATGAACGGATATGACTACAATATCAGCTTTTTTCTTGGCTTCTTTCACAATTGCTTCCCCCGCTTTCAGCTCTAATAGAGAGTTGTGAACCTCACCATAGTTGCTGAAACCAATAAAGGCAACATTAACACCTTTGACATTCTTGTAGACAATTTGACCTTTTTTACCAATAGCAGTCATACCTGCACCATCGATATTTTTAATCGTATCTTTAAATCCTTGCTCGTGAAAATCCCAGGAATGGTTATTAGCGACATTCAAAATATGAAAGCCCGCATCTTTTAACAGCTTGACATAGCTGGGAGGTGTCCTAAAGGCAAACAGCATTCCACCGCCGCCACCTTTGGAACTGTAACGATAGTCGGTTAATGTACTTTCAAAGTTGCCGAATAAAATATCTGCTCCTTGCAGGTATGGCTTGACTGACTTAAATAAAATCTTCTCGTCTTTGGGAAGTTTATTGTAAGGATAATTGCTGCCAGGAATGATATCACCAACGGCTTTGATGGTGATATTTTCTGCTGGAAATTGTGCGTTTTTTGGAGATGGTGAAGTTATGTTTGAAACCTCTGTCACCTTACCCGTTACTTGTGTAGTTGTTACAAGTTTCGGAATAGGTTTTAAGATAGGCTTAGCGACCGCTTTTTGACTAATGCGTATAGCTGGAGAGGCTGATGTAGATGGGATTGGCTTTAAGGGTAGTAGCTTCTCAGAGGTACTTGAGATGGTTGCGGGGGGTTGTTGAAGTTGAGATCTGAGCACGAAGCCGCATAAGGGGATGAGTACAATGCTAACGGAGCCGACTAGAAGCCAAGGATTTCCGGTTGTCCTTTTGGGTAATGGGTGACGGTTGACTGGAGGCTGGTGACTGGTGACTGGTGACTGATAACTGGTAACTGGGGACTGGTAACTGGGAATTTTCCCCCCCTCCTGTGCTCCCCCGCCCCTCTGCTCCCTAGCTCCCCCACTCCCCAAGGGTTGTTTGAGTTCGACGATTTGAGTCCAACCAGCTAATTGCTGGCTGGTTCGCCGCCCATAAACTTTGATAGAGTAGATTTGGGCTGGTTCGAGGCGAAGTAAGCCTTTGACGATGACTCGGATGCAGGCATCTTGGGCGGGTAGTGGTTCTGCTTCTAGTAATAGATGCAGACAGGTGTTTTGACGGGTGGCTTTGACGGCTATGCCCTTGGTTCCTAGTGCTTGACTAATGAGAAATGCGATCGCAGTTGCATCGCCTTCTTTGGCTAATGTTAAAATCTCTTGCTGACTCACTCTCTTTCCTCACACCAACAGATAGAGTTTATCATTTCATCAAAAAAAGAGCGATCGCCATAAATTTTATAGCAATCGCCAAGACGGTGAGGACATAATATCCGTAAGGCCCTTCTGTGGGTGGTATTTTTACTACCTAGAGGGCGGCGTTATGTAAGTTATCAAAGAAAGAAAGTTGACTCTTACTTTTTACTTCTTTTTTCTTCCTTCTTCCTTCAAACTAAGAGCGCATAGCCGCTTTTTGCTCGGCCTTCAAATCTCGACGACTAGAAGCTTCTAACTCAGAATCTAAGAGCGTCCTCCCCGTCGCCGCCAAATAAACATCATCTAAACTCGGTCGAGATTGAGCAATCCCAAAAGTAGGAAGGCCCGCATCTCTAATTACTTGTTGGATATTCAAAAGTGCATCACTCTGAGGTGTTACCACTAAATTAAGAGAATTACCTTGAGCAGTATTCACGATCGCTTCTTGTACAAAAGGCAAAGATTGTAACAGAGATTTTGCTTTTTCGGCTTCCTCAATCGGCGAAAATTCGCGGATGCGGAGAGTAACGCGATCGCCTCCTACTTTATCCTTTAATTCTTCTGGCGTACCCGCAGCAATCACTACACCCTTATCGATAATTGCTACTCTGTTCGCCAAAGCGTCAACCTCTTCGAGATAATGGCTGGTAATCAATATTGTTGTCCCTGACTCCCGCAACTGTCGCAGAAAGTCCCAAACTACAACGCGGCTTTCTATATCGAGCCCGACTGTCGGTTCATCTAAAACTAAAACATCCGGTTGATGTAAAAGTCCCGCAGCTAAATCAAGTCGTTTGCGGATACCACCGGAATAAGTACCTGTCTTTTTATCCGCCCATTCCCCTAAACCGAGTAATGCGATCGCGCGATCGATCCGATCTTTAATTATCGACCGGGGCAAATGGTAGAGAGCGGCTTGCAATTGCAAAAGTTCGCGCCCCGTCAGCACCTTATCTAAAGCAACCTCTTGAGCCACATAGCCAAGGCGTTGTCTAGCCAATCTCGGCTGCTCTATAACTGAAATCCCGGATACCTCTAAGCGTCCGCTGTCGGGGGCTATCAACGTACACAAAGCCCGCAGAGTAGTGGTTTTGCCTGCACCATTGGGGCCGAGCAAACCAAAAATCTCCCCTGGTTCCACCTGGAAGGAAACATCTTTGACGGCTTCAACAGTACCGTAGCGTTTCTTAAGATTCTGGATTTTTACAGTGTACTCAGTGCTTTTAGCCATTGTCGGTCAGTTTTCTAGTACAATTCCCGTAAGCTGTGCTTGAGACTGCTTATTTTCAGCCAATTTAGGGTAAGCGAACTCATTTATTGAGTCATCCTAGCCATCCAGTCATTCTAGTATTTTTCTTATCCGATAAGATCGCATTTAAACGGCAACTTCCGCTTTAACTCATCCATAAATTAACAATAAAAATAAAAAAATACCCTGAATTAAATCAGAGTGTTCGATTGTTTGATTATTGTTTGACTATGCGCTTGTCAGAGATTGATAGGCATAGCCATTTTATAGTATCTATCCCAATCAGACATAAAGCTTAGAGCTAATATTACATTTTTATTATGATGCAGTCAGACCACGATTGCCTATCTAGTTTTGGCGGTGCAGGGCTGTATCATGCTCTTGTAGGGGCAATAACCCTGGGTAGGCGTACTCAGCCTTGGTCAGCAGTAGGCACCGACAGATATCCTAGATTTAATAGTCTGTTTAAAGAGTGGTAAAGAAGCGTACAAAGCTCATGAAAATCCGAAATTTGGTAGCGATCGCGAGGGTAATTGGTTTGTCCAACATCTTTACAGCAGTTTGCGGGATCGCGATCGCCAGTATTTTACTCTCTCCAAGTGCTACTGCGTCTCCCCCTGCGACTTCGGGGAGGCTATTAGCTCAACAGCAGGATTTACAAGAAAGTCAGGTAAAAGACGAGATTCGCGATCGCGTCTCTCAAGAAGTTGACAGCGCTTTTCGCCGCACAGCATCCATGCTGAATATTTTTTTAATTGTACTTACTTTCTTTCCTACAGCCGCCGCTGTCGGCGTTTGGATATTGCTAGGAAAATTAGCTCAGCAAACAGCTATCGCTCAGCAAGAAATTGCTAGTCTTAGAGACGATACAATTTCTCAATTAAAAACAGTCCTCACTGAAGCTCAAACCGTCTTAGACGAACTCAATCAGCAGGGAAAATGGGTTGAAGAGGACACTGATATTTTGTTCACAGACCCCGAAATTCAAGAATTTACCCCTGTAAAATATGGCGATCGCAAACAATTGATGAGTGGTAGCGACTATGCCAAACAGGGAGATGCTTATTTCTTTGAAAATCGCTACGACGAGGCAGTTAACGCTTACAATCAAGCCCTACAAATTCAGCCAGAACTAGCAGATACTTGGAATAATCGAGGAGTAGTGCTGACAAGAATGCAGCGCTATTCAGAAGCAATTGATTCCTACGAACAAGCAACAAAAATTCGCCCAAACTACCCCGATGCCTGGAATAATAAAGGAGTAGTATTATTAGAAATGCAGCAGCTTCCAGAAGCGATTGTCTGTTACGAACAAGCAATTCAAGCAAAATCAGACTATGCTGATGCCTGGAATAATCGAGGAGTTGCCCTCTCAAAAATGCAAAAGTATGAAGAAGCAGTTATCTCTTACAATCAAGCATTAGTAATCAGAAATGATTATACAGACGCTTGGAACAATCGAGGCGTTGCCCTCACTAAATTACAAAAATATGATGCGGCTATTGATTCTTACGATAACGCCACTAAACTTAGACCAGATTTTTATCGAATTTGGTATAATAAGGCTCGTTGTTATGCTCTTCAAGGTCAAATAGAATTAGCTCTAGAAAACTTGAAACGAGCATTCGATCTCAATCCAAATATGTGCAAGCAACTAGCAATAAATGAAATAGACTTTGAATCTATTATGCAAAATGCTATATTTAAACAGTTAATGGGTAATGGGTAATGGGTAATGGGTAATTGCTAATTGCTAATTGCTAATTGGTAATCGCTAAATAGACAACGGATTCGACAACAGATTTAACCTACACGCGATTCAGTTATCAGTTATCAGTTAACAGTTAACAGTTAACAGTTATCAGTTAACAGTTAACAGTTAACAGTTATCAGTTAACAGGTAAGAAGTGTTGAAATCCTTTATTAAGATTTAACTCTTCCTCTGGATAAATGCCGTTACTATCTACCAACAAAATATCAGGATTTTTTGTGATACTTCCCACTATAGCTGCTCCAGCTCCTAACTTTTGTATTAACTTTTGAGCGATTTCCGGGGGAAGGCATAGAATTAGCTCAAAGTCTTCACCACCGTATAATCCCCAATTTAGTGCTTTTTCCGCTGAGACTAAGCGGTGAAGAGTTGAAGGAATAGGGATTTGATTGCGATCGATTTTAGCTCCAACATTGCTAGCATGACAAATTTGAATAATCGCATCTGCTAAACCATCGCTGCTGTCCATTCCTGCGATTTCAATTTTCGATTTTGACTCCCATTGTAAAAGTTTAGAATCTACAATTTCCCAGAGGATCGGTAATACATCTAATCGGGGTTTTGGACGCTGGTGAGCGAGTATTAGCCATGAACGTTCGGGGGGAGTAAGTGATGTCTCTAATTGAGGGTTAAGGAGCAATTCTAGCCCAGCGCGTGAGGCTCCGTGAGGGCCAGTGGCGACGATCGCATTACCTGGTTGGGCGCTGCGGCGGCGGATAGCGCAGGCGGGGTCAACTTCTCCGAAAGCAGTAATAGCTAGAGCGATGAGGGGCGATCGCACAATATCGCCGCCCACGATCGGGGTATTGTATTCTTGCAGACAAGCTGTCATCCCTTGGTAGAGTTGCTCTACCCAACTCACAGGAGTGTCAGGGGTAAGGCTAAGTGCCACAGCGATCGCTAAGGGTGATGCTCCCATCGCCGCCAGATCGGATAAATTAGCAGCAACAGCACGCCATCCTGCATCTTGGGGTGTCGTAGTGCGATCGCTAAAATGTACTCCATCAACGAGCATATCAGTGGTAATCACCAGAGATTTATCGGCATGGGTAGGGATAATTGCGCCATCATCTCCGATAATTTCAGGGGGGCAAAACTTTTGCAGAATTGCTAATAAGCCTTGTTCTCCGATGTCTTTAATTTTCATTATTTTTAACGACTTTCCAGAGGATTTTGAGTTAGCGTGCGATCGCTCTTTGGCTTAGATTAACAGGACTCTGGCGACTTACGAACTGATCGCGGTTGAGAAATAAGAGGGGCAAATTGCCGAGGCGGTGAATTCTCTGGTTCGCCAGAGGGAACTTACAAGGGTGACGACATCTGCCCGTTCTTTAGTGGCTGCGGCGGGTATCCTATTGACGACATTTGGTATCGGTGCTTTGATGGGATGGGTTGCTAGATAATCAAGACTTAAAGTGATTTAATTGAACCTTTAATGGTTCACAATTGAGATTTGACAGTTTTTGTAAAGCAAGTTGATACCTGAAAAATGATCGCAAAAAAACATTTTTTTAACCTCTTAAATGGTCTAGGCTTAGAAATAAAAAATCCCCAATGGTGGCTTCAAGTTCTGATTATTTCGATTGTTTATCCTTTGATTTGTTGGTTTCTCCCGAATCATGAATTTTCGAGTCTTACGATTATCCCACCATATATTTCACCCGTTTGGCCCGGAACAGGATGGATGTTCGCCACTTTATTGGAGTGGGGTTATTCTCGTTGGTTAGGTATCTTTATGGGTCAATTTATTGCGACCTTAATCATGGCCTGGTCGATATCCCCAAGTTTATGGAATACTGTTTTCCTCAATAGTATTAGTGTAACGATTTGGAATTTATTGGCAGTATTTGTGATTCGACGGTTAACTCGCACAAAATTTCCTTTTAATGAAGTCAATCATGTAGTAATTTTTATCGCCGTTAGTTTTTTGGGAGTTAGTTTACCCAACGCTTTGATCGGGGCTTGTTCATTCACTTATCAGAAACTTGTCCCCCTGTCTGACTTTCTAAAAACTTTCACGGGTTGGTGGATTGGTGATAGTATAGGTATCTTACTTTTTACACCTTTTTTGTTAATTTGTTTTAAAAAACAGAAATTTTATGCCCCGCAGTCTTGGCTTAGTGGAGAATTTCTGATTATTGCTATTCTTTTGGGAATAGTCATTAAATTTGCCTTATTTGAGAGTCAACCTGTAGAATATTTACTTTTACCCCCTCTCTTATGGTCTGTTTTTCGTTTTAGTCAGAAAGTTACTACTATTTTAGTCACCGCCATTTGTAGTATGGCTTTTATCACTACGGCTTATAAAATTGGTATTTTTTATAAGGTGGCATTGGCTAGTAATTCCCTTTTGTTACTACTTTTATTTGTGGGGGTACTTTCCCTTACGACAATGGTGACATCTGCGATTGTTTCGGAAAATCGTCAAGCGGCTTTGAAATTACAACAAGCTAATGCGGAATTAGAAGAAAGAGTGATTCAGCGTACTATTGCTTTGCAGGAAAGTGAGAATATTTCCCGAGAGTTGGCAGTGAAAGCAGAAACCGCCAATCAAGCCAAAAGTACATTTATTGCCAATATGAGCCACGAATTGCGATCGCCCCTCAATGCTATTCTCGGCTTTTCGCAATTGATGGTACGCGCCACAAATATGCCCCCTGAACAATACGAAAATGCCGGAATTATCTATCGCAGTGGTGATTATCTATTAACGCTAATTAATAATGTACTCGATTTATCAAAAATCGAAGCAGGTAAAACCACCCTTAATCTTACAGACTTTGACCTACATATCTTGCTGAATGATTTAGAAGATATGTTGCATCTGCGGGCTAATAATGCCGGATTGAATTTGGTATTCCAGCGAACAGAAAATGTGCCGCGCTATATCTGTACCGATCAAGTAAAACTGCGTCAGGTTTTAATTAATTTACTCAGCAATGCCATCAAATTTACTTCCGAGGGTCAAATCACTTTGAATGTCTTTCTGGGAGAACAAGAAACCACAGATGTTTTTAATTTGCATTTCCGTATTCGCGATACTGGGGTGGGTATTGCAGCAGCAGAACTGCCAAAACTATTTGATGCCTTTAGTCAAGCCCAAGCAGGAAAAGAAATGCAGGAAGGAACGGGTTTAGGTTTAGCAATTAGCCGGAAATTTGTGCAATTGATGGGGGGAGATATTTCTGTAGAAAGCGAATTAGGAAAAGGTACAAGTTTCTCATTCTATATTAAGGTAAAATTGGGCGAAAAAACCAACAGCAAGATTACAGGAGAATATCCCCAAGTGCTAGCACTTGCTCCCGGTCAACTTAGCTACAAAATTCTCACAGTCGATGATAAATATATTAATCGACAATTACTAATTAAGTTGCTCAGTCCCTTGGGATTTGAGGTGAAAGAAGCTAGTAACGGACAAGAGGCGATCGCCATTTGGGATGAATGGGAACCGCACCTAATCTGGATGGATATGAGGATGCCAGTTATGGATGGCTACGAAGCGACAAAATACATCAAATCTACCACTAAAGGCAATGCTACGGCTGTAATCGCGTTAACGGCGAGTGTGTTGGAAGAAGAAAAGGCGATCGTGCTTTCGGCTGGATGTGATGACTTTGTTCGCAAACCCTTCGTTGAACACACCATTTTTGACGCACTAGCCAAGCATTTGGGAGTCAAATATATCTATGCAGAAACAATATCTCCTGTCTTGGATGATACAGAAACACGTCCCTTGACATCGGCAGATTTAACCTGTATGACTCAAGAATGGATTACTCAATTATACGAAGCTGCACTTGAGGCAAATACTAACCTCGTGTTACAAGTTGTAGGAGAAATTCCCCAAACAGAAACTCGTTTGATAAAATCCCTTACAAAACTTGCCAGTCAATTTAAGTTTGAGCAGATTCTTGATTTAGTAGAACCCCGGAGTGGCAATGAATCTTAATTCTGGCATCGAAAATAAAGGTAATATTCTAATTGTAGACGATCTTCTAGAAAATCTACAATTACTAAGCGATGCGCTCCTCAAACTCGGCTACACTGTTCGCAGCGTTACCAGTGGGCGGATGGCACTGAAAACGGTGAAGGTAAAGCGACCAGATGTGATTCTTTTAGATGTTAAGATGCCTGAAATGGATGGTTATCAAGTCTGTAGAACTCTCAAAGCTGATGCAGATATTAGCCACATTCCAGTAATTTTTATTAGTGCTTTAGATGATGTCTTCGACAAAGTAACCGCCTTTGATTCAGGGGCTATAGACTACATCACCAAACCATTTCAAATCGAAGAAGTAGTGGCGCGTCTGGAAAATCAGTTAACCATTCAACGCCAGCAACAGCTTCTGCAACAAGAAAATATTAAGCGCCGGGAAACAGAAGAGGTACTTTATCAATCGAGGGCTTTACTGGCTAGTGTTTTGAATAGTTCCCTTGATGGTATTGCGGCAATGCAGGCTGTTCGTCATATCGAAACAGGGGAGATTGAGGATTTTGAGTGTTTAGTCGTCAACCCCGTGATTGCTAGAGCTTTTAAATGCAGTCGTGAAGACATGATTGGCAAATTGGTACTCAAAAAGTTTTTTAGTAATATTGATCTAGAATTATTTGATCGCTTCGTTAATATTGTCGAGACGGGGGAATCTTTAGAACAGGATTTTTACTATGAATCAGAAAAATCTTGCTGGTTTCACTTCGTAGCAGTCAAGCTAGGAGATGGTTTTTCCGTTACTATCCGTAATATTACCGCCCGCAAACAAATTGAATTGGCTCTGCAAGATGCCAATCAAAAATTAGAAGAACTGGCAAATCTAGATGGCTTGACTCAAGTGGCTAACCGTCGCTGTTTCAACAATCGTCTTCAAAGTGAATGGCAACGCCTAGCGCCAGAAAATCAGCCACTTTCTCTAATTTTATTGGACGTTGATAAATTCAAATCCTACAACGACTACTACGGTCATCTGGCTGGGGATGATTGCTTAATTAGAATAGGGCAAACATTACAAAAAGTAGTCCGTTGTCCCACCAATTTAGCAGCGCGTTACGGTGGAGAAGAATTTGTGTTACTCCTCCCGAATACGGATTTAAAAGGAGGGATTAAGGTGGCACAAAACATTCAGCAAGGAATTCACGATCTGGCGATTCCCCATGCACAGTCTGACGTGAAGGAGATCGTCACAGTCAGTTTGGGTATTGCCTCACTCATACCCACCTTGGAAGTTCAACCAGATACACTGGTAGCCTATGCAGACAAAGCTTTGTACGATGCTAAACAACAGGGGCGCGATCGCTGGAGTACAAATTGTTGAAAAATCGGGGCGTTTTTTTTGAGGAAGGGGGAATTATACCGTTAGACAAGACTTTTCGCCAGTTGTAATTCATCCTGGTTTTTTGTTGATAGTCAGTACGATTGCCTATAATTTCTATGTAGCAATATTTTTCAGAAGTAGTATAAGCTGTAGCTAGTGTTACAGATTAAGAGTGTAAATCCTAATTAGGGTATTTAATATTCGGACTGAAAAGCCGATAGTTAAGTTTCTTAAATTTGTCCGATTACTAGACGGTTGATGATGAAAATAGCTCAGAGAGTTTGGTCAGTATTCGACTCGAGGCAAGATACAGCGGCTGACAGCCGGGTGAGGTACACCACAAGATGAATGAAGAAACAATCCCCCCTTATAGCTGTACCTCATCAAGTTGGAAACCGCTATATCTAGCTAACGTCGAATACTAACCAAATATTAATCAAGTGACACCTTAACCACGCGGTTCTTTTCCGCTTCAGCTTTAGGTAGATTCAGATTCAAAATCCCATCCTTGTACTTAGCTTCCACCTTGTCATTTTGAATGCGTGCAGGTAAAGGAATCACGCGGCGGAAAGAACCATAACGGAACTCAGAACGAGTAATGCCTTTATCTTCCGTCTTAGTTTCAGACCGGCGTTCCCCGCTAACAGCAACAGCTTCAGCCGTCACTTGCACATCCAAATCCTTAGCCTCTAAACCAGGAATTTCTAGCCTTAAGTGAATAGCCTCTGGAGTTTCGTGCAGCTCAGCAGCAGGCATAAATGCAACACCATTAGAACCACGCTCTACCGGCGGCGTAAAATTCTCAAACAAGCGATTCATTTCCCGCTGCAAAGTATCAATTTCCCGGAACGGTTCAAAACGAATAAGAGACATAATCAATACCTCCAATCTTCTGAATTTTTAGGCTTTGAAGAAACCTTGATTTAACCTGTCTCTAATGTATGAAAAATTTCCAAATTAGGGGATTCGGTTTTCTCCCACGATCGCGATCGCATTCCCGTACATTAGCACTCTTTCACCCCAAGTGTTAATCTCCGAACCAATTGTACGGTTAACCGCCTCGTAAGTTTTGACAAAAAGCATAAGTATCAAACAACACTCCCACCAGACTAAAGGTAATACCAATTACTAAAAATCCCTCAACGGGGCTACCATTGCCAAAAGTTGCTAGGAACTTCAAAATCTGGTCTGCTCCCAAGTGACCAACCTCTTGCAGGTAGGGCAGATGACTAATTAAGTAAGAACAGCTCAACCCTGTCCCGATTAACAATAGCGGAGCGACAAAGCTGAAAAGACTTGTCAGCAGTAGAGAGCGAAGAAAATTAGGCACAATGCTCATATAGAGACTCACAAATCGGCTAAACTGCCTACAGGCATACAAGTGAAATTCACTTACCCTCTTTCTACGATAGAAGCGATCGCTCTTTTGCAGCGAATCTGTCAGAAAACTTAAATTTTCAGTTAAAGAAACTTGTTTAAGATTTGTAGATACATTTCATTTTTCTCTGCTGTTGTTACAGTCATCCTTAACCTTGAGTCAGACTAATTCTTCCGGCCTGGGATTGTGGAGTCAGCGGTTTCTAGCAGCAATACTGCTAGGCGGCCAAGTGACTCTGCACCTGTTCACTCGCAATATTCATCGCCGCAACACCCTTGACCAAATGGTGGCTGTGGGCCCAGAATCCCTACTCATCGCCTTGGTGACTGCTGGTTTTGTGGGTATGGTGTTTACCATTCAGGTAGCGCGGGAGTTTATTGCCTTGGGTGTAACTAACGCCGTTGGCGGTGTACTAGCTCTCTCTTTAGCTCGCGAACTCGGCCCAGTCTTGACAGCAGTGATTATTGCTGGGCGAGTAGGCTCTGCTTTCGCTGCTGAAATCGGCACCATGCAAGTAACAGAGCAAATTGATGCTCTCTATATCCTCAAAACTGACCCCATCGATTATCTGGTAATTCCTCGCGTTATTGCTTGCTGTCTAATGTTGCCAATTTTGACAATCTTATCTCTGGTAACTGGTATGGCTGGAGGTCTGCTGATTGCTACCAGGCTGTACGGCGTTTCCCCAGTCGTGTTTTTGGACTCTGCCCGTAACTTTCTCACGCCTTGGGATATTTGCGCCCCGGCTATCAAAGCTTTTGTTTTCGGCGCTTTAATTGCGGTGATTGGTACGAGTTGGGGTTTGACTACTACTGGTGGTGCTAAAGGTGTTGGACAGTCCACTACGACTGCTGTTGTGACTTCTATGCTTGCGATCTTTATCTGCAATTTTTTTCTGTCTTGGTTAATGTTTCAAGGTACTGGGAGTATGGCGCTCCAGCGGCTAGGGAATTGAAAATTATAGGAAAAGGGGCTAGGGACTAGGGGCTAGGGACTAGGGAAGAGGTGAAATGGAAATTAATTCTTCTTTTCGTCTTAAAAAGTCTAATTCCTAATTACTAACTTCTAGCTCCCCTCTTCCCCTAGCCCCTAGCCCCTAGCCCCTAGCCCCTCTTTTCGTAAATTTTCTCATAAACGGGATTAAACTCGACTTTTTCCATCAGCGAAACCCGATTTTTTTCTATCGGCAGGTGCAAGCCATACCAGATAAAATGAAATAATTAGCAACATTCGTTTACAAGCCGGAATTAAGCCTGTGACTGTAACTTCGTCTTCGATCAACTCAACAGAGACAATAGAGCTGACTCCGAGTTACGCGCTCCCCCTAATCTTAGTCGGAGTTTCCGTACCCCTGCTGCTGGTACAAAAAGTGGTAGCTTTAGCGATCGCTCTTTTTGGCTTGTTTCTGATGTATCAGGCCGCAACCATCCGCCTGCAATTCACCGACACAGCCTTAGACGTATACCGCAAAGAAGACATGATCCGCCGCTTTCCTTACCAAGAATGGCTTAACTGGCAGGTATTCTGGCCAGCCGTACCCATTCTGTTCTACTTTAAAGAAGTCAAAAGCATTCACTTCCTCCCGGTACTCTTCGATCCTAAAATGCTACAGGCGTGCTTAGAACAGCGCTGTCCGCGAAAGGACTCAAAGATGAAAGATGAAGTCAGTTAACTGTTAACTGTTAACTGTTAACTGTTAACTGTCACCCGTTCTCATACAACTAAAAACTGCTATGTAAATTCACCTAATTAAACGTAAGATGAGGATGACTAAAAAGCTTGCTGTCTCCTAAGCGCCCCTAGTCCCTAGCCCCTAGCTATAACTCCCTAAACCCAGTCCCCTACTTCCCATGAATTCAGACGAAACTCAAACCCAAGAACATCAACAACAAGCAATCGAAGTGTCAGTTAATCCAGAAGATTCCAGTCCAAAGGATGAGGCCGTGACAGAGCCAATTGAGTCCGCGATCGCACAGCCAATGGCAGAGGATTTATCAATTGCGGATGCAATTGACGAGCCGACTATACAGCCAATTGCTGAAGGCGAATCAGCCGCAGAATTAAATCCCATTAATGAATTGGTAACAGACATCAAAGACGATGTTACCGAAAACTTAGTACAGCAAGTTATCAGTTTGCAAAAGCAACAACAGGATTTGAAACAAGAAATTGAGACTCTGCTTGCCACAAAAGCTAATTTGCAGCAAGAACTCAGTGACACTCAAGCTGCGATCGGACGTTTAGTGCAAGACGCTTTAGGTCAATTAGAACAGCGCAAGCAATCACTACAAGTTGAAGTAGAAAAATTAGAACGCCGTCGCGATCGCATTCAAAAAGAAATGCGAACCACTTTCGCAGGCGTTTCGCAAGACTTAGCAATTCGAGTTCAAGGTTTTAAAGACTATCTAGTAGGAAGTTTACAAGATTTAGCAAGTACCGCCGAACAATTAGACTTAATACCAGAAGTACAAGAACAGCCAAAACAAATTATTGAAGAGTCTAAATCCTCTACTGATGCACCTACAAATCCCCGATTTACTGAGCAAGGTTTTCAGGAACAAGCCAAACAAATTCGCCGCATTCTCGACCAATATCGCACTCTTCCCGACTACTACGGCCCACCTTGGCAATTGCGCCGTACCTTTGAACCAATTCATGCCGAAAAAGTCTCAAATTGGTTTTTTACTCAAGGTGGAAAGGGAGCTTTACGAACAATGGGTTCCCGCTTACAAAATATCTTAATTTCTTCAACAGTAATTTCTGTACTTAGAACGCTATACGGCGGCCGTTTGCGAACTCTCGTACTTGCCAACAGTCCCGAACGTTTGGGAGAATGGCGTAGAGGCTTGCAAGATTGTCTAGGAATTACTAGGAATGATTTTGGCCCGGAACGGGGAATTATTTTGTTTGAGGCGGCGGAAGATGTCGCACAAAAAGCAGATCGTTTAGTAAAAGATGGGAAGTTGCCATTAATTATAATTGATGAAACAGAGGATCAAATTAGTCTATCAATCCTCCAATTTCCCCTATGGTTAGCCTTTGCTCCAGACCCGCAGAATTTGATGCCTAAAGATTTTTGATAGGACAAGTTAGCTAAATAGTAGCGCCGTCCTCTGGGCGGTGAATTTACCGCCCAGAGGACGGCGTTACATTCAAGATAGAAAATTGAGGTGAATTCATTATGGGATTGTGGTTAATTTTAAATTTTTCTGTGTTATTGGCTGCTTATATACTAGGTTCGATTCCGACTGGATATAGTGTAGCAAAATGGGTTTTAGGAATCGATTTACGCGAGTTTGGATCTGGTTCTACGGGTGCAACTAACGTGCTGAGAACTTTGGGAAAATGGCCCGCTTTGGGAGTCTTGCTAGTTGATGTTTTGAAGGGGATAGCCGCGATTTCTCTGACTCGTTATATCTACTCGCTTGATAGCACTGCTCAGCTAGCAGCAACCGCAGGGATAAAAGAGATTACAGTAGTATTGCCTTGGATGGCAACTTTAGCAGGTTTAACTGCTGTTTTAGGACATAGTAAATCTATCTGGTTAGGCTTTTCTGGTGGTAAATCTGTGGCTACAAGTTTGGGAGTTTTGTTAGGTTTATATTGGCCTGTCGGTTTAGGAACTTTCGGGATTTTTGGGTTAGTTTTGGCGATTTCGCGAATAGTATCTTTGAGTTCTATTATAGCTGCGATCGGGGTTTCTGGGTTGATGTTTGCTTTTGGTCAGCCGTTAGCTTATCAGTTATTTGGTATTGCTGGTGGTGTATTTGTGATTGTGCGACATCGTGCTAATATTCAGCGGTTGTTGAATGGTACGGAGCCGAAAATTGGGGAGAAATTAGCATCGGAATCTGAACAAGGTTTAGAAGGTAATTAACATCTAGCAGTACGCATTACTTACGTAACGCCGCCATCTTGGCGGTTAAGGAACCGCC
>NZ_JARFTR010000224.1 GCF_029167235.1 Kamptonema sp. UHCC 0994 | reverse complement strand
CTTCCCCTTCCCCTTCCCCTTCCTATGCAAATTGAATGGCAAACTGCCAAAACTTACGAAGATATTCTTTACCATAAAAGCGGCGGCATTGCCAAAATTACGATTAATCGCCCTCACAAACGAAACGCTTTTCGCCCTAAAACTGTTTTTGAACTCTGCGACGCTTTTGCCGATAGCCGTGAAGATAGTCAAATTGGTGTTGTTCTGTTCACCGGCGCAGGCCCACATACAGATGGGAAATACGCTTTTTGTGCTGGCGGCGACCAAAGCGTTCGCGGATCGGGGGGATATGTAGACGAGGCCGGCATTCCTCGGCTAAACGTGCTAGATTTGCAACGCCTAATTCGATCGATGCCCAAAGTTGTTATTGCCCTAGTTGCAGGTTATGCGATCGGTGGTGGTCATGTCTTGCATCTCATCTGTGACCTTACTATTGCTGCCGAAAACGCCATTTTTGGACAGACAGGCCCAAAAGTTGGGAGTTTTGATGGTGGTTTTGGTGCAAGTTATTTGGCAAGAATTGTGGGTCAGAAAAAAGCGCGGGAAATTTGGTATCTGTGTCGTCAATATACAGCAGCGCAAGCCGAAGCTATGGGTTTAGTTAACTGCGTCGTACCTGTCGAACAGTTGGAACAAGAGGGGATTCAGTGGGCGAATGAGATATTGGATAAAAGTCCGATCGCAATTCGTTGTCTGAAAGCTGCTTTTAATGCTGACTGTGATGGTCAAGCGGGACTGCAAGAACTAGCGGGTAATGCCACCTTATTGTATTACATGACTCAGGAGGGAGCTGAGGGAAAACAGGCATTTTTGGAAAAACGCCAGCCCGATTTTCGGAAATTTCCTTGGCTACCATAGAGATAAATTAGGTGGATTTACTTATTTTTTTAAATTCGGTCAGTTCCTAGATTTTTGATTAAGAGTTGGAGTTGTTAAAGTTAAATTCAAAGATCGTGCTTGGGTAAACTTGAGTAAATTTAAGTTAGCCCTTGGAGTTGGACTAAAACCGCACTATTTGGTTTGGGATTTCAGCTAATACTGGTCGAGAAGGTTCGTGGGGCTGGATCTCAGAACTTTGGAGAGCGATCGCACTCTGTAAGTTTGCTTCCTGCTGCTGCGAGAGCACCATCTCTTCTATTTCTTCCCAAACAGGGGCAAAGGGCGGGATCGCCAAAGAACAAGCAGTCCATGCGCTTTGAACCGGGACGTTTAGCTGCTGGCAAACACCACCACGTCTCCCTTCTGGGATATAATACCTACAGTGCCTACAAGCTGAAGTTAACGAGGTTTTCATAAAAATTCCCTTAGCGCATAATCTTCATTTCTTATATTGTGCAATGTTCTGTTGGCACGTCAGAACGCTCCCAAGCCTTTATTCTATCTAGCTTAGAGCGATCCCCAAGATGAAAAGAACCTTAATGATTTATTTATAATTCTGTTATATATATAAACAATTAAGTAATACGTGGATAATGACTAGGGGCTAAGCTAGGCTGAAGCATTAAGAAACTAACAGGGATCAAGCTAAAAGTTAAACGCCAATAGAGAAATATGTATCGAAAACAACAAAAATATCAAGATTAAAAAGAGAAAAGTTATCACTTATGAGTTGTAAAATTTAAATAACTGATAAGTGGTCGGGCATAATTTAAAGATAAGAGACCGATGACTGAAAAGCTAGCAACCTAAGTTTTTTCCTTTTTACCTTATGCCCTTAACCTAGCCTTGATCTCCACCCTCCGATGGTGCTTTAACTGTGGCTACCAGTCAAGGTTAAATCGGGACTTAAACACAGCGATCGCTCAGGCTCAAGTCCCCTTGGAAAAAGTAAGCGTCGCTCAGTCTGAACTAAACGCCTGTGGACGTTGCTATAAATCTGGTCGCCAGATTTAAAATAAGTATTGGTGGAACGGCAACCCAATACTTTAAAGTTCTAAAATCGATGAAGAGGTGGTAGGAGTTTTTTTATGAGTAAGCATTCCTCGGTTGAATCACCGGATAAATTATCCTCAAATCAAATTAAGCCTGCTCTACAGGCTGTGATGGGCTGTTTAGACATAAACCTAGAAGAAGAAGTGAGCCAGTATCGGCGGCAGCGACAGCGATCGCAACAATGGGTAGCCCCATCAGTCAGCCTTGGAGCCAAGCCAGCCAGTCCTTCCATAGATTTAATCTCTCCTGCTGTGGTAGAAAGCTCCGTTGAGCAGGGGGCGGTATTATCGCCAGAGATGAAGCCGCGACAAACTATTCATTTTGAGACGCGATCGCCAGCCTCACAACTAGCGATCGCAGACAACGCCGCAGGCAAAACCTTGACATCAGCAGGGAGCGATCGCCTATCTGCAAAATCAGCTAATAGCCTGCGATCGCCCAATAATTACCTCGCATCTAGCGAAGAACTTCTAAAAAGTTTAGACGAAGGAAAATCAGAAGCCCAGGCAGAACGCAGTTTAACTGCAAGTTTGTTTACTCCCTTGGGACTAAGCTCAATGCTACTGTTTCTGCTCTCCTGCATCGCTCTCGGCTACACAGTTATCAATCCCTCAATTCTGGCGAATCTAGGGTTCAACCGCTGGCTCAAGCAAAGTAGTCCTACCCCTGCGGCAAGTCCAGCTAATATCCCAACAGCCGACAGCGCTAATCAAGCGGAGCTCCCAAAAGCTCCCAATCTAGCTTCCAAGGAATTTGTAGAACTAGATTTGAGCACCCTCAGCAATGTAAAGCCGACTCCAATTCCCATTCCTTTACCATCGGCCAAACCTTCAATACCGCCAACTCCTAAGCCGGTTGCTGGGGTAAGTTTACCTAACGTCATACCACCACAACCAGCGAATGCAGCAAACACAAACGATGAGAGTCTTAATAATCTCAGTAGAGCTCTACTCCCCAAGCGATCGGCAACATCTGTAGTCCCAAGGCCATTAGCTCCGATACCATCGACGGCTAAGCCTACGGCATCCCCAGCAGCAACACCGAAGCCAGTTGTCTCAAATCCTGGCATCCCTGTAAAAGCTCAAGATGGTTACTATTACGTAGTCCTAGATTACAGCAATGAACAATCCTTAGAGGAGGCGCGAACGGCAGTTACAGATGCTTATGTCCGGGAGTTCCCAAATGGTGTCAAGATCCAAATGGGGGCTTTGGACAATCCTAGATCGGCCGAGCGTTTGGTAAAAGAACTCCAAGAAAAAGGCGTTGCGGCTAGATATTATCAACCGTGAGTGAGGGGAGAGGAGGAGATGGGAGAGGGGGAGATGGGACTGAGGGGAGAGGGGGAGAGGGGGAGAGGGAGAGGGGGAAAATTGCTTTCTTTTCTCGCCTCAAAGCCGCGAAGCGTTGGGAGTGCAACGGAGCAATCTCTCAAAACCGTGTTGGCGTAGCCTACCCATAGGGTTTAGCGTTGCGAGGAACAAAGCAAGCTGAAGCAATCTCAAAACTCCCCCGCTCCCCATCTCCCCTCAGTCCCCAAGTTTAAAATTGAAAATTGGGAGAATTTGTATGGGATTATTTGACCGCATCTGGCGAGTGATTCGCGCCAATATTAATAGTCTGGTTGGCGCGGCGGAAGATCCAGAGAAGATTCTGGAACAGAGCGTGATGGATATGCAGGAGGATCTGGTGCAGCTTAGACAGGCGGTGGCAGGGGCGATCGCTACTCAAAAACGCAGCGAGCGACAATGCGCCCAATCTGAGTCTGCTGCCTCCGAATGGTATCAGCGTGCCCAGTTAGCGCTGCAAAAAGGAGAGGAAAATTTGGCGCGGGAAGCTCTAACGCGGCGGAAATCTTACCAAGAGACGGCATCAGCGCTTAAGGCACAGCTAGAACAGCAGAGCGGCCTTGTGACTAAACTCAAGGAAAATATGCGGGGGTTGGAGGGGAAAATTTCGGAGGCTAGAACTAAAAAAGATATGTATATTGCCCGTGCGCGATCGGCTAAGGCCTCTGAGAAGTTGAATGAGATGATGGGGAATCTGAACACGGGAAGTGCTTTAAGTGCCTTCGATCGGATGGAGGAGAAAGTGATGCAACTGGAGGCTCGATCAGAGGCGATCGCGGAACTTGGAACTAGCGACTTGGAAAAGAAATTTCTCTCGTTGGAAGGAGCGAGTGATGTTGATGCTGAGTTGGCGGCGATGAAAGCGCAAATACTCCCTGGTAACAATGCGCCTAAATTGCCCTCTGGTGAGTGATGTAACAGAAAACAGAAGACAGAAGACAGAAGCCAGACAGACTAAGACTAAGGCAGGAGGCGATCGCGGCTTCTGTTTAAGTTAGGACTTGCCCTGACAGTAAGGCCGCTCTCGCTTGCGGAGCTATAACCGCCCAGAGGGCGGCGTTACAGTGAACGTGCTAGTATATCTGTTAGGATCTACGGCAGTTATTGATGAATCTTTAAATAAAGGACTGAAATAAACTTGATGAATTAGCTTCAAGGAACTTTGCTGCAAGTCTCAGAAAAATCGCTTTAAACTGGATTTATGCGCTTGGGAAAGTTGCTTGAGGCAAAATCTCATTAAAAATCTGACCAACAGAATTTCGTGCTCCCAGGCTAATGCCTAGAGCTTCCTTCCCACCTACCTCGTAAACCGCAATAAAGGAAAAATAGCGTTATGGGATTATTTGATCGCATTAGCCGAGTTGTGAGAGCCAATCTCAACGATATGGTCAATAAGGCTGAAGACCCGGAAAAGATTTTAGAACAGTCCATCATTGATATGCAGGAAGACTTGGTGCAGTTGCGCCAAGCAGTTGCTACCGCGATCGCTACTCAAAAACGCACTCAGACACAGCACGCTCAAGCCGAATCTCAAGCCAATAATTGGCAATCGCGAGCTCAGCTAGCTCTCCAAAAGGGGGATGAAGCTTTGGCCCGCGAGGCGCTGGTTCGCAAGAAGTCTTATGCTGAGACGGCGGCGACGCTGAAGGCTAGTTTGGATCAGCAAACTGGTCAGATGGAAAGTCTCAAGCGCAACTTGATTGCTCTGGAAAGCAAGATTTCTGAAGCTAAAACTAAGAAGGATATGCTGAAGGCGCGGATTTCTGCTGCTAAGGCTCAGGAGCAATTAAATAGCACTATTGGCTCTCTGAATACGAGTAGCTCTATGGGTGCTTTTGAGCGGATGGAAGAAAAAGTCTTGCAGATGGAAGCTCGCGCAGGTGCGTCGGCGGAGTTGGCTGCTGGCTCTGGTTTAGAACAAGAGTTTCTGAAGCTGGAAGCTGGCGGTGGTGTTGACGATGATTTGGCGGCTTTGAAGGCGCAGATGAGTTTGGGTTCAGCGACAACTGGTTCTCTCCCTGCGGCGGGTCAAACTTCTGGTACTCCATCAAATTCTGTTGTCGATCCTGAACTCGAAGAGTTGCGATCGCAGCTCAATAAAATCTAGCGTATATCTTCCGAGGGAAGAAGGAAGAGGGAAAAAGGAAAAGAGCTTTGACTCTCTGGATTATCCAAGAGAACAGGAAAAACCGAATAAAAGTAAAACCTACACAAGCGTCACAAGATCGGAGGTAGTTTATTTACATTATTGTGCTAGAGCCCCTAAGCGCTAAAGTCCAACAATGTACTTAAATTTTAAACCCGATCTTGTGGTGCTTGTGTAATATCTATTAGGACTTACTTAAGAACAAGGTAGGCATCACCGTGCCCAAACAGGAAAATTGTACGCTAAGGCTGAAAGCTTTATCCAGAAAGCATCTTAGCCACTAATATCTGTACATCCCTGCTGTTTGGCGGCTTACCCTCATTTTATTGGTCAAACCATGCCCAAAAGTCTAATTACTCTGGCGCTGATCGTTAGTCTCTGTGCCACTTTTGTTGGCTGCTCTAGCCCAACTACTGAGGTTACTGAGCCTACACCATCGGATTATGTAGCTCCCGCACAAGTGACTACACCGGAGGCGATCGCCCTCAAACCGACAGTTTTACTAGCTAAGATCAAAGCTATACAGACTGTTGGCTCTAGCCTTGACCGTGATGATGCTCAGGTATGCCAACAACAACGCACTGAAATCAGACCGAAATTAGGTGAAATCAGCTCTGCTATTGAGCAAGCGCGATGGGGTGCTGGGATAACCGAACTCAAAGTGGCTTATACGCAATTGGGTAATTGCTTGGATTGTGGTAAGTCTGGTATTGAATCCTGCAACGAGGTTAAGCGCTTGCTGATAGCCTCAGAATTGGAGATTAATGGCAAAGTAGACCCTAACAAAGGAGAGCTGCCAAAATGCGTTAGTAGCAAGTGTGATTGCAGCGACTTCAAGGATAAATCTGAGGCTCAAAGGGTGCTGTTTGCCTTCCCAGATGATCCTTTCAAGCTTGATCCTGATGTTGATGGGGTTGCCTGTGAGTAGCCCGATTTAAAGGCTATCACCTTGGATTGCATAAAGCTCATAACCATGAGTTTTCCGGCTGATGAGTTGGTTAGAGACAAAAAAAACGCCGTCTGAGTTAGTCCATAACGGCGGTTTTTGTTGTGTTTTGGTCATTTGACCCCTAAGTGCAAATTCCTAAATATATAGCAACCGCCAAGGCGCTTAGGGCAACTCCAACTCTTACCTCTGGTTCATAATCCCTTAAGTCGTAAGCTTTTCCCTCTTCCCTCTTCCCTAGCCCCTAGCCCCTAGCCCCTAGCCCCTAGCTATACCAAGCACGTATCACGTCTTTATTATTTTGTCAACAATACTGAGATGTAAGTAATTGTCACAATATCTCTAAAAAATTAATACAAAGGTGCTACACTCCAAAGGCAAGGTGCTTCTCAGAGTTTAAATGCCTGCTGTCACCCCACCTGCCATGCCCCGGAAACTTTTCAAAGGCTGTTTGAGGATAAATTTCACACTCGCACTGCTTTGTAACTGCTCAGTTACAGCTTTTTATCCTCAGCCATTAATAGCTCAAACTGCTGAAAGCAACCTCAAATTATCGGAAGATGCGCGATCGCGAATATTGCCATCAATTCCACTGGCAATTCCACCTAAAAACATTGCAAATGGACTGGATATCAGCTCAATTGGAGGCTGGGAAAACTCAAAAATAGCTCAGATTCCCAACCCTGGGATACCGACTCCGCCGCCACAGCCAGAATTGCCGATACCGTCGCCTTTACCTCCTCCAGAAGAACTTCTCCAGCCTTCAACGCCCACTCCTGGTAAGCCTGAAGAAATGCCCAACGTTCCAGGGACGGTGACAGTAGAGCGGTTTGAAGTAGTTGGTAGCACTGTCTTCAGTAAAGAAGAATTAGATAAGTTATTGGCAGATTTTACGGGTCGCCCCATTACCTTTGCAGAACTGCTGCAAGCTCGTTCTGCTGTAACGCAACTTTATATCAACAAAGGCTACATTACTTCGGGGGCTTTGATTCCACCTCAAAGTATGACGGGGGGTGTGGTCAAGATCCAGGTGATTGAAGGTAGGCTAGAAAGTATTAGTGTGGAAGGGAATCAACGGCTTAATCCTGAGTATGTACGGAGTCGATTGGCGATCGCTACTCAAACTCCCCTGAATCAAAACCGCCTACTAGAAGCTTTACAACTGCTACAACTCAACCCCCTCATCCAAACTATCTCGGCTGAGCTCCAAGCAGGATCGCGCCCCGGTTTAAACTTGCTGGAAGTGCGGATTAAAGAAGCAAAGACTTTGAACTCACGCATCTTTGCCGATAATGGGCGCTCTCCGAGCGTGGGGACTTTCCGACGGGGGGCAGAAATTGGCTCAGGTAATGTATCGGGTAGGGGCGATCGCGCCAGTTTGACTTATACCAACACAGATGGCAGTAATAGTGTGGAACTTAACTATACGCTACCTGTAAATCCACGTAATGGCACGGTCAGTTTCCAGCTCAGTAGGAGCAAGAGCAATATTATTGAGCCTCCCTTTGACGAACTAGACATTGAAGCCAAAAGCCGCGACTACGAATTAACCTACCGCCAGCCGATAGTCCAAACTCCTAACCAAGAAATTGCCTTGGGGATCAGTGCTGCTCGGCGGGAGAGCGATACCTTTCTGTTGGGGGTAGAATATCCCTTGTCGCCGGGTGCTGACGATCGCGGCAGAACTCGCATTTTTGCAGTTAGAGCGTTTCAGGAATACACCCAGAGGGGAGCTAGACAAGTTTTTGCGGCGCGATCGCAGTTCAGTCTCGGAATCGGAGCCTTTGATGCTAATGTCAACAATTCTGAACCTGACAGCCAATTCCTGGCGTGGCGGGGTCAAGCACAGTATTTGCGCTTGCTAGCACCAGATACGCTGTTGCTGCTGCGATCGGATGTGCAATTAGCTGCTGGGGAACTCGTACCCTTGGAGCAAATTGGTTTAGGTGGCTTAGATACAGTGCGGGGTTATCGTCAAGATTTATTGCTGACGGATAATGGAGTTTTTGCTTCGGCTGAAGTCCGGTATCCAATTTATCGCACCCGCGACAAAAAAGGGATTTTGCAGGTAACGCCGTTTATTGACTTTGGTAGAGCTTGGAATAGCGGTTCTAAAGGAGAACCTGACCCGAATACTTTGGTATCTGCGGGGTTAGGTTTGCGGTGGCAATATGGCGATCGCTTTACAGCCCGCTTTGAGTGGGGTATTCCTTTGATTGAGGTCAAATCTAGTGACAGAACTCTGCAAGAAAGGGGATTATATTTTTCTATAGAGTTCAAACCTTTTTAATAGATGTTGAGTTCTGACTCTACTCTTGGCGGAATGACGATATTCCGCTATATATATGGATAACGAGTCTAGACGAGAGTTCTTTTCTGGTTGCATCACCCAATTAAACCAATAGGTTTTCCAAGAAAGTCATGTCTAAAGTGCAGTCGCTATTTCTCAGCTCTTTTGCATCAGGGTTTGGTCTTTGCTCAGTCGTTTTCGCGATATTTAGCATGACATCAGGGTTATCATTTATGAGTTTTTTTCGGTTCCTATTAGCTGTGCTGTTTTTTGGAATCAATTTATTATTTGCACTACACTACTATACGGCAATGTCAAAAGAGTTGAATTTTAGAAATAGAAATAAAGCGAGAATTGAAAAATAAACTCTGCCAATTTTAACTTGCTTTACAGTAGCTAACACTGTTTTTAAATATGCCGCATAAGTCGCAGAGAGGTTAAGGTAAAGCAAACTATGCTGTTGAGACTTGATTGAGAATTGTTATAATAGCTTAAATGTCAGTTCTTAGATCCACATTTACCAGGGTAATAAAAATGCTTGATTTCCTTAATCCTGTTTTAGGTCGCCATCCAGAACGCATTAAAGCCAATGTCGAAATTTACACTTGGCAAACTTGTCCGTACTGCATGAGGGCAAAATTATTGCTGTGGTGGAAAGGTGTAAACTATACTGAATACAAAATTGACGGCGACGAAGTTGCTAGAAATCAAATGGCTGAACGTGCAAATGGACGGCGTAGTGTACCACAGGTTTTCATTAATGATCGGCACGTTGGTGGTTGTGATGACATCTATAAATTAGATGGAAATGCACAGTTAGATCCGCTATTAACTCAGCCATCTGGTTAGTATAAAAACTGCTTTGAAAGCGGTTAAGGTTATACGTAACGCCGCCATCTTGGCGGTAAAGTTACTGCCAGCTTGGCGGTTGCTATATAATAATAGAGATTTTGAGCTGTCTATGAAGACGAGAGTTTAAGTAGATTGTCTTTACGCCATTTGGCATCTTCTCGTCGATTTGTTTGCAATTCTAAGACGCGGATACCACTGCTAGGTAATGGGTTTAAACGTTGCTTTAGCTGTTCCCAAGAATCAACGATCTCATGTTCAACATCGTAAGTTGCACACAACTGAGAAAAGTTAATATTCTGGGGAGTAGCAAAAAATTCTTCAAAGGGAGGATCGAACTTAGCTATAGGCAACATTTCAAAAATGCCGCCGCCGTTGTTGTTGATTAAAATAATTGTTAGATGTCCGATAAATTTGTTTTTTAATAAAAACCCATTTGTATCGTGTAAAAGTGCTAAGTCACCTGTTAGCATAACACTACTTTGATTGCGATAGGCTATACCTAAAGCTGTTGATAAAGTGCCATCAATTCCATTAGCACCTCGGTTGAAAAAAGGTTGTATATTTAAGTTATTAGGAACCCAGAAAAATTCTACATCCCTCACTGGCATACTGTTGGCAATAAATATCGGGGTGGCGGTTGGTAAAATCTGAGAAATTAGCCAAGCAGCTTTGGGCTCAAGTATGTTGTTAATACCAGCCATTTTTCGATCGATTGCTTTTCTGATTTTGGCTTCAGTGTTACACCATAATTGGAGATATTCTTTGCTTGAATTATACTCAATAAATTTTGTCTTGGCAAGTACAGAAGCAAGGGCTTCTACTGATGTTCTTAGGTGAGAAGTTTTGCCATGAAGGGGGTCAAAATTGCGATCGCTGGGGTCAATTATCCATCGTCTAGGTTGGGTATTTTCTAACCAAGTTCGTAGGTTTTTACTAATTGGTAATTCTCCTATTTGAATTACCATATCTGGCGTTAATTTTTCTGCTATTTCCTGGTTTCTGATAATTAAGTCATAAGTAGAAATTAGATAAGGATTTAGTTGAGAATAATTTCTTAATGGTGATAGTCCTTCTGCTAAAACTGGCCATCCTAAAGTTTGAGAAATCTGGGCGACTGCATGGCAATATGTTTCTGGAAACTGAGGCTGCGCGATGCCGGCAATGATAATTCCTTTATTATAATTTTGAGCAAATATTTCTGTCATAATTCTTTCAGATTGAAGGGATTTTTTGTCCCAAAAACCTTCGATATTAGCAACAAAAAAATGACAATTATCAAAGAAGGTTTCGGTGTTAAATTGCGATCTGAAAGCTTCAGTTGCAAGTTCTGGAATAGGTGCGAGAGGATCGCGAAAGGGAATATTTATATGAACCGGGCCAGGAACAGGAAAAAATGAATTTTCCCAAGCATGAATTGCTGTTTGTCGTAAATAGTTTAGCATTCCTATTTCCGCAGATGGCATTGCTAATTCGGTTTGCCAATTGGGGTAATTACCATATAGTTTAACTTGGTCAATTGCTTGTCCTGCATGACATTCACGAAGTTCTGGAGGGCGGTCTGCTGTTAATATTAGCAAGGGTATTCTACTTTCTTTGGCTTCAATTATGGCTGAAAAAAAGTTGGCTCCAGCGGTTCCAGACGTGCAAACTACTGCTACTGGAAAACCAGTTTTTTTGGCTATTCCCAAGGCAAAAAATGCGGCTGAACGCTCATCGAGTACGGGAATTGCTTCTATTTTATGATTCTGAGCAAAGGCAATTGTTAGGGGTGTGGAACGGGAGCCTGGACAAATGACGACGGTGGTTAATCCTAGGCGTTGCCAAGTCTCTACTAAGATGGATGACCACAGGGTATTTGTATTACGAAAATCTATCATTTTTTAGTTGTTAGTTGTTAATTATTAGTGGTTTTTCCTTCTTTTTACCCTGTGCAAAGCCGAAGAGCTTTCTTCCTTTTTTCTTCAAACTAGAGCATTTAAAAGTGCTTGCAATTTCAGTTTGATTTCTGCTAACTCTTTGTCTGGTTCAGAACCAGAAACAATACCAGCACCAGCATAAAGTCTAGCACGATTGCTATCTATAAAAGCAGAGCGAATCCCGACAGCAAATTCACCATTTCCTTGATGATCTACCCAACCTAAAGGTGCTGCATAAAGAGAGCGGTCGAATGTTTCATAACGGCGAATTTGTTCTAAGGCAATATCTCTGGGTACACCTGCAACTGCTGGCGTAGGATGGAGCTCTGCTAAAATCTTCAATAAATGAATTTCTGGGGAAACTTGAGCTTTAATGGGTGTCCATAAATGCTGAATGTTGGAAAGTTGCAAGAGGTACGGCCGGGGAGATATATGAGGTGTGATGCCAAGATTATATAAGCGTTCGATGATAAAATCAATGACAGCACGATGTTCTCGTAAATCTTTTTCACTACATAACAAACCATTGGCTAAATCGGTATCATTAGATATGGTTTTGCCCCTGGGTGCTGAACCGGCTAAAGCATCTGTTACTAACTGATGGTTGTGGATGCTGATTAAGCGCTCTGGACTAGCTCCCATAAAATTTTGACCTTTGCCGTTACTGGTGGAAAATATGTAACAACCTGGATAAATGAGCCGCAAATTATCTAAGGAATTAATCAGATTAAACTCGGTATTTGAAAATACATCTATGGCATGAGAAAGAACAATTTTACTAAAATATTTAGCTTGGATTAATTCTAAAACAGATTTCACAGATGTTTCAAATTGACTGGTATTATTCATGTTTATTTTTTTCAAATAAACTGAGCCGTTGCTAGGGATTATTAATGATTTATATTTGCTTGAGCTGATTTTGTTGATTTGGTTCCAGATTTCGTCAGAGATCAGCTTAATATTTATATCTATATTTATGACTGTGTTGGCAACGAGAATGTAGCTATTTTTTTGTCTCGTAATTTGCCAGCGAGGTAAAAATATGGTCGCCGGGGGAAAGTCAGAACTAGCGGCGATGTTCTCATCAAAAAAAGTAAAACTACAGAAGAAATGAGGCCCACCAAAAGGGATGTGTGTAGTACCAACGGCAATTGTACTAGCGAGACATGACTGAATAAATTCTTGAGCGCGGACAAATCGCTGAGAGCCTTCTACTGTTAGATGAATGGCGGAATCAATGGCTGCGATCGCGAATCCACTGCTAATGTGATTTTCTGCCCTTGAATCTTTTTTTTCAAAATAAAAATGTCGCCGATCTGGTTCAGCAATTGCCTGAAGGACGGCAAGGGGATCGACGGAAGAAATTTCCAGAGAAATACTGACTATTTTTGTCGAGTCTTTTTCAGTTAAAGACTGCTGACAATCTAATAGAAATTGATGCAGTTCCTTGCGGTCTTGAAAAAGATGAGTGCGATGGGGTATCACTGGCATGGAAGCAAAAATAGCAGATTTGTCTGAAGGATCGCGGGTATATTTTAGGTACAACTCCCTATCCAATCTAAGCACTCTTCGCGATCGCTAGACACGCCGCACCACATATCTATGTCTGTTGACGCTCCCGGCAAAGGCAAGAGCGGGAGACTAAAAGGCGTGAGGCCCTGCAATCGGAGTGTTTTTCCTCTCCTACTCTCCTCTCTAGCGAGGTGGCATTGAGGGCGATCGCGGGTTGGGCGATCGGAGAGGATCGCTGTCTAGGTACGCCCACACGCACTCCCATCCTATACAGAGTACACCTTCGCACCCAATAAAATTGTAAAATTGCTAGGCTTATAACAATTTAATCAAGTTTGCGTAATGACAACAAAGTTAATTGAGCCTAGCAACAGTAAGTTATGGCTAGCGGCGATCAAGCCTCCGATGTACAGTGTGGCGATTATTCCAATTTGGGTAGGGACGGCGATCGCTTTTGCTGAAACTAAAACGATTAATGTGTCAATTTTTTCTACCTTTCTAATGGCAGCCATTTTAATTTTGGCTTGGCTAAATCTCAGCAATGATGTATTTGATGCAGACACAGGCATTGATAAAAACAAGGCTCATTCTGTTGTTAATTTAACTGGAAATAAATCTTTGATTTTCTGGTTGAGCAATTTGTTTTTAGCTCTAGGTGTGTCGGGAATTTTCGCGATCGCTTGGTGGCAACAAGACCCAACCGTGATTTGGCTCGTAATCCTGTGTTGCGCTCTAGGCTACAGCTATCAAGGGCCACCTTTCCGCTTAGGATATCAGGGTTTAGGGGAGATTATTTGCTTTTTTACTTTTGGCCCTTTGGCTGTAGCCGCAGCTTATTACAGTCAAACTCAAGCTTGGTCTACAACAAATTTTGCTGCTTCTGTAATTGTGGGAGTTGTTACTAGCATTATCTTATTTTGCTCTCACTTCCACCAAGTTGAGGATGATTTAGCGGCCGGGAAAAAATCGCCAATTGTCCGACTTGGGACAAAAAAAGGTGCTGATTTATTAGTTTGGCTATGCAGCAGCCTGTTTGCTTTAACTATTGCATTTTATGCTCTGGGATTTTTCCCGATTTGGACATTGTTGATTTTCGTAAGTTTACCCTTTGCGCTCAAGCTTTGTCGCCATGTCAGCGAGTATCACGAGCAACCTGAAAAAGTGAGCAATTGTAAGTTTATAGCAGTAGCTTTACACTTTTTTAGTGGTATTTTACTGGGATTAGGATTTGTCTTGCCCATCGGATGATATTCAGTTATTATGGAGGTGTGACCAGCTTAAGTTGAGTAATCGCTTTTTTCAGCGAGGTTTCAATTCAGTTTTTGACTGGGTGAGTCATACCTCATTTTAACACATAGAAAGGAGTATCAAAGTATGAATGCTAAAACAGCAATTAGCCAAATTCTGAGTCTCGAAGAAATTATCAGCTTATATCCTGACGAATGGGTACTGATTGTTTCCCCAGAACTGGACGAGGATCTGAATCTGATTCGCGGCGAAGTCTTGATACATTCACCTGAGCGAGATGAGGTTTACAGTCAGCTTTCATTAAGAAAGGGCAGACCTGTAGCAATAGAATATACTGGGTCTATACCTGAAGACCTAGCGGTGATGTTGTGACAAAAAGAAGACATTATCAAAAAACTTATCACTTATTCCCTCACGGGCGGAATTTGCTTAGAGTACAAGCAACTGTCGGTGCTATAGAAAGCGGTGACTTTGTTCGGCTACGTTTGTTAGTAGATACGGGAGCCAGTTTTACTATCTTGCCGATTCAGGTATTAGAGGATTTAGGTTATGATATTCGTAATCCTTTACGCAGGCAAGAAATATTTACAGGTCAAGGAAGAATCTATGCTCCTGTCGTTAGCATATCTTGGTTCAACTGTGTAGGGCAACTAATAGAAAATTTTGAAATAATTGCCCATGATATACCATCGCCTCTCCGTTTAGATGGTCTTCTTGGCATGGATTTTCTCTGCCGTTTTCGAGCAGTAATCTCCGTTAGCAGTGCGGAAATTCGCTATCAGCGCAGGTAGCTCAATTTACTGATTCGTGCATCTCACTTAAAGATGATCGGGAAAAATAATAATTATCAATTACACTATTCTTTAAATGGCAGTAATAAGCATCCTGCAATATTATTTTTGCACGGATTTATGGGCAAATCTCTTGACTTTAATATAGCTATTTCTTTGTTATCCGAAAATTTTTATTGTCTAGCGGTTGACCTTCCCGGACACGGAAAAACCAGAGTTATTGGTGGCGAAGATTGCTATACAATGCCTAAGACGGCTCAAGCATTAATAACATTACTAGATGATTTAGAAATTGACAAATGTTTTTTATTTGGCTATTCAATGGGTGGACGATTGGCATTATACATGAGCCTTTATTTTCCCTCCCGTTTTGATAAAGTGGTATTGGAGTCAGCATCTCCCGGATTGAAGCATAAATTGGAGCGCGAACAACGTCTGCAAAATGATTTACAACTAGCAGAAAAATTGCAAACAACCAATTTTAAAGACTTTTTATTAAACTGGTACGATCGGCCACTATTCAAATCCTTAAAAGATTCTTTGGATTTTGAACAATTAATAGAACGTCGCTTAGATAATAACCCAGTGGAGTTAGCCAAATCGCTCCGAAACATCGGAACAGGTAATCAGCCGTCTCTTTGGGAACAACTTAGAAAAAATAAAATTCCTATGCTGTTGCTAGCGGGAGAATATGATGATAAATTTATAGCTATTAATAGAGAAATGGCAAGTTTATGTCCGCAATCTAAGTTAGAAATTATACCCAAAACTGGTCACAATATTCACTTAGAAAACATAAATAAATTTGTCACAGTTCTGAGGAATTTTTATTGTTTAGCAGAAAATTGATGTTATACCAATTTGATTTTAGTATCTATCAACGAAAGTTCAATACTCCCTTGCAAACAAGTCACGGCGTTTGGAATATCCGAGAAGGCATTATCATCCGTCTTGCTGAACAAACTGGTAAATTTAGTTTAGGTGAAATTGCACCAATTAATTGGTTAGGTTCCGAAAGCTTCGACCAAGCTATAGATTTTTGTCGCCAATTACCAGCGAGGATTACAGAGGAGATTATTTTTTCTATTCCGGCGGAATTACCAGCCTGTCAATTTGGTTTTGAATCTGCTTGGGAAAACATTAATCAACCAATTCAAAATATATCATTCCCTCTTGCGCCAATGGCGAAAGAGGGAGATAAAATTAAAAATCAATACAGTGGTTTATTGCCATCTGGGGAAGCGGCTTTACAGGTATGGCAAACACTCTGGAATCAAGGATATCGCACTTTTAAATGGAAAATAGGAGTTGGTAAAATTCAAGAAGAACTTAAAATTTTTGACCAATTAATTTCTGATATTGTAGAGATAGAAAATTCGGTATTTTTACGATTAGATGCTAATGGGGGACTCAGTTACGCTGAAGCTTGCGAATGGTTGCAAGTTTGCGATAATATAATAGGCAATGATAAATTGAGGATCGATATTGAATTTCTAGAACAACCTTTGCCTGTAAACCAGTTTGAGGTAATATTAGAGTTGTCCAGTCTTTATTCCACTCCCATCGCTTTAGATGAATCCGTTGCCACTCTCAATCAAATGCAAGAATGTTATCAGCAAGGTTGGCGGGGAATTTTTGTGATTAAACCTTGCATAGCAGGTTCTCCATCGCAACTGCGAAAATTTTGTCAAACCCATGATATTGATGCTGTCTTTTCATCAGTCTTTGAAACCAAGATTGGAAGAGAAAAAGCACTGAGTTTAGCCTTTGAACTTTCCCATCATAATAGAGCATTAGGTTTTGGTGTCAACCACTGGTTTGATGAAGATGAAGAAATCTGGTTAGATCGTTTATGGCAAAACATTTAATTCCCGATATTATGGAACATTTGTCTCGTTTTCCTGATAACTGGCTTATTGGTTACGACGGTGGCGAAGTTACCAGTATTGCCGAGCAAAAATTACATAATTTAACACAGTTAGCTAATATTAATACCCGTCCTATAATTTTGCTTGCAGAGCGAGAACCAGTGCAATTTATCGCTAGTTTTATTGCTAGTTGTGCGGCTGGCTGCCAGATTTTTTTATGCAATCCTAACTGGGTAAAACAGGAGTGGGAGCAAGTTTTTGAGTTAGTGAATCCCGACATAATTTGGGGACAAGAGGCAGAATATCTGAAAGAAAATTACCAATTACCCATTATCAATTACCCATTACCAATTAACAATTATCCATTGATAATGATTCCCACTGGGGGTTCTTCAGGAAAAATTAAATTTGCTATGCACACCTGGGAAACTTTGAACGCATCTATAGAAGCTTTGAAACAATATTTTCAATTGTCAGTAATCAATTCATTTTGCGTGTTACCGCTATATCACGTCAGTGGTTTAATGCAATTTATGCGCTCATTTACTACCAGTGGTAAACTGGTAATCATGCCATTTAAAGCACTTGAATCTGGTGAGACAGGGGATATTAATTCCGCAGATTTTTTCATTTCTTTAGTACCAACTCAACTACAACGCTTGCTACAAAATCCATATATGGCTAGCTGGCTATCTCGCTTTCATACTGTTCTTTTAGGCGGTGCTCCAGCTTGGGATTCACTATTAGAAGAAGCTAGAAAACACCGTATTCAATTATCTCCAACTTACGGGATGACAGAAACCGCTTCCCAAATTGCTACACTTAAAGCAAAAGATTTCCTCGCTGGAAATAACAGCTATGGTCAGATATTGCCCCATGCTCAGGTAACAATTAGTAGTCTAAATCACGAAATATTAAGTTATAATCAAATAGGAAATATTACTATAAAGGGTGATTCCTTGGCATTAGGCTATTATCCTCAAATATTTGCAAATAGAGATAATTTTCAAACGGATGATATAGGGTATTTAGATAAAAATGGTTATTTGAACATTGTGGGACGTAGTAGTGATAAAATAATCACGGGGGGAGAAAATGTATTTCCTGCTGAGGTGGAAGCGGCAATTAGAGCAACTGCTTTAGTTGTCGATGTCTGCGTAATTGGCTTGCCAGATAAACTTTGGGGCCAAGTTGTAACGGCGGTTTATGTTCCTAAAAATTCAGGGGTTTCTACTGCGTCTTTGCAAATTGCAATCGAGGATAAATTGAGCAAATTTAAGCAGCCTAAATACTGGGTTAGTATCGAAAGCTTTCCGCGCAATTCTCAAGGTAAATTCAACCGCGAACAGTTGCAAGAAATTGCCATAGAATTGTTGAAGCCTAATCCTAACATTTGAATTTACAAAAGCAATTCTGCGCTTTATCACTTTTAATCTTCTGGTAATTCTCCAAAGCGTTCCCGATAGCGAGCTAACAACTCCTCTGGTGTGGCTACAAGTTTACCGTCCGGCGTAAAAAAGCGCAATTGCGAGTTATGAATCCCCAAAAACAAGTCAAGTTGTTGGCTCCACAACCACCCTTGGGGATTAGCTTCTAGGGGTTGATATTTTCCATCTACAAAGTGGAATCCCGCAAATTCCAAATTGTAAGGATCGAACCAAAAATAATCGATGGTGCGGAAATTTTCCTCGTAAATTTCCTTCTTTAAACCTTTGTCTGTAGCAGCAGTGGAAGATGAAAGCAATTCTATAATTACATTGGGATATTTTCCGCCTTCTTCCCACACAACCCAACTTTTACGTGGCTTTCGCTCGGTATTGAGGACAACGAAAAAATCTGGCCCTCGGAAATCTTCAGATTTATTTTGGTTGGGGCTAAAGTAAACGGTAAGATTTCCAGAAACGTAGAAATCTTGCCTGTCGCGCCATAACCATTCTAGGAGGCGGATTAGTAGGTCGATTTGTTTGCGGTGTAAGTCGCTTTCCAAGGGAGGTTCGTCACTGTAAAGGTCGCCTGGTGGAAATATAATATCATCTTCTTTTTGATTTTGGGTTTCGGGCGTAGAGGTTTGGATTTGAGCAAGAGTCATAGTTACTTTAGGAATAGACGATGAATATAGTTTAACATTACGCCAATTTAAAGATTAAGGGTAATTTTGCTAAAACTCTACATTAGCGAACATTCAAAAACTTTAACTGCCGATAAAGCATATCAATCAGCGGCAAATTAACACCTGATTGTTCAGCAATTCGCAATGGATTACCAAAAATCGCCTCAACTTCTAGCTCTCGCTTTTCATCATAATCCAGCTTCATGCTAGTCCGATAAGGCTTCATTTTGTCAGTATAATCAAGCATCTTTTGGATAAAATTATCGGGAATGATCCGATTGCAACTTTTTGCCCCTGCTACAACTTCCCACATCAACTTCTCAACTAAAATCCGCGTATCAGCATTAGCCATTAGTTCATCAGTTCTAGCATCCAGAACCACAGAAAGCCCATTATAAGGAATATTCCAGACAAGTTTCTTCCATCTCGCTAAAAGTAAATCTTCGCTCATTACTATAGGAATACTAGCTGATTCAAAGTCACTAGCAATCTCATGTAACCTATCCGTAATTCCACTGGGTTGATACTGAGCAGAATATTCACCCATAGTAATTGTACCATAATCTAAGTGGCGAATATGACCTGCGCCCACTTTGTTAGAACAAAGAAAGCACAACCCTCCCATTACTCGTTTATCTCCGACAATTTCCGCCACTTTTGGTTCTATTCCTAATCCATTTTGCAATACTAAAAAAATAGTATTTGGGTTGACAAAATATGTCAATAATTCTGACAATAAATGATTTTTAGTAGTCTTTAAAGCCACAACTACGACATCACAGTTTGGCATTTGGCTTACATTATTATAAGTATTCACTTGTGGTAAAATAAAGTCACCATCTGGCGATTCTACCACTAAACCGTGCTGTTTAACGTACTCGTAATCACTACGCAGGAGAAAATGAACATCTAAACCTGATTGCTGTAATTTGGCACCATAGAAGCCCCCTAAAGCACCTGTTCCAAGAATAGCATAACTGCGATTAGTCATAAGTAAAAATCAGGAGAAAACTTAAAAAAATGCCAACAGGAGTTCACCAATAATTCCTCATTTTTAACGGAGATTTAGCAGCAGATTCGTTGTATTTTTTTGATGAACTGTATAACATCAATAATTTAACATCTAATATTTAAAATTGACCTAGCCACTGCATTACTTCCTCAGATAAATGTTGGCGAGTTCTAGTAGTTGTATCGATACAGACGTGCTTGGTAATTGCTTTAGCAGCAAATCTATCTGCTACTTCCTTGGAAAAAATTTGATAAGCAATTTCAAACTCATTCTCCGCAAGCTGTTGAGGATTTAATTGGATCGCTAATTCGTCGCCGCAAAACATTGGACGGTAAAAATTTACAGTAGCATGAACAATCGGAATAGCAACATTTGGGTTGCTAAAAAATGCTTTGAGATTGATTCCAGATGCTATCAGCGATGCTTCATAAGCTTCGTGGCAAATTGCCAAAACGTTGGCAAAGTAAACCACACCAGCAGCATCAGTATCTTGAAAGCGAACTATTCGGGAATAAGTGAAGGGCATTTGCAAATTAATTGAGATTAAATTTGTTAAATATCTTTCACTTTATCATTAAGGACTTTACGAGTAACTACTCCAACAATTCCATCTGCTTCTAGAGAGGAATCTTGCTGAAATTGCTGGACTGCAACTTGAGTTGAATACTCAAATCTGCCATTAATGTTACCTCTGTAATAGCCCAAGGCTGCTAACTGCAATTGCAGTTGCTTAACGCAACCATTACTGCTGCCTAACCTTAGTAATTTAATACTAATTTGCGGTGAAGCTGGTTGAGCTTCACCACTTTCTAGTTTTGCCGAAGTTTCAGAATCCAAAATACCATTTGATAGGAGATTATTGGCGCATTGAAATTCAGCTAGTGCCTCTTGAGTAATCGTTCCAAAAAATCCCGTAGATTTTACATTCTTCGGGAAGTAACCAAGCTCTTTCAATCGGTTTTGCAGCTCGACTACTGGGAAATCTCTGCTTCGATCGCTTAGTGCTGCGAGGGAAGTAGTTACATTTCCCAAAACAGATACCACTGTCAAAACTGACGGGAGACAGAAGATAATTTTGCTCGTGAGTTGATGCCAATTTCCTTCTCTTACTTGAGATGGTTGCTCGTAGGCTAGGTATAGGTGAGAGTAGGCTATATGATCCATAAATTTGCTTAACCTTTAACTAAATTTTAAATGCGATCGTAGCAAAGACCTCTGCTGGCCCTAACGTTACTTCAGTTTGTTTGCAGCTACCCGCTACTTTATATTTTCTCCTAATTGAGAGTTTGCATAACTACAATCATGGCATTGTCTGCTGATTTTTTCCAACAACTTGTAGAGTGGGCGCTCGCCTCAACCATCTATAGCGATGAGTTGCAGGCTGTTTCCAGCGAGCACCCACCTTACGTTTAAATTTTTACTATTACCCAGCGATAGCTAACTCAGCTCGCAGAAAGTCAACAAATTGTCGCGCTGTCCGCCCAGAACGCCCATTATGCCGTGTTGCCCATTCTTTGGCCCGATATTCTAAATCTTCCGGGCTGAGATTAATTGCGGCTTGATTTGCTAAATGCCGGACAATTTTTAAGTAGGTATTTTGGTCGGCTGGTTCAAAGGTTAAAGTCAAGCCAAAACGATCGCTAAAAGAAAGTTTCTCCTGAACTGTATCCCAGGCATGAACTTCATCACCGTCGCGGGGACGCGGCCGATCTTCAAAAAATTCTCGAATTAAGTGCCGCCGATTAGAAGTAGCATAAACTACCACATTTTGAGGTCTAGCTGTTACATTTCCCTCTAAAACTACTTTCAGAGATTTGAAAGCATCATCATCTTCTTCAAAGGAGAGGTCATCCACAAAGATAATAAACTTTTGAGGAACACCGCGCAACAGATCGATAATTAAAGGTAAATCTTTAAGGTCAGATTTTGCTACTTCAATTAGGCGAAGATTGCGATCGCCAAACTCATTTAATAGTGCTTTCACTAAAGATGATTTACCCGATCCTCTGCTACCATAAAGTAAGACGTGCAAAGCGGGATATCCAGCTAGTAAGAATTGCGTATTTTTCAGCAAAGCATCTCGCTGGAACTCGTAACCAACTAACTCCGTCAACTTTATAGAGTCGGGATATGCGATGCTTGATAACTTCCCGGCTTGCCATTGGAAAGCTCGATACTCAGCAAACAATCCGCAGCCAAATTGCCGATAGTGATCTGCTAGAGTTTCTAGGGCATTTGACCAGTTTTCGAGCTTTTCCAATTTACTGCGTAGGGGCAATTCATGGTTTGCTTCTACGCCATTTTTTTCTGAATGCCAAACAACAGGTGGAGCTGATAGTTGACCGGCAGTTCGTACCCATTTACTAAGTTGGTCGCCGCTGCATTGATAAAGACCTTGTAATATTTGTAAATCATGCCGTGCAGCATCGACTAAAGCTGATGATAAGTTGGCAAAATTTACATCTTGAGCTTGGCGAGAAAATGGGTTGTCATCTGTGATAATTTGTGCAATCAGATGTTCTTGCCAGTTGATATTTTTAGCGGCTTGGACTTGGAACCACTTCCCGTAGGCTTGGAGACACTCAAAACTGTTGTCTCCGCTATGGTGGAGAGCTTGCAGGAGGTCGAGGAAGGCTTGACCCATTGTACTTTTGAGAACGGATTGGTACAGCAACAGGGATGCTGCTTGACGTTCTAGGAAGCGGATGTCTGCGATCGCTTGAAAGCTTAGGGAGGGCATATTGGTAATTGTATAGCAGATTGAGAGCGCAGCTATCTTTGTAAATTTTCTAACAACTTGTGCAATTAATTGCAAAGCGAGATGTATAAATTTAGATGCAGTTCTGCAATTAGGTAAATTAAACCATGAATTTAGGTATAGCAACCGCGATCGCCTACGGCATTTTAACTTTTGTTGGCGGCATTATTGGATACGCCAAGGCTCAAAGCAAAGCTTCACTGATTTCTGGGAGTCTTAGCGGTCTACTGCTGATTTTTAGCGGTATAGTGCAACTTCAGGGACAAAGTTGGGGTTTAATCTTAGCAACAGTAGTAGCTGCTGTGCTAGTAATTGTTTTTATTGCACGGCTAGTTAAAACTAAGAAATTGATGCCAGCCGGGTTAATGATTGCGGGAGGTATTGTTTCCCTTGCACTCCTAGTTTATCAACTTAGCACAGCTTTAGAACCAACAGTTTGAGGGTTATTAATCAATATTTACCCTGTTATTACGATTGATTTAAACAGTCAATATTTTAGCCCGCACAGGCGGGCTTTGTTTTGTATAGCAACCTTCTTGGCAGTTAGGACGTTCTGAGTTCCACCAAACTCGCTGATTCTATTTCCTTCTTCCCCTTCTTCCCCTTCTTTCCTGAGCATCGGAGCATCGTAGCCCCTCTTTGCTCCCAGGTATCTAATTGTCAACTTTCTCAGACTCAGATAGGGCTTTTCTAGCTTGCTCAGAACGTTCTTCGGCAGTGGCCATCATTTCATCTATTTTGTCTACTATTTGCCCTGGATAACTTTCTAAGAACCTAGTTGACAGAGAGATCCGACCCCGTTCTTCGTTAAGGTTAATAATCATTGCTTTGATGACTTGACCTACGGAAAATACCTTTTCAAGATTGTTGATATACTTTTGGCTGACTTCCTTAATATGGAGCAAACCAGTGATGCCATCAAAGTCAACAAATACCCCAAACTGCTTGATGCTGCTGATTTTTCCTTCAATAATTTGACCAATTTCTAATTGGCTAAAGCTGGCAGATTTAGTGGCTGCACGCTGAGAAAGTACGAGTTTTTCACGTTCGCGGTCTACTTCCAAGAAGCTAACGCTCATGGATTGACCAACAAGGGATTGTAAGTTTTCTCGCTCGACTACGTGCGATCGCGGAATAAACCCTCGCATCCCTAGCACATCTACTGTTATGCCGCCCTTATTGTGGCCAGTGACACGGACTTGAATTACGGCTCCCGTGTTAAACATTTCTGTCACCTGATCCCAAGTTTTCTTGATTTCCAACTGCCGGAGGGAAAGGGTTACTTGGCCATTTTCGTTTTGTTCGCGGATAATTAGAAACTCCCGTTCCTCTTCCAAAGGCAGAAGTTTAGACAGGTCTGCTACCGTTCTCAAGGCCGCCTCTTCGAGAGGGAGAAAAGCTGGGGACTTCGCGCCGATGTCTATGTACGCGCCGTTGGATTCGAGTTCTTCCACTCTGCCGCGCACTACTTGCCCCTTCTGAAATTCGTAATTGTGCTGTTCGAGGGCTTTGGCAAAATCGTCCATCGAAAAGGATGCTTTTGCGCCTTGAGAACCTGTCGATTTGGGATTCATGTCAATTGAATGAAAGAAAATTGAAATTAAACTATGAGCCTAACTGCTGCTTAGCCAATGCGCCTTGATTGGGCGATCGCTATAGCTATGGAAAGTAACTTACTTTCTGCCATTGCGCTGGCGCACCCTGCGTGTAGCGCTTACCAAGTTTAGCGTATGTTGCGAGATCGGAAGCATGGCGAGGTTACGAAGTAATCTTAAGCAAGTGTGCAACTAAGCGAAGCGCAGTTGTAAGGATACGAAGCAAACTCAAGCCCTGATTTTTCGCGATCGCTGCGTAAGTCCTAAAATAGTTGGCTACCCCAATATAACTAATCTGGGGGTATGTGGAGACTGAGTATTGAGAATTTTAATTGCTAATTGTTAATGATTAATGGTTGTTTGTCATTAGTCAATCCCTTTTTGGCTTAAAGTTTCTCTCTAAATAGCTGTTTGACCTGTATCCAAGCGTCAGCGGCGGCTGTGGCGTTGTAACTAGCGCGATGGTCGCAAAAAAAGCCGTGATCGGCGTTGTAGCGAAAAATCCGATGGGGAATGTTGTATTTTTGTAGCTCTGTCTCAATCTGCTCAACTTGCTCTGGAGGAATGCTGGCATCTTGAGTGCCGAAAAATGCGTAGATAGTGCCTTTAATGTCTGCTGTGCGCGTGATGGTGGGGGAACCACCGCCGGGGGTATTTGTGGCAATTCCAGCGCCGTAGAACGATGCTGTGGCTTTGATTTCGGCTAAGGTGGCGGCGAGATAGGCGACGTGGCCGCCAAAACAGAAGCCGATGCAGCCAAAGCTACTACTTTTGACTGAGGGCAAATTTTTGAGGTAGTTAATGGTGGCTTGGATGTCGCTGAGGAGTTCTGCGGCTTTGGTTTGGTCTTTGTAATGTCTGCCAATTTTGATGTCTTCTGGAGTGTAGCCGGTTTCAAAGCCGGGGGCTTGGCGCTGGTAGATGGCTGGGGCGATCGCAATATATCCCTCTTTAGCAATTCTTTCTGTGACTTCGCGGATGTGGGCGTTAACTCCGAAGATTTCTTGAATGACAATCACTGCTGGAAATTTCCCCTCGATCGCAGGTTGGGCGAGGTAAGCGGCTATTTGCAAGTCACCATTGGTGACTGTGACATTGGCTGTGTGAATTTTTAAGTCAGTCATAGGGATTATAGCAACCGCCAGGGCGGTTAGGGGCTAGGGGCTAGGGGCTAGGGGCTAGGGAAAGAAGGGGAAGAAGGGGAAGAAGGGGAAGAGGGGAACAGAGTTAATGGTTTGGGCCATGAGCGAGTGTCCTAACTGACGAAAGCGGTTGCTATATTTTGCAAATGTCAACTTATTGAGTTTAGATTAAGGCAAATGGGGATGCGATCGAGAATTTCTTGGCAGCGTTGTTCTTGGTTGAAGCCTTTAAAAATTATCAAGCGAGCGCCTGATGCCAACAAAATACAAAACTTGTAATCATTGATTGTATTTGATATCTTTCCCCAACCCAATAATAAAGTGAATCAGCCAAAAGTAGATTATGCTATAGCTTAAGATCAGATCCGAATGATTATAGACCAGAGAATTGCTTTTATAAATCCTTTATCCCAATCCCTGGAGTTTCTAGGATGGTTCAGTTTCAAATTCAAGCAGACAGCGAGATCCCGGCATCCAACCAACTATTTAACCAAATTAGGTTTGCGATCGCCTCCCGGCAATTTCCCCCCGGCCATCGCTTACCCAGCACTAGGCAGTTAGCGATGCAAACGGGGCTGCACCGCAATACCATTAGTAAAGTTTATCGGCAATTAGAAGAAACAGGACTGGTGGAGGCTCAAGCAGGTTCAGGCATTTACGTCCGAGCTCAAGGTAATGAAGGCGGTAGTACGCGCAAATCACCCATTCTCGAACAATATCCCGAAGCTGATAAGATCGTGCAACACAGTCTCGACCAACTGCTCGGACAAGGTTGTACTCTCAGTCAAGCGAGGGAACTATTTTTAGGGGAAATTGACTGGCGACTCCGCTGTAGCGCTAGAGTCTTAGTGACAGCACCGACTCAAGATATTGGCATCGGTGAGTTGATGACTCAAGAACTAGAGCAAGCTCTTCGCATCCCCGTACAATTAGTGCCAATGGAACAGCTAGCTCAAGTCATCGATCAAGTACCTTCGGGGACGGTAGTGACTAGCCGCTATTTCATCGGTGAAGCAGAAGCGATCGCAGCTCCTCGATCTGTGCGCGTCATCCCCGTTGACATTTACGATTATGCTAAGGAAATCCAACTCGTTAATAGCTTACCAAAAGATACTTACTTTGGTATTGTTAGCCTCAGTTCTGGTCTACTGCGGGCAGTAGAAGTAATTATTCACAGCCTGCGAGGACAAGACTTGTTGGTAATGACAGCTCAATTGTCCGATCCTTACAAAATTAATGCGATCGTTCGCAGCGCTCGTACAATTGCTTGCGATCAAGCAAGTATTGCTACTGTGAAAGCTGCTGTCAATGCTGCCAGAGAAGATATTATCCGCCCCCCACAATTGATCTGCTGCGAAAATTATATCGGTTCTCAGTCGATTAACTTACTCAAACGCGAGTTGGGTTTAGGATAATGAAGGAAGAAGGAAGAAGGAAGAAGGAAGAAGGAAGAAGGAAGAAGGAAGAAGGAAGAAGGAAAAATGATTTTTTATACTTCTCTAATCATTTTGCCAACTACCAACTACCAACTACCAACTACCAGCTACTAATTATCAACCACGAGTAACAACTAACAACTAACAACTAACAACTAACCACTACCTATGACCGTAGAAATGCAACCTTCAATCAATGTAAAAATAGCTATTGAAGATCGGCGGGCCGCCCGTTCTTTTAGACCTGATACAATTACGCCAGCAATTTTAGGGGAAATCTTTAGATTGGGATTGCGATCGCCTTCAGGTTACAATTTGCAACCTTGGCGTTTTATTGTTTTACGAGAGCAAGAGAGCAAGGAAAAGCTAAAAGCTTGCGCTTTTAATCAGCGTCAGATAGGAGAAGCACCAGTAGTTTTAATTTGCTGTGGCGATCGCAGTGTAACTCAACCAGAATACATCGAATCTGTCATCCAATTAGGCAAAGATGTGGGTGCTATGCCTGATGTTTTGGCAGATATAATGCGACAATCAATTCCTAATATGTTTGAGTCCCCTGCAAGCTTTCAGTCAGCAGAAGCTTGGACTAACCGCCATACAATGTTAGCAGTTGCCCACTTGATGATTGCAGCTAAGAGCCTTGGGGTTGATAGCTGCCCAATGGAAGGTTTTTTAGGAGCTCAGGTAAAAGAAGCATTTCAAATTCCCGATGAGATCGATGTTTGCTGTCTCCTACCTATGGGTTATGCCGCTGAACCTTTCAAAAAATACGGCGGGCGTTTTGCTACAGAACAGGTTTGTTTCGGAGAAAGCTATAAACAACCCTTTAAAATTTAGAATATAGGTTTTAGATCGGAGTTAGTTGACAGGATTTAAAAATCTTCAAGCCTAGCAGAGAATCTAAATAATCCAAAATCTAGAAGTCAAAATCTCAATTGTGGTGGCCATCAAAGAGGAGAAAATTCATGAAAACAGCAACAGCAACGCGGCGGAGTAATTTACAGATTCTAGAGGAAGATTTGCAGCAGCAATTGCAAGCAGTAGGCTTTCAAAACTTACCCCTCCAAATTAGTTGTAGTTTTGTAGAAGAAACTTTGATGGTTGTGGGGGAACACCCACCTAGTTTAACTCTGAAGGCTTCACCAACTCTAACAGCAATCCAGTCAGCTATTGTTACACTACAACCAAGATATATTCAACAAGTAGGAATTTGCCTAAAATTGGCGGGACAAAAACATCCTTACGCTTTCCATTCTTTTAGCATGGAGCCGTCATTTTTGTCAAGAGCAAGTATTTCAAAATCAAGGGTAAAAAATAATAGTGCAATTGTTCCAGTTTCTTTACAGCGAGAGAATCGAAGCACCGAGGTAGAAGAAAAAGAAGGTACAGAAACAGTAGATTTAGACAGCATCCAAGAAGAATCTTATGATATTTCTGCTAGCTCTAACTATCAAGAATCTATAATAGTTCAGGCTGCGGAAATTTCTGAAAGCGATGGCAATCCCTTCGATGCCAACGATCTACAACCTGTTACAAAAAAGAGCTTCCGTTTCTCACTGGTGGCGTTGATATGGGTGATAGGTGCGGGTACGGTGACAGCACTTTTGCTAAGTTTTGCTTATGCGTTAACTCGCCCTTGCGTGATTGGGAAGTGTACGGCATTTGCTGATGCTCAACAGCTAAATCAGCAGTCAGTAAAAACCCTGAAAGCTAAAAAGACGATTAATAGCGTGGAAGAGGCACAGGGAAAATTAAATCAAGCGATCGTGAATCTAGAAGCTATTCCATTTTGGTCGCCCCGTTACAGCGAAGCTCAAAAGCAACTGCAAAATTATCGGGTACAAAAAAATAATTTAGACTCTGTACTCGCGGCTGTAAAGCGGGCAAAATCCGCCTCTTTAAAATCTCAAAATCCGCCTCATTCTGCTGAGAATTGGATGGAGATAAAATCTCTGTGGCAAGATGCGATCGCGCCCCTTATAAAAATCCCCAAGGATAGTCCTGTTTATCCATTTTCTCAGAGCAAATTAAAGGAATATAAAGGAAATTTAGCCGCAGCAAATAAGCGGTTACTAGCAGAGCAACAGGGAGAGAAAAAACTTAATTCCGCCCAGAATACAGCTCGAATAACTGAAGCTCGTGAAGGGGTAGCTCAGTTACCTGAAAGCTGGCAAAAAGTTCAGAGTGATTGGCAAACATCGGTGACTATGCTAGGTTCAATACCCAAGGGTACGACAGCTTACGAGCAGGCTAAGGTGCTATTACCGAAGTATGAGACGAAGTTAGCAAAGGCACGCGATCGCAAAACCATAGAAGAAATTGCCGAAGATTCTTACACTCAGTCTGTCACCGCCGCCGCCCAAGCTCGGATTTTTGAGCAGCGAAAAGGGTGGTTTCAAGCTTCAGAATACTGGCAGAATGCCTTAACTTATGCTCAGGAAGTGCCAACAACAACTTCTTACTACGTGAAAGCACGGCCCCTCATTGCTTCCTACAAAGCTTCTTTGCAGGAAGTTAAGGCTAAATTGCAAGTAGAAAGGGTGTTGTTAAAAGCTCGCAATGATTTAGATAAAGTGTGCAACGGTTCGCCAAAAGTTTGCGACTTTACTATTAGCGATAATTTGATTGCTGTACAAATGACACCTGGTTATGTACAGAAGCTTCAGCAAACTTTCTTGAAGGCAGGAGATAAGGATGCCAAAACTCGCCAAGGTGTAGAAAAGCATCTGCAAACCCTGCAAGTAGCATTAGAAGCTATTAGCGATAATGCCGGAGTTCCCCTTAAATTATATGACGCTGAGGGCAAGGCGATCGGAATTCATGGGGCAGTTCGTTAGTTAATACTGGACTTACGCATAAGTATTTGTAACGCCGCCATCTTGGCGGTGAGTTGAC
>NZ_JARFTR010000051.1 GCF_029167235.1 Kamptonema sp. UHCC 0994 | reverse complement strand
GGTCAAGAAACCGCCCAGAGGGCGGCGTTACAAGTAATATTAGCTTTAGCCCTATTTAATGATGAGGCGCACCACTGTCAGCAAATCGTGAATAGTGAAAATGACTGAGTAGCGGATCTGATTTTTGCTGCTCTATCAAATCTGCAATCATTATAGCAGTTACCGGAGCCAATAATATACCGTTGCGATAATGACCAGTTGCTAATGTTAGATTATCCCAAGCACTAGAGCCTAAAATCGGCAATTCATCAGGTGTTGCAGGGCGAAACCCCCACCAAAACTCTTGAATTGGATAGTTTTGTAATTCAGGATAAAGCCGGATAGCTCTGGTTAGTAATGCTTGCATTCCCCAAGGTGTATTACCAGGAGTAAATTCTACATTTTCGCTAGTTGCTCCAATCACAATTTGACCATTTTTACGCGGAACGATGTAACTTTCATTACCAAATAAAACCATCTGAAGCCGCTGAGTGATAGCAATATTTTCTGGCGGGATACATACTGAAAGCATCTGTCCTTTTTTCGGATAAACAGATATAGGTAATAACTGATTTGACCACGCACCTGTTGCTAAAATGTAATGATTGGCTTGTAAGTCTCCGCTGGATGTTTTCACTCCTAAAACTTTACTTCCACTCCGAATTATTTCTTCTACACTTTCTTCGGCAATGTCAATTTTTAATTTCTTTGCTGCTATCTGGAGTGTCTGAAATAAAGCGCGGTTATCGACTTGAGCATCATTAGGATACCACCAGCCACCAATTATTTCATCGCTTAATCCCGGTTGGTGTTGATGGATAGCATCTTTGTCTAACCATTGACTGTTAACTGTTAACTGTTGGTTGTAATTTACTTCCTGCTGTTCATAAATTGGTGATAAAATTCCACAAGGCCAGTATCCAGTTGTTAACCCAGTAATTGTTTCTAATTTGTTAATCCAGCCTGGGTATAATGTCCGACTTTGGAGACACAAATTTAGCATAGGACTTGGGGGGATATTTTCAGCTTGCGGTGCTAGCATTCCAGCAGCAGCATTTGTAGCTGCTTGGTGGAATTCGCGGCTGAGAACAGTGACATGAACCCCTCGCAATTTCAATTCTATTGCTATTGATAGGCCGATTATGCCACCACCAATAATTAGAATGTTAGTAAGTATTTCGCCCAAAATTTCCTCAAAAAGCTATAATAATCTGTGTAATTTTACTCGAAAAAGGCTAGAGTATTTCTCCCCTTCCCTGTCAGGGAAGGGGATATGAGGTTAGGTGCTCCCTTGTTTGCTGAGCCGTACATCTCGCTCGATCCCTAAGATATTAAGTCTATCCTTGGGCTGTCCACACGGTGTCAGAACCTTGGCCCCATAAGCCGTCATATTTTGTCACGTTAATGTCACCTAAAACTTGAGTTTGGCAAGATAAGCGGCGATTAGACGTGGGAGAATGAGGAGGGAGTGAGAGTCGGGCTTTTTCGCGCCAAGAGGGTTCGGAAACTTCTCCCTCTACCTCAACGGCGCAAGTACCGCAGGTACCGAGTCCGTGACAGTTGACGATCGCAGCCTTGCCATTGTAGACGGCGATGTCATTTTTCAGTAACACCTGACGCAGATTAGCTCCGCGATCGCACTCTATTGTTTTCCCTTGAGCTCGTACTGTTACCATACAGATTCACCAAGATAGACCTATATGTTAATTTTCCTACATTTTGTTACAGTTATTTAAAATATGGCTAATCGCGAATGGCTAATCGCGAATGGCTAATGGCTAATGGCTAATGGCTAATTGCTAATGGCTAATTGCTAATCGCGAATGGCATTAGGACTGATCAAAAGAAACCGGGTTTCTATGAACAATTGAGATTTAGAAACTAGAGATATACGAAGAAACCCGGTTTCTGACGTGAGTTAACAACTAACAGTCAACAACTAACAACCAACAACTAACAGTTAACAGTTAACAGTTAACAGTTAACAACCAACAACTAACAACTAACAACTACCCAATGACACAAAATACTTCTAACAAACTGTGGATATACGATACTACTCTGCGAGACGGGGCTCAGCGAGAAGGCTTATCCCTTTCTCTGGAAGATAAACTGCGAATTGCCCATCAGTTAGACGCTTTAGGAATTCCCTTCATTGAAGGCGGATGGCCGGGGGCAAATCCTAAAGACGTACAATTTTTCTGGCGGCTGAAAGAACAACCACTAACTCAAGCAGAAGTTGTGGCATTTTGCTCAACTAGAAGACCCGGAACAAAGGCTTCTGAAGATGAATTATTCCAGCCAATTCTGTCCGCAGGTACGCGCTGGATAACGATTTTTGGGAAATCTTGGGATCTTCATGTTACTGAAGGTCTCAAAACTACTTTAGAAGAAAATTTAGCGATGATTCAGGACTCTATTGAGTTCCTTCGCTCTCAAGGTCGTCGCGTTATTTACGATGCCGAACACTGGTTTGATGGCTATAAACATAATCCTAATTATGCCCTCAAAACTTTGCGGGCAGCGGCTTTGGCTGGTGCAGAATGGCTTGTACTATGCGATACCAATGGCGGTACTTTACCCGATGAAGTTAGCTCTGTTGTGGAGAATGTTGTCAAGGCTTTCCCGGAACTAGGGATTGAAGAAGATTTTCATCAAGGCAAAATCCAACTAGGAATTCACACTCACAATGACTCAGGAGTTGCTGTTGCTAATGCTTTAGCTGCTGTGAGGTCGGGAGCGCGGATGGTGCAGGGAACTATTAATGGTTATGGGGAACGCTGCGGGAATGCTAATCTCTGCTCGTTAATTCCTAATTTTCAGCTAAAAATGGGTTATTCTTGTATTCAAAATGAGCAACTGAAAAAACTAACTCAAGCTAGCCGTTGGATTAGTGAAATTGTCAATCTTGCTCCTGACGATCACGCGCCTTTTGTAGGTCTTTCTGCCTTCGCACATAAAGGAGGAATTCATGTTTCTGCTGTTGAACGCAATCCTTTAACTTATGAACATATTCAGCCAGAACAAGTAGGTAATTTGCGACGGATTGTGATTTCCGATCAGGCGGGTTTAAGCAATGTTTTAGCTAAAGCTCGCAGTTTTGGGATTGAACTTGACCGCAAAAATCCCGCTTGTCGCCAGATTTTAGACCGTTTGAAAGAGTTAGAAAATCAGGGTTATCAGTTTGAAAGTGCTGAGGCTTCTTTTGAGTTGCTAATGCGCCAAGCTTTGGGAAAGCGGCCTCACTTATTTGAAATTAAAGGTTTTCAAGTTCACTGCGATAAGGGGGTGGGAGATGTTGTCAATTCCTTGGCTACGGTTAAAGTTGGTGTTAAAGGTGAAGATATTTTGGCGGCGGCTGAGGGAAATGGCCCGGTTTCGGCTTTGGATGCAGCTTTGCGTAAGGCGCTGACGAATTTTTACCCTGCGATCGCACAATTTCACCTCGCAGATTATAAAGTCCGGATTATTGATGGCGGTGCAGGTACTTCTGCTAAAACCCGTGTTTTAGTAGAGTCTAGCAATGGCCAAACTCGCTGGATGACTGTAGGTGTGTCTACAAATATCCTTGATGCTTCCTATCTGGCTGTAGTTGAGGGTTTGGAGTACGGTTTGCTGTTGGATAGTCAGGCGATCGCTTGTCATACGACATGATCGGAGAGATGGGGGAGGATGGGGAGTTGGAGATTTATGTCTCTTCTCTCTATTCTGATTCCTGACTTCTCAATTATTATTCAATTAGGAATTAGCAATTAGCAGGATATGTATTTATCTAACTGAAAAATCCTATAATCAGGGATTACCATTTTTACTGTCATCTACAATTGGTAATGTTAAATTAAAAATTAAAAATAGCATCACAAGTGTTTATTTTTGATTTTTGATTTTTGATTTTCAAGTACACCAAAGGGGTGCAATTTTTCCTAAATTTACGTTCAAAGAAGAGTAGAAGAGGAGAGCAAGAGAATTTCTCCTTGTTCCTTGTTTCTTGTTCCTTTGGCTAAGGTCTATCATGTTAACTTATTCTGCAATTCAGGCTATCGATCGCCATCCCTTAACTGCGTCGGCTTCCACGCTGACTCAAACAGCCATCGCTCTGATGGCTCAAACTCAAGCTAGTTATGTTTTAGTGGTAGAAGCAGTAGCAGAGGATTGGAAATTACTAGGAATCTTCACGGAAAGGGATGCAGTACGGATAGCGGCGGCTGGCTTGGTAGAATCTACTCTGGCAAGTGCAATTACTTCCGTTATAGTGACTATTAAAGAATCTGAATTACTAGATATTTCTACTGTACTCAATTTGATGGCTAGCCATCAAATTCACTATTTGCCAATACTAAATGACGCAGGTTTTTTGGTAGGTACGATCGAACAGTCAAATTTGCTGAAACTTTTAGTATCTGAAGATTATTTAACTGCTAAAGAGACACAGAGAAAAAGTGAAGAACACAATTTCTTAATTTTAAATGCACTCCCAGATTTAATATTTAGGGTTAGTGCCGATGGTACTTATTTAGATGTCAAGTCAGGAAAAGATGAAGATTTGCTGTTGCCGAGACAAGAGTTAATTGGCAAGAAGGTTGAGGCAGTATTACCATCGGCAATAGCTACTATAGCAATGGCATCAATACAACAAGCAATTGCGACAAATCAGGAACAGGGGTTTGAATATGAGCTGATAATTAATAGTAATAAACGTAACTTTGAGGCAAGGATTTTGGCTACTAATGAAGCCGAAGTTTTAATCATTATCCGTAATATTACAGAGCGAAAGCAAGCAGAGTTAGAACGGGATCGCTTTTTTACTATCGATATTGATTTACTTTGCATCGCTGGAACAGATGGTTATTTGAAACGAGTGAATTCAGCTTTTGAAAAAACTCTGGGATACAGTATAGAAGAATTACTAAAAACGCCTTTTATTGAATTAGTTCACCCTGAAGATAGAACTAGCACTCTTGCAGAAGTAGAAAAATTAATGAATGGGATTGTGAATGCACGCTTTGAAAACCGTTACCGTTGTAAAGATGGTTCGTACAAGTGGCTTTCGTGGAACTCTGCGCCTTTTAGTGAAGAAGGGTTGATTTATGCGATCGCGCGGGATATTACTGATAGTAAACAAATTCAGGATGTCATTGCTGAAGAAAGAGAGCGGTTTCGCCAAATGGCAGAAACTATCGATCAAGTCTTTTGGATGACCGATCCCCAGAAAAATCAGTTCCTCTATATTAGTCCCGCTTTCGAGCAAATTTGGGGAATTAGTTGTTTAGAAGTCTATGAAAATCCGCAATTGTTTTTTGACTTCATTCATCCAGAAGATCGCGATCGCGCCATCACCGCAATAGAAAAACAAATTCGCGGTGAATACGATCGAGAATACCGGATTATCAGGCGGGATGGGTCAGTGCGCTGGATTCACGATCGCGCTTTTCCGATTAAAAATTCCTTGGGAGAAGTCTACCGCATTGTCGGAGTTGCCGATGATATTACCGATCGCCACTATGCCAAAGTAGCTCTATACGAACGCGAACAACAATTTCGCGTTACCTTTGAACAGGCAGCAGTTGGCATTGCTCATGGAGGTTTAGACGGTGAAATGCTGCTGGTTAATCAAAAGTATTGCGATATTTTGGGTTACACCCACGAAGAAATGATTACTAAGACTTATCTGGAAATTACCCACCCAGAAGACCTCAATATTGACAATGATTATATGCGACAGTTGATCGCAGGTGAAATTCCATATTTTTCGATGGAAAAGCGCTACATTCGTAAAGATGGTAGTTGTGTCTGGGCGAATCTAACTGTTTCATTATTGCGATCGTCTGATGGTACGCCACAATACAATATGGCCGTCATTGAAGATATTAGCGATCGCAAACAAGCCGAAGCTGCTTTACAAGCAAGCGAAGAACGCTGGCAATTAGCGCTCAAAGGTAGTAATGATGGTATTTGGGATTGGGATATAAAAACTGGTGAAGTATTTTACTCCCCGCGCTGGAATGAGATATTAGAAGATCCAGACGGTGCGATCGCTAACAACTTAAATGAATGGTCAAACCGCGTCCATCCTGATGATATTGATGCAGTTCGGAGCGCGATCGCCAACCACTTTGCAAAAAAAACACCCTTTTACATCACAGAACATCGCATACAGTGCAAAAACGGTAATTATAAGTGGATTTTACACCGAGGCCGCGCTACCTGGGATGAAGCCGGAAACCCACTACGAATGGTAGGTTCCGCCACTGACATTACCGATCGCAAACAAGCCGAACAACACCGCAGCGAATTAATCGCCTCCCTCCAAGAAGCCAGAGATTCCGCCGAATCCGCAACTCGCGCTAAGAGCGAATTCTTAGCCAATATGAGCCACGAAATCCGTACCCCCATGAACGCCGTCATCGGCATGACCAGCTTACTACTAGACACCCCACTAACCCCCGAACAGCGCGATTTTGTCGAAACAGTACGCACCAGCGGCGACGCGCTACTGGCGCTGATTAACGACATTCTGGACTTCTCTAAAATTGAAGCCGGTAAGCTGGAATTAGAAGAGCAACCCTTCGATCTCCGCGACTGCATTGAGTCATCCCTAGATTTACTTGCTCCCAAAGCCGCCGAAAAAGGCTTAGACCTAGCCTACATCATTGACGGCTACGCTCCCAGCACAATCATCGGAGACATCAGCCGACTGCGGCAAATCCTAGTTAATTTGCTCAGCAACGCCGTCAAATTCACAGCAGAAGGCGAGGTAGTAGTTTCTGTCACCGCTAGAAATGGGGGAGATGGGGAGATGGGGAGCATTATTCACTTCGCCGTCAAAGACACTGGAATTGGCATTCCTGCGGAAAGAATGAACAGGCTCTTTCACTCCTTTTCTCAAGTAGATGCTTCTACCACCAGACAATACGGCGGTACTGGTTTAGGACTAGCGATCAGCAAACGCTTGTGCGAAATTATGGGTGGGACAATGTGGGTCGAAAGTGGCAACGTGGAAGGAGCACAGGAGCACAGGGGCAGGGGGGCACAGGAGAGATTTCCGTCTTCCATCTCCCCCGCTCCCCATCTCCCCCCATCTCCCCAAGGTTCCACGTTCCATTTCACGATCAAAGCATCCGAGGCCCCTAGTCAGCGGCGGCTGTACCTGAGTGGCGTACAACCGCAGCTAAGTGGTAAGCGGGTGCTGATTGTAGATGACAATGCTACTAATCGGCAGATTTTGCGGTTGCAAACTCAGAAATGGGGAATGATTTCCCAAGAAGCGGCCAGTGGTGTTCAGGCCCTTGATTATTTGACCCATTCAGAACTGTATGACTTGGCAATTCTGGACGTGCAAATGCCTCAGATGGACGGCCTGACTTTGGCCTCGGAAATTCAGAAATCCGATCGGATCGGGCGGATGCCAATTGTGTTATTAACCTCCATTAATTGTATGGTGGGAAGTGGTAATGCTGTTTGCTTGACTAAACCGATTAAACCTTCTCAACTTTATGAGGTGTTACTGAGTGTTTTAACGGGGCAAAGTCGAGTCCGAGAGAGCGATCGCACACTTTCGTTAACTTTAAATCCAACGCCTTCTACGCTGAGGATTTTACTAGCAGAGGACAATCTGGTAAATCAAAAAGTCGCACTGCGAATTCTAGAACGATTAGGCTACCGCGCTGATGTGGCGAACAATGGTTTAGAAGCGCTGGAAGCGTTGCAACGCAAAACGTATGATACCGTGTTGATGGATGTGCAGATGCCAGAGATGGATGGTTTGGAAACTGCTCGCTACATTAATCAGCATTGGCCAATTCAACGGCGACCTCGAATTATTGCGATGACAGCGAATGCCATGCAGGGCGATCGCGAAAAATGTTTGGAAGCTGGGATGGATGATTATATCACTAAACCTATTCAATTTACAGAACTGATACAAGCTTTATCTCAGTCTCAATCTCTTGGTAGCTTTTCTGCTCAAACTGCTGCAAATTTAACATCAGAGGCGATCGATCGTAAACTTTTACAGTCACTATTTCCAATTGATAACCAAGATGATTTAGAATTTTTAAATGATGTGATTGACAGCTATTTAGTAGATACTCCTAAACAATTACAAGCTTTGCGGGAAGCTGCATCCCATTCTGATACGAGCGCTCTGCAACGGACTGCTCATACTCTCAAGTCTACGAGTAGCAACTTTGGTGCAAAAAACCTATCAGAACTTTGCAAAGCTTTGGAATCTAGGGCTGGCGATGCTGCTCAAGCCAATAACGCCAGTGCATCTCTAGAAATGCAGGAGATAGTGTCACAAATTGAATCTGAATATGAAAGAGTGAAGGAAGCTCTTTCAAATTTAGATTTTCACTTGTAAATTGTATAAGATTGGCTATGAGGCTGCTAAGACTGCGATCGCAGTTCTAAATGGCGATGTCACGCCCTACCAATTCAATTTGGTACAACATCGGCTCTTTAAGCAAGATGATAACGAAAGTGTTCGCAAGTTATTGAATGAAATTGAAAAGCCTGGTGGAGGTGGTTAAGGATTTAAAAAATCTAAATGTTCGCCGGGTAGCGATCGCAACTTCTCCACCGATCCTTCCAGCTTCAAGTGACCTCGATCTAACATCACAATCCAATCAGCTCGATTAATTACTCTCGGCCTGTGGCTAATCAAAATCGTAGTTTTCCCCCAGCGGTGTAGCAATAACTGTTCCAGCACTTGAGTTTCCGTAGCTGGATCTAGCCCAGCAGTAGATTCATCTAAAATCAAAATTGGCGGGTTGTTGACAATAGCGCGTGCGATCGCTAATCTTTGCCGCTGACCTCCAGAAATATTAGCGCCAAATTCTCCCAAAATAGTTTGATATTTCTCAGGTAATTTGCTAATAAATTCATCAGCACCAGCAATTTTGCAAGCTTTAACAATCTCTTCAAAGGGAACATCTGGATTTCCCAAACGGAAATTTTCTAAAATAGACCTACTCCAAAAATGTGCTTCTTGAGGAACTAACACTACCTGCTTTCTAAGACTATCAAGAGCAAGGTCTTGCAAATTATAAATACCGATTCTAATATTGCCAGATTGCAAGGGATACAAGCCAGCAATAATTTTAGCTAAGGTACTTTTCCCACAGCCAGAAGGGCCAATCAAAGCAATCGCTTGACCACCGGGTAAAGTAACAGAGAAATCTTCTAACAAGTCAATTCTACCAGGGTAATGAAAATTAATACTACTACAAACAATATTATGGCGGTTGGCAATTTCTACAAAAGGTTTATCAGCATCACCTTGAGTTTCTGGCGTAGCATCGATTACTTCGGCTAAGCGACTTGTCGCAGTCTGAGCGCGGGTAATTTCATCAGCAAATCCTACTAATGTATTCACCCACGTTGTCACATTTTGATTCATGCTGATAAAAGCTAACAATTGACCGATACTCAATTCTTTATTAATCACCAATCCGCTGCCTAACCATAGCAATCCAATACTACCTGAACTACTGACAAATCCCGAAAAAATATTATTGATAATCCCAATTTGCATAGTACGGAATGTGAGATTTGCTAGACGACCAAAGCGGCTTTGTAATTCTTCCCAAAATTGTTGAGTGCTGCTAGTAGTTTTCAGGGTCAAAGCACCTTTAAAAGTTTCAACCATCACGCCTTGCGTTTCAGCTTCTAAAACCAATAAGCTACGAGTTTTTTGTCTGAGTATGGGGAGAAAAGCTAGAGTTGATAATGTCATTAAAACTGCTACGATTGCAGCAAAAAATGTGAGCTGAACGCTATATATAAGCATAAAAGCTAAGGAAACTATAGCCATAAAAAATTGGCTAGGTAAACTCACCAATACTTCAGAAGCCAATTGATTAATTTCTTGGATATCGTTTAATCGACTAATGATTTCGCCGCTGCGTCTGGTTTCATAAAAACTTAAAGGCAACCGTAGAAACTTGCGTCCAAATTCCATAACTAATCCTAGTTCTAGGCGTTGGGAAAAGTGGGCAATTAAATTTGACTGTACTAATTCTAAACTGCTACTAAAAATGTTCATAATTACAACTGCGATCGCTACACTAGCAAGCAGTTGAGTATCACCGCGAACAAGGACATCATCAGTAAGAATTTGAATCAGAAAAGGTGAAGCAATGGAAAGTAAACCTAAGACAATATTTAGTAACAATGCTTCAATTAAAATCTTGCGGTAAGTCCAAGTTCGCCTTAGCCACCGTTGTAGAGAACTTACCGACTGCTGGTCATAATTATGGACAAAAAATCTACTCGAATCTGGTTCAAGGAGCAAGCAAACCCAATCTGTCCAACCTTCTATTAACTCTTCTTTAGAAATGTAACGGATGCCGACTGCGGGATCGGCGATCGCATATTTTTTCCGCTGTTTACCATACAAAACTATCCAGTGAGTACCATACCAGTGAATAATTGCTGGTAAAGGTGCTCCATCAAGCTGATCTAAAATAGTAGGTGCTGCTCGTACAGATCGTGCATTAAAACCAATAGTTTCAGCTCCCTGTTTTAGACCTAGTAAAGTCGTTCCTTGTTGACCAGTTCCTACGGCTTCTCGTAGGCGGCTAATTGGAAAAATTATGCCGTAATATTTAGCGATAGAAGCAAGACAAGCTGCTCCACAATCTTCTTCACTTTGCTGTAGAACAACTTGGTATTTCATAAAACGATTTACTTGCCCATAGGAGGGCGTACCCTGGAAAAATGGAATCAGGTCTAACATTGGTAATTGGTAATTGGTAATTGGTAATTGGTAAAAGTTAACTGTTAATTGGTAATTGTTTAATTATGTTAGGACTTCGCAGAAGTATCTGTAACGCCGCCCTCTGGGCGGTTTCTTTACCGCCCAGAGGGCGGCGTTACGTGAAACGTGCGTAAAGTTCTATATGTTTTACCGATTTCCAGTAACGACGAACAACTAACCACTAACCATTACCTATTACCCATTACCAAATCAGAAAAAAGCACCTATAAAATTACAGGTGCTCGATCTGATTCACAATTTCAATACCGCCAATCTCGAACTTTAACGGTATCTTATAACTACCATTGTTCTATAGGCTCGTTCCCGGCGGGGATAGTACATATAGTGCTGGTGCGGGTTCGGATTCCTATTGTAAGCAGGGCGCTCAGAATTAGAGTATCGACAGTTGCCATAAGCACCGTTAATGGTTGCAGATTCTTCAGCAGCCAGTTCTGTAAACAGCGAGTTATTTTGATCTTCTTGCATGATTTATTTCCTTTGGTTTGATTGTCTGAAAAATTAGTAGTTAGGACTTACGCATTTTTACGAAAATATGTCATTGCGAACCAAGCATTAAAATCCTCACGATATTGCTTCTGTATACTCGCAATGACAAGCAATATTGGCGTAAGTCTTAGTAGTAATACCGCACGACTGCACTAAATGTAATCGTGCCTCGGTTGTGCCTGTAGTTGTGACGGCGGGAGTATTCCTCCTGATAGTGGCGGCGACGGGGATACTGATAGATATAGCGACTATTGTAGCCGGCACGGCGACGGCGCTGAGAGGCACCATTGACGCTGAGAGCTTCTTCGTCGGTGAGTTCGCTGAAGAGCATTTGGTTATTTGTTTGTTCCATGATTAACTCCGTTTAAGTAGACTGAATCCTGAAAAATATCAGGAATTTGTGCGGATTTGTGGCTCTACCCTGTGAATTCTGATCCAGACTTCTAAAGCTATTCTTGGTATCCGGACAGCTTGGGAGAAATATGCCAAAATTAAGTAGGCTATAGGTTAAAATGTCTCGCATTCCTCAACCCAGACCGCTTCATTCTTTACAAAGCGATGAGTTTTTACCCCCTTTGAGTCGTTGGATGACTTTGGGAGGGGTGTTTTTGGTGGGAACCTTTGGGGCTGCGATCGCACTTGCTAGCGTTACGAAGTACAGCTCAACTGTAAGAGCGGCGGCTATTGTTCGTCCGGCAGGAGAGGTGCGAATTGTCCAGGCTGCAACGGAAGGAATGGTGGAAAGTATTACTGTAAGTGAGAATCAGATGGTGAAGGCAGGAGATGCGATCGCGAAAATTGACAGTTCTCGCCTCAGCAGTCAAAAAAAACACTTGCAAGATAATATCCAGCAATGTCAGATGGAATTAAATCAAATAAATAAGCAAGTTAATGATTTAGAAAATCAGATTTTTGCCACTTTACAATCAAAGCAACCCCCAAATACTACTCAGGTAATTATTGAAAAATCTGTGGAATCTGCCCTTGTAAGATTATCAACATCTATACCAGATATCGCCCAGCAACTTGCTAGAGATTGGCGAACTTTGAGTGTCAAGCGGTCGGATATTCAGAAGCAAATTATTCAGGGTAACAAAGAACTAGAACAAATTACAGTTAAACTGGAAAATAGCATAGTTAAAGCACCTACAGACGGTACAATTCTCAAAATGGAATTGCGAAATCCAGGGCAGACGGTGGAATTAGGCGCTGCGATCGCACAGATTGTTCCTAGTGATGTGCCGCTTGTACTTAAGGCTAGGGTTGCGGCTCAAGATATTGGTCAAGTTAAACTTAATCAACCCGTACAAATTCGGATCTCTGCGTTTCCTTATCCAGATTATGGCACTTTGAAAGGTATAGTGAGTGGGATTTCACCGGATGCGATCGCACCTCAAAATTCTAGTATTGGTGAAGCTTATTATGAAGTTATCATTCAGCCAGAAAGAGCTTATTTAGTTAGACAGGGTTCTGGTAGCAGTGGCTATTTTTTAGGGACGCAAAAGGCTGATTCTGCACATCAATATCCGATTCAGTCAGGAATGGAAGGAAGAGCTGATATTATTGCTTCACAAGAAACAGTTTTAAAATTTGTAATGAGGAAAGTGAGGTTACTCGCTGATTTTTAAGGCGGAACTATAGCAACCGCTTTCAGCGGTTAGGGGTTAGGGGCTAGGGGCTAGGGGCTAGGGAAGGAGAGGGGGAGATGGGGGAGATGGGGAAGATTTTTCCCAGTTAGCAGTTAGCAGTTAGCAGTTAGCCATTAGCAATTAGCAATTAGCAATTAGCAATTAGCCATTATCCATCTAATCTTTCCACAAAACAATACCTCCCAATAACCCATTCACATTGGGCACAACTTTAACATTTGGTGGCAACTCCAATGTAATTTTTTTAGTATTGCCACCGCCGATATAAAGACAGTCGTAATTAAACAGATTTTGAAGAGTCGCGATCGCTTTTTCCAAACGACGGTTCCACCTTTTTTGACCGACGGCATCTAATGCCGCCCGGCTCAACTGTTCTTCGTAAGTTTCTCCCTTCCGAAAAGGATGGTGTCCCGCTTCCAAATTGGGTACTAATTTGCCATCAACAAATAGGGCCGAACCAAAACCAGTACCAAGAGTAATTACTAATTCCACCCCATTACCAGAAATTGCCCCCATTCCCTGCATATCCGCATCGTTGACAACCCGGACTGGTTTACCTAAGCGATCGCTAAGAGTATTTCCAAAATCAAATCCTACCCAATCCGGGTCTAAATTTACGGCCGTTTTAGTGATACCGTTGCAAACTACGCCGGGGAAACCCACAGACACGCGGTCAAAGTCGCCTTGTTGGGCAACTAAAGATGCGATCGCAGCGAGTACAGGTTCCCGTTTAGCCGGTTCAGGCGTGTCCACTCGCCCTCGTTCCGTAATCGGTTGGCCCTCTTCGTTTAAAATCATAACCTTGATGCCGCTACCGCCAATATCAACGGCCAGAGTGCGAACAGATTTATCTTGTGTTGTCATTATGGTCGTACTCAAACAGATAGGTTAATCAGATTTTAACTTTGAATTGGCAAAAATTTTGAATCTCCTCCCAAATTTCAGGAAGAACATTTGCCAAGGCATGATCGCTACTTTCGACGACTTGGCTCGCATGAATAATCCTTTTAAGGAAGCTGTTAACTCAGCCAGTATTTCCACTAGATACCCTAAGAAGAACGCCGGTTACTAAAGAAGAATTACTTTTCTCCAGTAATCATACTCACAGCCCACAAGAGCGACGAATGGTTGAGCAAGTTCAATGAAAAAGTGGCGATCGCGCTCTTTATCGTCGCTAAGAACCAACTTCAAAACCAGAAACAGCAGTTAACGGAAAACGCGATACCATCAACGCTAAAGCTGACAACTGGCGGCTTTCTCTGCAAGACACCCTCTTTAGCGTTGTCTCGGAAACCTACAAGCAACGGCAATGCCCCCACAGACGGCGGCTATGTGATCGCACCTTCCTTCCGATAGTACCCAGCATTTCAAGTTTGGCGACAACCAATGGACGGCTTACGTGCAGCCGAATGGGGATTGCTTTGTCAGAAACGAGTCCAAGCGCACCGTGTTTAAAACGAACTTGCGGAAATTATCTGGAATTTAAAACGCTAGTTACTAGAGATTATTGATGCAGCAACAGCAGCAGATCAATGGCACACCGCGTAAACTGGGAGAAAATTGTGAATACGATCGCCCCAAATATGGAAACTGTGCAATTTGCTGACATTTTTTACCAAATCCTTCCACAAAGCGCTCTCCCGCATCCACGCTTTGCCCCAAAAAGTAATCGGAAATTTCGGATAAATCTCGACTCGCTTCGAGCGTAATTAGAGTCCTCCGATTTTGACAGATTTTCTTTCAGATGATACCAATCTAGGATTTCTTGCCGTTGTTCCGTTGTAGCAATTTCCTTGAATAAATTCCATACACCATCATGGCCATCTCCTAAACTTGTCGCTATTACAGAAATCTGTTTTCAGAAGTCAGAAGCTTTGAAGCTTTTACACATCTTCATGCTGGTATAATTTCTGATATTAAACATAAGACACTACCAGCCATTACAGAGATAATGGGGCTAGAAAATGCTCAAGGGTTGCATCACTTTCTTACCCAATCACCGTGGGAGGCTCAAGCCTTGAGAAGGCAAAGGCTAGAATTAATCTTAAAATTTGTCAAAGGTCAAAAAATAGTTATTATTATTGACGAAACTGGAGATCCAAAGAAAGGAAAAGCCACAGATTATGTAGCTAGACAATATTTAGGACGATTAGGAAAAATTGACAATGGCATCGTGGCTGTAGTGAGCATTTTCACTCAAAAGGGGGAAGCTTAACCGCCACGCCGTCATCGAATATAATAGTAGGCTCCATTGAATGACAACGAGGCACAAGCTTTGATTTCCCAAGAGTTCCTACAAAGCATCGCCGCCTCGCGCGGCATCAGACCAGCAGAATTAGAAGTGCTGTCCCTGTCACTATCAGGGATCTCCACCACTGAGATCGCCTCCCAGTTGGACATCAGCGAGGACTTAGTTCGCAAAAGACTCAGCAGAATTTACATTAAATTTCAAATCGAAGGACGAGGCCCAGTCAAATTCGCCAAACTGCAACAGCTACTCCACAACCTCTATCAAACTCATCTTGGCTCCACAACAAACAATTCACCTATTTTAAATCGAATAGATTGGAGTGAAGTCATAGATGTATCAATTTTCTACGGTAGATCGGAAGAATTAGCACAATTAGAGCAATGGATTGTCCGAGATAGCAGCCGGTTAATAGCAGTTGTCGGATTAGGAGGAATTGGCAAGACTGCACTTCTAACCAAACTAACACAACAAATTCAACCCTATTTTGATTGTGTCATTGGGCGAAGTCTCCACAATGCCCCACCCCTAGAAAACCTACTAGCAGATTTGCTCAAATCCCTATCTCATCCCCAGGAACCCGAACTATCAGAAAAAGCAGATGAAAGAATCGTACAGCTAATTTCTTATTTGCGCGATCGCCGCTGCTTACTGGTACTTGACGACGTGCAAACCATCCTCCGCAGCAATGACCTTTACGGTCGCTACCTTCAGGGATATGAAGGGTATGGCGCACTTTTTAGGCGAATTGCAGAAGAACAGCATCAAAGCTGCTTAGTCCTTAGTAGTCAAGAAAAACTGAAAGAAATTTCCTTGTTAGAAAACCCATCGCGCCCCATCCATTCCTTAAAATTAGAAGGATTGAAACCAGAAGATGCTCAGCAAATATTACTAAGGAAAAATTTAACAGGAAAACAATCTTGGCAAGAGCTAATTCAGCATTACCGAGGCAATCCCTTAGAGTTAAAACTAATTGCGGCAACGATTGAAGATATCTTTAACAAAGATGTTGCTGAATTTGTCAAATTGAGAACCACCATTGTCAGCGATCGCGAAATCCTAGACGAGCCATTTAAACGACTATCAGCTTTAGAAAAACAAGTCATGCAATTGCTGGCTAAGGAAGACAAAGCCCTGTCATTTCAACAATTGCGAGCTAAAATAGAAGAAATAGCAACTTCAGACTTAATAGAAGTCTTGGAATCGTTAGGAGGAAGATATCTCATCGAAAAAGTCAAAACCCAAGATACAAACGAACTCCTCTTTACCCTACAACCAGTTATTAAGAAGTATGTCACAAAATATCATCTCCCATCCGCCCAGAAAACTTAAGTATCCCAATTTTGTAAACGTGAAGAATTCACCCTGATAATTTATTGCTTAGAGTTTTCATAATTGTGACCAGAATACTTCACCCACAGCGATATTTTTGCAAAAATCTTTAGTTAACCTACTTTTTTATGTGAGCTACTGCATAAACCCTGACTGCAAACATCGCCAAAATCCTGACAATTTAGAGTGCTGTCAAGATTGCGGCACTCCCTTGCTTATTAATCAGCGTTATCAACTCATTAAACCTTTACGTCCGTTAGATCCCCGAAACTCCACCGATATTTTTGAAGTCCACGATCGGGGAACTAAGAGAGTAATGAAAATTTTAAACTATGGCAATTCCCAATTAGTCGAGATGTTTGAACGGGAAGCCTTAACTTTGCAGCAACTAAATCATCCGGGAATTCCCAAAGTAGAAATAGACGGCTATTTCACTTTTACACCCCGCCATAGTTCCCAGACACTTCACTGCTTAGTCATGGAAAAAATTGAAGGACAAAATTTAGAGCAGTGGCTAACTCAAAACAAACCTATTTCTCAATCTCTCGCCCTCAAATGGCTGAGGCAATTAATAGAAATTCTCGACGCAGTACATCAAAACCATTTCTTCCACCGCGATATTAAACCATCTAATATTATGCTAACTTCCCAAGGTCAATTAGTTTTAATTGATTTTGGAACAGCTAGGGGAATTACAGACACTTACCTCTCAATTTTGAGAGGAGGATTAAATGCTACTACAGTTATTTCAGGAGGTTACACCCCTCCCGAACAAATTAATGGCAAAGCCACCCCGCAATCAGACTTCTACGCTTTAGGGCGAACCTTCGTTCATTTACTCACAGGTAAATCTCCTACTGACCTACCAATTAATCCTACAACAGGTCAGTTAATTTGGCGAGATCGAGCCTTGCAAGTTTCACCCCCATTTGCGGATTTTATTGATGAATTGATGGCTGCCATACCAGCAGACCGCCCCAGAGATATAACTGCTATTTTGCGATACTTAACTGCAAAAAATCTCTTGGTGCGAAGCCTATGGTGGCTAGTGAATTCTCGCAGATTTCAACATCGAGTTGGTCTGTCACTAACTCTGGCCATTCTTGGTCTAGGAATTTATCGACTGTCATTTCCTTGGATTGCTCAACACTACTACGAACAAGGACTCAAAGCTCAACAATCTCAAGAATTAGACCAAGCTATAAACTACTATGAAACAGCTTTAAAATTCAATCCCAAAGACTCCAAAATTTATAATAATATTGGATTAATCTGCAAAGCTAAAAAGGATTTTGTCTGTGCGAAAACTCAGTATGAAAAAGCTATAAAAATCGATCCTTTTAATCCTGTTGCTCGCTACAACCTGGGAGGTATTTACGATGATTCCGGGAATTTTGAACAAGCGGAAATTCAATACCAATTTGTCATGCAATCAGACAGAGATGTAGCAGCGAATGCCGCTAGTAACTCAGCCCGCCTCAAAATTTTGCAGGGAGATAGTGAAGCTGCTATCAAATTTAGTTTGCAAGGATTACAAAAAACTAACCAGATTCAAGTGCAATCGGCTTTATACAAAAACCTTGGCTGGGCACGTTTTATGCAAACTGACTACGCCCAAGCGGAGGCTGACTTGCGACGGGCAATTCAGTTAGATTCAAAGCGAACAGATGCTTACTGCTTGTTAGCACAGGTATTAGAAGTTCGGGGTGACAAAAAAAGTGCCTTAGCAGCCTGGAAAAGTTGCTTGGATGACAGCGACTCCCCATATCGGCTGGAGGTCAAGATTTGGCAAACTATGGCAATTCAGCGCATCAATGAGACTCGCTAGTGGTATTGTAGATGAGAACGTATCACAGCGACTTTGTAAATAAATATTACAATAACTAAGTTTAGGCGTAAAAGTTAGGGTTAGCCTCTGAGAGCTAAGATGAAGGATTCAAACATGGCAGTTATGAAACGTCAAATATCTACTTCATTAGTTTTAGGATTACGGTTATTAGTTTTAACTCTCACATTAGCGGGTACGAATTGGAATCAGACTAGACCACTGCTATTAGCAGAAATGATGCCTAACACTTCGGCAGTCAAGGTATTAATTTCCCAAACAGAGGCAAGTTGCCCTAATCCAGATCCTAAATATGGCTGTTATGAACCTCCTCGCGGCCCGATTGCAAACCCTAATACCCCCTACATTATCAGCCCCTCTGACGAGACAAATTTGCTGAATGACAAACCTTCAATATCGTGGCACGCCGTCCCTGGAGTAATTAATTACACTGTGCGTTTGACAGAGATAACGGGTCCAGGCTTAGGCTGGGAAAGGACTGTTGATAATACCTCTAAATTGGAGTTGGGCGAAATTAAAATGCCTTATCCAAATGATGCACCTGCTTTACAACCCGGAAGCAAATATAAGCTAATTGTTGAAGCTAGGAGTCAAGCCACCCAGAAGCGTAGAGAAGCTGGAACAGCACAATTTAGAATGTTGGGTAAAGAGGATATTCAAGAGGTACGAGCAGCTATTGAAAAAATAGACAAATTTAATTTGTCTAAAGAGGAGAAGGCATTTCTGTTGTCTGATGTTTACAAAGATAAACAATTAAATGCTGAGATGCGAGAAATGCTGGAAGCATTGGTAATAGAAGGTAGTCAAAAAGCTAAAGTTTATCGTCTTTTAGGCGATGTATATTGGCAGCAAGGATTAATTGATTTCGCTAAAGTTCGGTATGAAACAGCAGTCAAGTTCGCAACAACTGCACAAGATTCCAAGGAATTAGAAGTAGCACAAACAAGACTGAATGAAACTAATGAATTGCTCAAAAAACGCGATGGTGTAATTCCTTAATAACGAATCAAAGCCAGCTTCCTACTAAAATAAATGGAGCCCAGTAATAAGGATGAGCATAATTCTTGTAAGCTTCTTTATGTTCAGGGTTTTTCAAGAAAGAAATTTGCGCTTTTCGCAGCGCTTCAGCTGCTAGAATTACTGTTTGCTCAGGGTCAGAACTGAAGATGCCGTGAGTTGCGATGTGCAGCACTGGAAATGTGGAATTATTAACTTTATTTTCAAAACTATTTTTGGTAAAATCTTCATTGTAAAGTAGTTCACTTTTTATTGTATTTTTTCTGACTTCATCTAATTCTAATTCGATATTAGAAAGCTCCTCAAAAGTTGGTTCTTCTTGCTTAAAACTTGGCCCTTTACTAACGCCAGCAATTAAAACTCTTGATTGTTGCCAAGGTAAAAATTTAGGTTCCAGACTGCGAGCGCCTAAACTCACGGTAATGCTATAATTTTCCACCAAGTAACGATCTTTTCATCTTGTAATAGAGCCATTGGAATACTTTGCAGTTCGCTGTCTAGTACAAATACCAATGTGCCTGTTTTTGGTAAATAGCTTTTAGCGGGTGCAATTAAGAGTTGATAAAGTTTTTGAGAATAGGAGGTAATCTCTGTAAACGATGTGCCACTTGGTCTAAAATTTTTGTTTTGTAGGGTATCTCGCAAGCCTTTGACTGTACTTTTAAATTCATTCCAATCAACGCTATAATGTTGGTATAGATGTAAGTTTGATTGCTGATTATATAAACTGACAATAACTTCAACTTTTTTCCGATCTTCTAAGGCAATTATATAGAAGACTGCATCAGGTTGATGATTAACTTCGCTTAGCGATATTAAACCCAGAGAGCTACATTGTAGAAAATTTTGTAGTTCTGCAAATTGAAGCTGTCCAATTACTTCTGTTACTTGTTTAAGTGTGTCTTGATTGGGTTCCGATTGCAAGAGCAAACGGATTAAGTCATCATAGACTGGTTTAACATTCTCCCGGAAGGAAAATTGCACGTCGGGATTGATGGACAATAAATCTTGACGAACTGCTTCCAGAGTATTCACAGCAATATTATAGGCTGGGATTGCCTCTTCTATCCTTCCACTTTTTTCGTAAATCTTTCCTAACTGGTATTGCCACTGATAGGCAATATCGTTAGCTTGAATTGATTGGGATAAATATAATGCTTTTTTTGTCGAACTTTCAGCAAGAGAAAGTTGATTTATTTGTTCATCTTTATACAGATTGCCAAGGACACCATAAGCATAAGCCTCTGCTCGTTTGTTTTGTAACTTTTCAGCCTGTTGGAGAGCATCTTTTGCATATTGGATAGCTACAAGTAATTGATCGTTGATCTTGAGCTTTTTCAAGCTAATTGCTAAGTTAAGTTTTGCATAAATTGACTGAATTGGTGGTAAGTTGGAAAATAGACTTGAATTGTTAATGATTTCATTAACTTGAGGTTGAATTTGAGACTGGATTTGAGCGAATTTATCTTTAATTTCTATATTTCCTCTCTTCAGTTCTGGTTCTAACCAATCTGCAAGTTCCAGTAACAAACTCAAGCAATTTAGCTTTGATTGTAGCTTGGTTGCAGTCGCATCATCACTTACTTCTTGATATAACCTTAAAGATTCCTCAGCGCTCTTAATCGCATCTATTTTATCATTTGATAATTCTGTTCTTTCATATAAATTGCGCGTTCGATTGTACAAAGCTCGTTTTGTATTTCCATAACTTAGCAAACCCGCACTAACTTCTGGAAAAAACTTTGAGTTTGTCGCTATTTCTAAACTCTTTTTTAAGACCAATTCAGAGTTATTAAGGTTGCCAATTACCCGTAAAACATCACCAAGATTTCGCAATCCAATTGCTACTATTTTAGAATTGTCTAATTTTCCCAGAAACTCTTGCAGAAACTCCCGTTGTTGTTCGCTCTTAATGTCTGTTTCATTAGGCTGTTTGCAGGCAAGATTATCTTGATAGTCAAGCTTTACGGCTGTTAGTAAAATCCGGCAAGCGCGGCGATATTGTCCTAACGCTTGTAGGGCAAGATTTTGATTAATTTGACTGCCAGCTATTCCCTCTGTATCGCCTAATTGCGTGTAAGCTTCTGTAGCTTTTTCCCAATTTTCTAGCGCTGAATCTGCTTTTCCTAATGCTAATTGTTCATGTCCCGTTACTGTGAAATTCTGAGCTTTACTACGTAGTTGCTCAGAACCAGTTGAGGCAAAAACAGGTGATAAACCTACCCTGTTAAATTGACCTCCTAGAATACAAATAACAGCTATGAATGCTACTAAAAATAGATAGTTTAGAAGGGATTGCACGTTGCGTGAAAATAGAGCTTTTTTTCTGGTCATGTTTTTTATAAAAGAGTTTTTGGTTACTGATTAACTGCTTTTTTACCTCCATTACAAGGGGGTGTGAGTGACCAAAAACTATAGGGTGTAACCACAGGTGCATCGGCGACAAGTTCCACTTGACCGGTGGCATTAATCACCCATCCTTGAGCTTCCACAAGGCGATCGCTACTGTTTTCAGAATCGCCATTGATGATTGAAGGATTCTCTGTACTTCCAGCAATCTGACGCTCATCTACCCAACCTGCACTACTGTTAAGTGGTTCACTGGGACTCGGGGGTTGGCCGCCGCGTCCAACATTAATAAATCTGCTAATTTGGGGGTTTCCTGTCGAACAACGGCGATCGATTAAACTGGCAACATCAACAGGAGTTTGTGGTAAGACGAGTAAACTAGAAGTGGGATTAATATCGGGTGTTTGGATATCCACTGTACCGCTCAACTCAGGAGTTCCCCCAGTGGCGGTGATGTCGCTGTTTAGGGTTGGTTGCGATCGCCCTTCTGTACCAAAAATACCTTGAGCGTTAATGAATACTTGTCCTCCTCTAGCTTCTTGAGAATTAGCACTGATGTCGCTATTTTCTAATGCTGCTAAGACTCCTGTATTAATGGTAATATTACCACCTGTAGCTGAACCTCTAGCGTTAGTAGTAATGTTACTGCCTCGGCGTAGTTGCAAGTCCTGAGCTTGTAAGCGAATATTGCCAAAATTGCCAGCAGAAGTTGTCGCTGCGATTTCTCCATTATCTAGGCGAATAGAGTTTGCATTTACTATCAAATTACCTGCCGATCCTGAACCTTCAGCACTCACACTAACTTGGGCTCCCTCCTGAACAATCAACTGCCCCGCTTGAACAGTCAAATTTCCCCCGCTACCTGTCGAATCTTTCTCCGTACTAGCAAATAACCCGCTAGATGCACTTACATTACTAATCAGATCCGGACCAAAGCGAGCAACTTGTTCAGTAAAAATATTATTAGTACCTTCAAGGATCATCCTATCCCTAGTATTAATCGCGATCTCACCTGCATTACCACCCCTGCTAGTAGTTGTCAGCACTTGTCCGCCATTCGTCGCTTCAAAAGCGCGAGCATTAATGACAATCCTACCACCATCACTAGAATTGAGGGTTCTGGAACTCACAACTGCTCGATCTGTTACTCGAAAACTATCAGTATTGAGTAGAATTTCTCCCGCTTTACCGATCGCTCCTGGCTCGGTAGGTGTAAATATTCCACTAGATTGTCCGCCAACATCAACTCCAGCAAGATAGATCGAATCAGCATTAATCTGAATATTCCCTCCATTTCCCTGCCCAAAAGTGTTAGCAATTACAACAGCACCATTTCCTACTGAAAGCACCCTGGTATTAATCCGAATATTGCCACCTTCACCTACCCCTGTTTCTTTAACACTGCTGAAAACACCGCTGGATTGTCCAGTTTTTAGGTCTTCTCTGAACGGGCCCACCCCGTCTAAAATAATAGTATCGCGGACGTTAATTGTTACGGTGCCAGGATTGCCCTGTCCACCCGTGCTAGTGGTTATGACAGCGCCATTGGTGACAGATAGTGTCCCGGCTGTGATGTTAATGCTCCCTCCCCGACCTACTGTTTGAGAGTCTTCCACTCGGCTGTATGCACCACTGGAGAAAAGATCGGCGGGATTTGCTCCATCAAAAGAAACTGTATCCCGGACGTTAATGTTAATACTGCCCGCATTTCCTTGTCCCAAGGTACTAGCTTGCAAGACAGCGCCATTGGTGACAGATAAAGTTCGTGCTCTCAGATTGATATCACCCCCCTGACCTACAGCTTCGGGTTGAACCAGGCTATATGCACCGCTGGAGACGTTATCACTACCTTCTCCCTCAAAAGAAGCTTTATCCCTAACAGTTATATTCACATTGCCTGAGTTTCCTTGTCCAAAGATGCCTGTAAATATCTGACCGCCATTAGTGACTCTGAGAGATCCTGCTGTGATGCGGATATCGCCTCCTTGACCTTTTGAGTTAGATAAAACCGCGTTAGAAATAAAGGTTTGAGTACCTGTAACCGCAATCTCTCCTGTCGCATTAAGTTCGATATCTCCCGCCGGAATGTCAGCGTTACCCACTCCGGCCGCTATTCCCGCTCGAAGTGTCGAACCTTGAGAAATCTGTAGGTTTCTAGCATTAACAGAAATAACCCCGCCTCCTTTAGCACGTACATTCACTTGAGCGCCATTTGTGAGTGATACATCGCCTCTGGCTACCTCATTTGGAAAGCTCAAACTTAGATTATTACTATCCCAATTGATCCCAACTGTTCCCCTTCCCCTTAAGCTGCCCAACTCAACTCTACCTCCCGGAGCCTGCAAATTTCCGCCATCTAATCTCACATCGCCACCTGCGATCGCGATGGTTTTGCTAGGTAACACTTGGAGTCCGACAATTTGACCGTTGCTATTGATCGCTCTAGATTGATTGACGATGCTGCCAGGATTTGAACCGTATTGCAAGCCAATGGGTACGTTTACTCTGAGCAAAGAGGAGGGAGGATTGGGAGCGATCGCGCTAAATTCTATCCCGTCGGCCAGCTTGACAGCACTCGCTGTACTCGCCAAAAAGGAGCCACCAATATTTAAGCTAGCGTTGGGGCCAAAAATAATGCCGTTCGGGTTGAGGAGAAATAGGTTAGCAGTGCCGTTGGCTTTGAGGATGCCGTCAATATTAGAAATCGACCCTCCTGTCACTCGCGTGATGATATTCTGAACATCTAGGGGGTTATTGAAGTAGGCTGTGCTGCCCGTGCGGACGGAAAACTCTTTGAAGCTGTGGAAAAGGTTGTCACCGCCTCTGGTTCCTCCTGCGATCGAGAGGGTGCTGCCAGCAGGGGTGACAGTGGAATTAACTGGTAGAGTTGTGTCTGGGACAATTTGCGCTCTTGTCGGATTAGCTTGGCCCAAGTAGCACAAGGCGATGCTGCTAAAACTCCAGAATAGAATGCCACCCTGTTTCATCAGCTTACTGCAAATAATTTATTGTCAAATTACCACATTACTGGTCTTCTACAAGCCGTCACCCTCGCACGCAATTCATAAAGGCGACAGTTTCGACTTCTGTTGGTAGTGCGATCGCACCATCCACTTCATCCATTCGCCTGTTAATTTCTAGGCAGTATAAATGTATCTTTGAAGATTGCTATTTACCGGACTTTACAAAAAATCGCAGGTGAGGAGAGCATCAATCAAATTTTGATAAGCTTGGCGGCGTAATTCGTCCATTTCAGGTAGGGGGAGATTGGCCGAGAGAATTGCGGCTAGGGGCTAGGGGCTAGGGAAGAAGGGGCTAGAGGCTAAAGAAAGAAGGGAAAGAAGGGAATAGAATCAGCGAGTTTGGTGGAAATCAGAACGTCTTAACCGCCAAGGCGGTTGCTATATTTAGTAATTGTATCATAATTTATGACTTACATAAAGAAACCGGGTTTCTCTGAAAAATCCCAGATTCTCAACTAGATATCTACGAAGAAACCCGGTTTCTAACCTCGACGTGGGTAAATCCTAATTTATATTAATCTACTTAAAATATACTTCGCATTGACTGAGTTTGGCAGCCATTACTTCTATATGTCGCCACCATTTTAAGCCAACTACCCATATCCGCGAAGGCAAGTGTCCAGGTGGCGCTGTGCGACTAAAGTTTAGGCCTTCGTAGGGATTATGAGGATTATAAGTAAGCCAGCCAACGCGATCGCAAAATTTCGCGTAATTATTGCCAACACTATCATAAATTTGCGTTTGTATGCTATAGCCAAATTGCTCGTTACTGTACTTCACCCACAGTTGATTAATTGTCTCCAAATCTACACAAGGTAAATTTTCAATTTCATTGGGATGAAGATAACATTTAGTTGGTTTTCCCAAAGCTTGACACAGAACTATCCAAGTTTCTAGATCGGCTTGTTTCCATTTTTGCGCTGCTAGTAAATGTTGCAATTGAGTGTAATCAACGCCTGCTGCCGATATCAAATTATCTCCAGTAGGTTTAACAGACCAAGGTAGGATTTTACCCAGAAAACTAGGACGAAATGGTGATGAAACCGATTTCACTGGTGTAAGCTTAGACTTGACTACTTTAGAAGTGTTGCTAATAGCTGGATTAGTGGTAACAATCATGTCTTTTAAAACTTCTTCCGCCGACTGATAGCGTTTACCAAGAGAATGTTCCAGCAATTTATCTAAGATTTTACCGAGCTTAATCTGGCTTTGACGAACTCTATTCAAGTTGTCGCTGCTACGAGTAGGTAAAAAGTCTCGCCACGCCCAACGGTCATTTACCAGATCGTACATATCCCAAGGAGAAACACCTGTCATTAAGTGAATACAGGTAACGCCTAAACTAAAAAGATCGCTAGCTGATATCGCTTTTCCTCGCGATTGTTCGGGGGCCATATATTCGGGAGAACCAATAATCGTACCCGTATGAATAACAGCATTATTGGTAATCATTTTAGCAATGCCAAAGTCGAGCAAAACTGGTTTGCCATCGCTATTACGGCTAATAATATTGCTTGGTTTAATGTCGCGATGAATGATAGAATGTTCGTGGATAAATTGGAGTACGGGTAATAAGTCTCGAAGCAATTCCCAAATCTCCTCTTCATTAAAAATACCTGTTTGGCGCAATTTTTGGGAAAGAGTTAGCCCTTCAATAAACTCTTGAACTAGATAGAGAAGATGATTTTCTTCAAAGTGGGCTAATAGTTGAGGGATTTGAGGGTGTCCGCCAAGTTGGTTAAGGCGCAGGGCCTCTTGTCGAAATAATCTAGCGGCTGTATTGTAGCTTTCTGGGTCATGAGTGGGAAAGGAAAATTGTTTGATGACGCAGGATGGTTTGAGGGGAATTTGTTCATCCACTGCTAAAAAGGTTTTCCCAAAGCCACCTTGACCAATGGGCCGCATGGGCCGATAGCGTTGTTGAAGTAACAACCGGCAACCGCAACTCTGGCAATGTTGCGCTGTGTCTGGGTTTCGGGGGTTTTGGCATCCAGGGTTGACGCAGTGGGTCATGGGGGAGAAGGGCTAGGGGAAGAAGGGGTTAGGGGCGCTTAGGCTAGGGGCTAGGGGCTAGGGGCTAGGGAAGAAGGAGGAGGGAGGAAGGAGACAGAAAAATTTTTAGTGAAACTATGGACTTATGCAAAGGTAAAGTGTTATATTCATAAATGTCATGGCGAGCGTAGCCAAGTGGTTAAGGCAGTGGTTTGTGGTACCACCATCTCGTGGGTTCGAGTCCCATCGTTCGCCCTTTAGTCTTGAATAACATATTTATTGTCGCGTTGGTTTAGTTTTTTTAACCAGGCGATCGCTTTTGATTGAGGTTATACTTAACACCCCCTCTTCCCTAGGGCGTGTTTTCTTGCCTCGTTGTATCCTAGAAAATAGGTAAAAGCTTGCGATCGCCTGCGTTTTGTTGTGGTTGTAGTTTGAAAACACGCCCTAGGGGCTAGGGAGTTTTTTTTATGAGTCAGAATTAAAAATAGAAGAACAACTCAAAATTTCCCACTAATTGCACCCTTAACTCTCAATTCCTCTCTACTTACCAAAGCTTCATAGTAGTCGGGCTGAATTTCTAAAGCAACGCCATAGGAACTAATCGCATCTTGAAATCGCTGCAATTTTTGCAAAACATCACCCCGCTTTAACCAAGCTTCGCAGTTATCCGGTTTGAGTTGAATTACTCGATCGAAAGCTGCGATCGCCTCTTGATATCTTTCCAATTTTCCCAAATTCTTGCCGCGCTCCAACCAGATTTGATAATTATCAGGCCAGATCGCAATTCCTTGGTTGTAAGCAATCAGAGCATCTTCGTAGCGTTGCATTAATGCTAAAGCTTTTCCCCGCTTCAACCAAGCTTCAAAGTTATCTGGCTGAAGTAGAAGTACCTGGTCATAAGCAGCGATCGCTTCTGCATAACGCTCTAACTTTTCTAAGGCCGCACCGCGCTGAAAACCTACCTTAGAAGAAATATCTAATTCTGAAGTCATCGCAATCACTTTATCAAAACAGGCGATCGCTTCTTCGTAGCGGTGCAATTTTTCTAGAGCCTCACCCCGGTGGTTCCAAGCTTCTAAGAAATCCCCTTTAAGTTGTAGAGCATTACTATAAGCAATAATCGCTTCTCTGTAATGTTCCATTCCTGCTAAAGCTAAGCCTCTTCCCAGCCAAGCTTCGGGGAAATTGGGATTGAGTTGAGTTGCTTTATCAAAAGAAGCGATCGCACCTTCCCAGTGTCCCGCCTCCGATAGAACTTGACCGAAACCAATCCACAATTCGGGAAAATTGGGATTAATTTTAATCGCCTGATTTAAAGTTGCGATCGCCGCATCCGGCCGCAAATGCTTGAGCGCCATACCTTTATAAAACCAGGCTTCGCTGTCCCCTGGCTGCAATTGAATCACGCGATCGTAAGAATTCACCGCTTCTGCGTACCGATGCAATTTCTCCAAAGCAATTCCGCGATTAAACCAAGCTTGATAATTTTCTGGCTGGAGTTGCACTGCTCGGTCATAAGAACTCACAGATTCAGCATACCGAAGCGCTTTCATTAACGCCAGACCTCTATAAAACCAAGCTTCAGCATTACCAGGCTGGAGTTTAACTACTCGCTCCAAAGCAGCCACAGCCTCAGCATAGCGATCGCCTTGCAGGAGGGTACAGCCTTGGCGATACCAGATTGCAGGTAAATTCGGCTTAATCTCAAGGGCTTTTTTATAGCAAGCCGCCGCCGTTTGGTACTGGTGCAATTCCTCCAGAGCTCGACCCCGGTAGTGCCAAGCTTCATAATTTTGCGGCTGAAGTTGAGTTGCTTGCTCAAAAGAAACCAAAGCTTCTTGATATTGTCGCAAGCTCAACAGGGTACTCCCTCGCAACACCCAAGCCTTATAATTCTCTGGTTTAATCTCAATGGCGCGATCGCAGCAAGCAACAACTACGTCATATCTATGCAGTTTCCTCAGAGTCCTAGCTAGCTGCAACCAAGCCTGACACCAATCTGGTTTAACTTCAACCGCTTTCTCATAATGATGCACCGCTGCTTCATACCTGCCCAAACCGTAGAGCCTGTTACCTTGGCTGTACTCTGGGAACGCTGCAAAAATGCTCAAAGCTCCAGACAGAGACATTGTAGGAGATTTAGGACTGGATGGGCTATCAGTGGCAGAAATTGGCGATGTCATGTTACAACCCAGAATTACAACTTTTTTAATTATTAATTATTAATTTTTAATTTTTAATTATTAATTTTTAATTATTTACCCCAGCCCATTCTATAGCAAACTACAGCCCCAAAAAGCTCATCTATTTGGAAACTTTATGTATTTCTTATAAAATTCCGTAGTTTCACTATGGAACATTTAGGCTAATCTGCGTCAGAATCTTAGAGGTGCACAAAAAGTACGACAAAAAACCATACCTGAGCTTAAAACTCAAGTATCCATTCCAAGACAAGTAAATTCAATCGAGACACTACAAATCCGGTATCGCTAAGCGACACCCTGTAGATACTCAACACAGAGTGCTTTGCACCTCGTTGCAAGAAAGGAAAAAGAGAAGTATGAATGTGTCCGACTATACCATATCTGACCGAATTGTAGCAATACCGGTATGGATTCCTAAAGAGGAAAGCGCTGTTAATCTCCCCACAACTGGCCAACCGCAACCCTGCGATCCTCTGCGCCCCCTGCGTCAATGGCTTGACAGCATAGAAGTTAAAAGCCCCAAATTGGCTCACAGACTGTGCAAGCTAATTCCAGCGCAGTGTCCATTTGAGCGCACTGTCAAGCTTTTCGGTCGTACACTGTTTCACATCCCCCCCTTATGCAAGCTCAACCCGCTTTACGATGAATTAGTTGCTTTGCGCTTTCGAGCTTTGTGCTATTTGGCGGATGTGTGCGGCGAGGATGTAACACGCTATTGCTAAATACTCGTTAATTGGTAATTGGTAATTGGTAATTGGTAATTGGTAATTGGTAATTGGTAATTGGTAATTGCTAATTAGACCTTTTACAAAAGTCCATCAACCTCATTAGTCCGCGTAGGCGGACTTTGTTTATGTAGTAGCGATTTCAATCGCCGAACTATCTATCCGTAACGCCGC
>NZ_JARFTR010000115.1 GCF_029167235.1 Kamptonema sp. UHCC 0994 | reverse complement strand
CGCCAACTACTACCAAGATGGTTGACGTAATACTTGCTACTGCGCTTGATTTGGTCAATATTAAGCAATTCAAAAACTGGTTTACAAGCTGCTGCTACTGTACTTCATAAACCTGGAATACGCTGTAAAAAGAGCGATCGCTTTTTTGCTAAAAACTTTCTCTCCACAAAATATCCTAAACTGGATTACCATCAAATTTTACGTAGTCTAATCAATCCAAAAACTAACCTTGTCTAATTCTAGTCCCTTAGTTCCCGGTGGAGGTTTAACATCCCATGAACAAGCGGGAGGTCATACCCTCGCCAAGCACGTTGCTTTGACAGAAGCTGAACTTGCCAACCGACTCGCCAACGATCCAAAACCTATGATTACCTCTACCTTCTGCGATCGCAGCACAGCAGAAACCACCATATCAGAGGCAATTCAAGCGAACGAGCTCCTAATTTCTGCATGGCTGAGTAAAAATCCTACCCAAGCACTCCGAATTCGATATAATTTTAGTAGTCCCATTGGCATTAGCCTAGCTCGCAGTGCTACAAATACATTACCAGCTAACCGAGTTTCAGTCGTCCTCAAACCTGATGCAAATTCACCATTAGGATATTACATTCTTACCGCCTATCCAGAGCCATGAACCTAGAGCAATTCCCGAACCTTGACCAATTCTTTGGTGGATATTTTCACCAAGACTGGGATCTTGAAGATACCGATGCTGAAGCGGTTTTAAATCGCTTTTTACTAGAAGCTAAATCTTCTACTGTTGAACAAGTTTGCCAAGAAATTGATAAATTATTAGCCATTAAATTTGACGAAAAAGAACTAAGCAATATTTTAATATATGATTTAGGATGTTGCTACAATCCCGAATTTCAAAAAATGTCTAATAGAAAATGGCTAGATTGGCTACAGAGCTATCTCAAAAAAATGCTGCAAGTTACTGTAAAAATTGGTTAAGTAAGACACACTGATGTTAGGGCGATCGCTTTTTCGGGATAGAGTCGTGACATCAATACCGCGCCAACAATAAAGCTTCTGCGATCGCCCTTTACCCAAACAAAAGAAACCGGGTTTTTCAGATAACCTTTGCCTATACACCGATATCTTGTGCAAAAACCCGGTTTCTCACTCCACGCGATCGCCTTCGAGTATAGTTCTTAAGAGCGATCGCCCTTTGCCCAAATAAAAGAAACCGGGTTTTTCAGATCGCCTTTGCCATACACCGATATCTTGTGCAAAAACCCGGTTTCTAACTCCACGCGATCGCTTTTTGGGGATGGAGAAAGGCGATCGCCTCTTCCCTCAGACAAAAGCGATCGCGCCTCCTGAGTCAACTTTTCCCGACTCAAATCTCTGATTTGTAAAGTTTTATGAAGATTAGGGCGCGTTTTGCATAAAACTAGGCGATCGCTCCCAATAGATAAGTAACGGTTGGCCTCAAAGGTGCGATCTGGCGATCGCCCTTTAACACTCGCCCACTGTCAACTTTTAATCTTTCATAAAAATTACCCTGATGTCTGCATCTACCTTTGCCAAAAAATTATATCCGTTCAGTTTGGGTTTAAGTCTCCTAAGTGCGATCGCTCTTTCCCTACCCCAATCTGTTCAAGCACAAAGCCTTACTCTCAGTCAACAACAGCCGCTTAATATACCAGAAGTAACACCTATATCTAGCAACAACGGAATTGCTCTCGATCGGACAGTCCCAATATCTGAATTGCCAGCAGAAGTTGCTAACCCCGTTTTAGAAAGTTTCGCTCAAACTTTTGGTTTACCAGTTTCCAGCTTGCAAATTACCAGCGTTCGCCAAGTCACATGGACAGATGGTTCTATGGGAGTATATAAACCATTTTATGGGTATACATCGGCTCTAGTGGATGGTTGGATTGTTAATGTTGAAAGCGGTAAACAAAATTGGGTTTATCATACAAATGCAAATGGTTCAGTAGTTCTTTTAGCTAACGAGCCCGGTTCATCTCAACAAAATCCCATTATGCCAAATGTAACTCTACCCAATAGGTGGGAATTTACAGATGTTCCCAGACGTACATGGAGCGATCCACCAATAGCTTACGGTTTTCGATACGAGATGACTTCAGACTCTGTATTTACTCAAATTCTTGATTTTCCCACTGGTTTTACCAAGCCTTTTACTGTGTTAGTAAAAGATGTTATTTTGGGTAAATTCACCGCCGGAAATAGCGTTAACTTTGGCAATTATAGCACCTTGCTGGGTAACTTACTTATCGGTAATGGCGTTAAAGAATTTAGTGTTACCGGTCTAAATGTCGATCCAAGCAATCCTGCTGTATTTCCGATAAAACTTGATTTTAATACGGAGACAGTTAATTTCAATATGCACGCACTACTTAACGAAGAAGCAGAAGCAGTTCCCGAACCTTCAGAAATTGCGGGTATAGTAACTTCTGTTGCTTTTTTTGCTGGGCTGTCGATCCAGTGTAAACGTAAATCACAAGTTGCGATCGCGATAGAACTTGCGCAAAGCAATAGCACAAAATATAACATTCGATTAAAACTTCGTCAAATCTTCATTAAAACTTTATCAAAGCTTATAAAAACATCGATATAATAGCGATAAACTCTCTAAATAGTGAGAGTTAACAAAGGCGATCGCTATTCATTTCTCACTTAAACCTGGATACAAAGATTTGTTTGTAAAGTTTTATTACAAATCCAGGCGATCGGCATAAAAAGTAAGGGTTCGCTCCAGATAGATAGTAGACAGCGATCGCACGCGATCGACAGCCCGGGTTATGAGAGCGCGAAAAGCGATGCCTAATGCTGACTACGCCTACTCAGATTCCCGCCAGTTACTTTTTATCAACATAACTTTCTCGATCGGGGTGCAAAATATCTAATATTCAAATCGGTAGCCTCACAGATAACTATTTTTTAGAATGAGAAACGCGATCGCATTTTAGAGACAGAGTTTCTTGGTAGACACACGCTTAACTTTTATTTCTTTTCAGAGGTGCACATGAAAAAATCAAACAAAATGTTTCAACCAGATCCCTTCAGCAGATTTGTTCAAACTTGTCTGTCCCTGACAGCTTTCAGCCTATTAGGATTTATCGCGATTAAACCGGTAAATGCCCAAACTCTTCATACTGGTTTCTCTTCCTATCAGATTCAGGATCTCGGCCCTGGAAGTAGCTATGGTATGAACAATCTCGGACAAGCGCTAGTTGGTCGCGGTGGTAGTGCTGCGATCTGGGATAATGGTCAATTTACTGAGGTAACAGGCAGCACTTGGGCTTACCAAATCAATAATTATGGTCAAATCGTAGGTCGTTATCTTAGTGGAAATTCGATAGATAATGCCTATCTTTGGGAAAACGGTCAAAGGACTGATCTCGGTTATAATGGTGGCATCAGCAGTAGCGCAAATGACATCAATGATGCTGGGCAAATAGTTGGTAGGTTTGTGATTTCTCAAGAGAAATGGTTTCCCTTTCTCTGGCAAAACGGGGAGATGATCAATCTCGGTACTCTTGGTTACGATGCAGCAGCAGCCCAGGCAATCAATAACCAAGGGCAAGTAGTTGGTTATTCCGGTCTTCGTTTCGGCACAACTCATGCTTTCCAGTGGGAAAATGGCAAGATGATTGACCTGGGAACTCTGCTAGGATATAAGCAAAGTACAGCTTATGATATCAATGATGCTGGGCAAGCAGTTGGCAATTCTGCAAATAATATTAATAGTCGTGCTACCTTGTGGTCAAACGGTCAAATCACAGACCTCGGCACACTCGGCGGCAACGGAAGTTTTGCGGTTGCTATTAACAATAAAGGGCAAGTAGTAGGTAGTGATACCACTACTGGCAATGGTGGGCTACTTCACGCATTCATCTGGGAAGATGGCGAGATGGCTGACCTCAATAGCCTGTTTCCTTATGGTAAGGACTGGTTTTTACAGGAAGTAAGTGACATTAACGATAGCGGACAAATTCTTGGTAAAGGCCTTTACCGTCCAACGGGTCAAATTCATTCTTTTCTCCTCACTCCGCGCCCCGGCACTTCTCAGCGAAATCCATTTTTACCTAATAATTTCGAGAATAAGTGGTATCAATTTGATAATGTGTTAAATCGTCATTGGTTCGATCCACCAACGGCTGCTGGTTTTACATTCAAAATTGGTGATAATGCGGCTTCTAGTAGCGATGAAATCATTGCTGAGACAATTTCAGAAGAACCCTCATTATTTACCAAAATTCTCAGTTTACCTAGCGGTATTGATGCTGACGAACTTTTCAGTGTCTTAGTTGGTGGCAAAGAAATCGGCAAATTCAAGCCTAATGAAGTAGTCGATTTTGTAGCTTTACTTGGTTACGGTGTCTCCGAGTTTAGCGTCACTGGCATCGACGCAACAATTGACCCGAAAAACCCGGTAGCTTTCCCGATTAAATTAGAATCCAATCAGGATCAATTCTCTTTTAAGATGCGGGCGATGGATCAAGAAGAAATTGAGGCTGTGCCCGAACCTTCAGAAATTGCTGGAATAGTAACTTCTGCTGCTTTGTTTGGTGGACTATTGATCAAGCGTAAACGTAAATCAGAAGTTGCGATCGCGAAGGATGTGTAAGTAGTCGGACATAAATAAACGTAACTATGTCATTGCGAGGAGTTGCAACGAGTTGCGAGGCGCGAAGCAAACTAATCACAAGGCTTTCGGATTGCTTCGTTCCTCGCAATGACAAGCAATATATTATGTCCGACTACTTAGTTGCTTTTAACGTCAATAGGACTTACGCAAAACAGCAGCGCAAAATATAATGGTCGATTGAAATTTCATCAAATCTTTATAAAAACTTTATCAAAGCTTCATAAAAACATTGATTTACATAGCGATAAAATCCCTAATAATGAGACTCCACAAAGGCGATCGCTATTTATTTCTCACTAAAGCCTGGATAAAAAGAGTTATTTGTAAAGTTTTATTACAAAAACAGGCGATCGGCATAAAAAGTAAGGCTTCGCTCCAGATAGATAGATGGTAGGCCAGAGCTCCCAGATGATCGACAGCCAGGTTATGAGATCGCGAAAAGCGATGCCTAATGCTGGCTACGCCTACTCACATTCCGGACAGTTACTTTTTGTCAACATAACTTTCTTGATCGGGGTGCAAAATGTCCAATATTCAAATCGGTAGTCTCACAGATAACTATCTTAACATCGACTTCACGGGGCAAGCTGACCCCATAGATCGCTATTTTTTCAGTCCTTCGATTATGGGTAAAACCCGCATCTCTGCGGCGGGTTTTAGCGGGCCGATCAGAGTTGAAGTGCAGGACAAAGAAGGCAAGATAATTAAAAGTATTGTAACTAGCGACACAAGTACAAGCACTTTTATTATTGATAATTTAGGTGTTGCAGACTATAGTTTAAAGGTTTCTCCGATTGCTGGCGACACCCAATATCAAGTTAGTATCACTCCAGATGGGAAAGTCGATCCGTTAACGGGGATGAATATTGAATATGGATATTTCATCACCGATCAAAACGGTAAAGTTGGCTTCGATTTCCTTCACGATGGTGGCCTATATCAAGGAGAAATAGCCATTTTTAGTCTGGATGGGATGGAGAATTTTATTCCTGGTTCTCAGGAATTTATTAAGGAAGCAGCAAGTCGGGCACGGAGTAATTCTGAATTAGGTCATATCGTAATTTCTGATGCTACAGAAGGCGCAATCCCAGAATTGAGTGGCGGTTTAGGAGAAGAGGATTTTAATAAAGGGCAGTATCAGGGAGTGAAAACTTTTGCGATGACTCCCGGCAAGGCATTTGCTGTGATGTTAGTGCCTAATGGTGCGGTGGAGGATGTATTTAATAATCCTGATATTACTGGAGAAAAACGTCCATTGTTTTCATTATCTAGCAGTAATCCAAATGATGCTTGGTTGTATGGTCAAATAGCAGATGTTACTGGTGATGGAAAGGCATTTGCAATCGAAGATCAACGAGCTGATGGGACTTCAGATAAGGATTATAATGATTTCATTTTCAATGTGACGGGTGCAACGGGCAAAGCAGTTTGGGTGAAAGATGTAATCGCTCCTGCTAAGGATTGGACTGATACTGAAACTGGCAAGAAATTAATTGAATATGTTAATAAATCAACCTTGCCAACACTCACGCCTGTGCCAACACCTGGGATAACACCAACACCTGGGCTAACACCAACACCAACACCAACGCCTGGGATAACACCAACACCAACACCAACGCCTGGGATAACACCAACACCAACACCAACACCAACGCCTGGGATAACACCAACACCAACGCCTGGGATAACACCAACACCAACACCAACACCAACACCTGGGATAACACCAACACCAACACCAACACCAACACCAACACCAACACCAACACCAACACCAACACCAACACCAACACCAACACCTGGGATAACACCAACACCTGGGATAACACCAACACCAACACCAACGCCTGGGCTAACACCAGCACCACCGGTTCCTGTTAACAAATCACCGGAAAATTTACAAATTAGCGTGCCAACCACTGTTAAACCTAATGAGGCGATTAAACTAACAAATGGTCAAATTTTTGATGAAAATGGAACGGGAGATGTAGCTAAAGTAGAATTTTACTTGGAGAAAGAGGGAGGAGAATGGGCAAAAGTTGGTGATGCTACTAATTTCACTCCTGATAGTTTAGATAATAACTTGGCTAAGTTTGATTATGAATTGAATGGTTTAGATGCCGGGAAGTATCAATTAAAAGCCATTGCCTATGATAATTCTGGTGCAGCCAGTAATGAAATCCTCAGTAACTTCTTAGTTAATACCCCACCAAGTGACTTACAATTCAGAATTTTACCACTCTATACAACTGGTGAAGAAATTAGCTTTGAGTATGCTAAGGTAACTGATGCTGAAGGCGTGAGTGACATTGATAGAGTTGACTTTTGGTTACAAAAAGAAAGCGGCGAAAAAATTGAGATTACAAATGATGTAACCGAGTTTGAAAGCGATAGTAAGGGTCGGGGTAGATTTAACTTTAGCAATGCTTTGAGCACCTTAGCACCAGGGCGTTATCAATTGTCAGGGATAGCTTATGACAAAGAGGGTGCTGCTAGTCCATTAGCGGCAGAAAAATTTGCCTTGATTACCGATGCGGGTGAAGGTGAGTTGTCCGATAAACTTAGGTTGGCAATAGTAGGTTCAGCCAACCTAGAAAAATACGATCCAGAAACACTGGCTAAAACGCGGGATTGGTTGGTTTGGCTGACTCCTGGTACTTCCTCTCAGCAGTTGGCTGGCAGTTTAGGTGCTGTAGATGGTGGCGCAACCGGACAAATCCCCAACACCTACCGCTGGCAATTTCCCGAAAATAGCGATCCACTCTTAGTGCAGCAATCTTTACTATCTCTGAGTGGGGTGGAGTTTGCCTATCCTCTTGTTCCCAGACAGCCAGAATTGCTATCGGAACCCAAGGATGAACCTCTGGTTAAAGATGGAACACAGTGGCATTTACAAACCGGCGTGAATCCAAACGCTAATGTTATGGCAGCTTGGGAGATGGCGCAAGGAAAGGGTGTAGTTATTGGCATTGTTGATGATGGCTTTGAGTACACGCACCCAGAATTGGCTGATAATTATCGAGCGGATCTAAGTTGGGACTTCAACCAAAAAGATGCCGATCCCTCACCCACTTACCAGGGGACAGTTATTAAGAAAGACTGGGCATCCAATAAAATCAGAGATTTCCAGCAGATGAATTTCTCTTTGAAGGTGCCTCTGACGGGAGTTGTAACGGACGTGAACCTTGTTCAACTGGATATCCAGCACCCCAAAGTATCTGAATTAGAAGGGTATTTGGTGAGTCCCAAAGAACCCATGTTCGACCCCCTCGTTTTCGTGGCTGCATCGCGCAATCGTTCGCCCAGACCGGGCGATCCAGGTTCTACGCCACCTGAAGTTGAATTATTCCAAAATATCGAAAATGGAGGTAGCAACTTCACTGGTACAAACTTTGACGATGAAGCAACAACTCCAATTACCACAGCCTTTGCACCCTTGACGGGCAACTTTCAACCGCAGGGGCCTCTAGCCGGCCTTAATAACCAGTGGGCTCCTGGTTCTTGGCAACTAAGGATTAGAGACGGAGCTCCGCTAAACACTGGGAAACTCAATCAGTTTGGCTTGGAATTTCAAACCTACAACCCTCATGGAACATCGGTGGCAGGGGTAGCAGTCGCTAACGGTTCTAATGGCTATCAAGGTAGCGGGGTTGCCCCGAAAGCTTCCTTCGCTGGATTGCGGCTAGTGGCTGATGGATTTAACGATCTGGATTTAGGGAATGCGCTTTACGATCTGTCTGGCAAAAATCGCAATCAGTCGATCGATATCTATAACAATAGTTGGAAAGATGAGAATTGGCTGAGCGACTCTGGGCCAGGTGTGGACGCGATGGCGAAGGGAGTCAAGGAGGGTCGCGGCGGGCTTGGTAATATCTATGTCTATGCTGGGGGCAATGATGCCTTAGATGGTGGGAATGTTAACTATAACGGATTGGCTAATTCCCGGTATGCGATCGCAGTAGGAGCGATCGACAATCGCGGCTACAAATCAGTTTACAGCGAACCGGGAGCCTCTCTGTTGGTATCTGCGTATTCAAGTGGCAACGGAATCGGTATTACGACAGCAGATATGCAAGGCACTAGAGGGTACGATGAAAAAGATTATACCACTGGCTTTGGCGGAACTTCAGCGGCTGCGCCTTTTGTATCTGGGGTTGTTGCCTTGATGTTGGAAAAAAATCCCTCTTTAAGTTGGCGGGACGTGCAGTATATCTTAGTAGAAACTGCTCAGAAAAATGACCCTAACGATCCAGATTGGTACAAGAATGGAGGCGGGTATTGGGTTAATCACCAATACGGATTTGGGGCTGTAGATCCAGTAGCAGCCGTGAAAAAAGCCGCCGATTGGATTCCTGTTGCTCAGGAAGTTGAGGTTAATTCTAACTTACAAAATGTCATAGAAACTATTCCTAATGACAGCGGAGAAACAGGTTTGTCATCAACAGTCAAGATTAATCAAGATATTAACGTTGAGAAAGTTGAGGTTGAGTTTGATGCTGACCACAAAGACTGGAGGGATTTAACTGTTAAACTGAAATCGCCCGACGGTACGGATTCGTTTTTAGTACAGTCAATATCAGAAGGGATAAATCCTAACAATAACTATCCAATCATTCCTGAATCTAGCACGCCTTGGACATTCACTTCTAACCGCGATTGGGGTGAATCTTCTAAGGGTGAATGGACATTAGAAGTGCTTGATGAAAACGGAAATCAAGTTCAGGGATTCTGGCATAGTTGGAAACTGAATATTTACGGAGCCAAGCCAACTTTATCTATCCAGGCGACAGATGCAAATGCTTCAGAAAGTGGCGATCCAGGTACGGTGACTATTACTCGAAATGGCAATACAAAATATGATTTGAAGGTCAATTACTCTGTGGGAGGAACAGCGAATGAGGGGATAGATTATCAGGGATTAAGCGGAAGTGTCACGATTCCTGCTGGTCAGTCGAGTATAGCAATTCCGATCATTCCCGTTGATGATAATTCAGTGGAAGGAGAAGAAAAGGCAACAGTAAATTTATCAGCAGGTCAAGATTATACTATTGGGAAAGATGGTAGTGCGACAGTGGCGATAGCGGACAATGATGAGCCGCCGAATGTTGTTACTAATACGAAAGATAATGGTGCTGGCAGTTTACGGGCTGTTTTGACTTGGGCTAATAGCAATCCGGGTAAAGATACAGTTATATTTAAGATTCCTACCACCGATCCGGGGTATAATAGTAGCACAAATTCTTTTACTATTAAACCACTACCACTATCACCACTACCACAGATTACCGATTCAGTGATTATTGATGGAACGACTCAGCCTGGATTTTCAGATCGGCCAGTGATTGAATTAGATGGCAGTAATGTGACAGTGGATGGTTTATATATCTCTGCCGGAAACAGTACAGTAAGAGGATTAACTATTAACCGTTTTGGTGTTGACGGTATCCGATTAACTGATAAGGGTGGCAACATCATTGAAGGAAACTTCATTGGTACTGATGTAACTGGTACTCAAGATTTAGGCAACCTCTTTAGTGGCATATCAGTTTGGACACCTAATAATATTATTGGTGGTAAAACGGTTGGATCGCGAAACATCATCTCTGGCAATGATAACGTTGGCGTTTACATTAAGGACTTAACTGCTAATAACAACCTGGTTCAAGGCAACTATATCGGTAGCGATATCACGGGGGCTAAAGATTTAGGCAATACAAATAGTGGTGTTTCTATTTTGGACGCAATTAATAACACGGTTGGCGGGACAACGATTGAGGCGGGTAACTTGATACTCGGGAACGGTAAAAATGGTGTCCATGTTAATGGTTCTGGTGCAAATGGCAATGCTATTTTATCTAATTCTATCTTGGCGAACGATCGCGAGGGAATTGATTTAGGAGATAATGGAGTGACAGCGAATGATTTAGGGGATGGCGACACAGGCGTTAACAATTTACAAAATTTCCCTGAGTTGACTTCAGCTATTTCTAGCAGTGGAAATACAAATATTAAAGGGAAAATAAACAGCACTCCCAATACTACACTCAGAGTAGAGTTTTTCTCTAATCAAAGTACCGATGCTTCTGGCTATGGTGAGGGTGAGAAGTTCCTTGGATTCCAGAATGTAACAACTGATAGCAATGGGAATGCTACATTGGCTGTCAATTTACCGTTAGCTGTTCCCAGTGGTCAATTTATTAGTGCTACTGCTACTGACCCGAATAATAACACTTCTGAGTTTGCTAAGAGTATTGCAATTCAGCCACAACCGACAGAACTCTTTACCGACATTAATGCTAACTTGGAAGGAGTTTACTATAATTCAGCAGCCTGGGGAGATTATGATAGTGATGGCGATCTTGATATCCTTCTCACAGGCATTAATGGTCAAAACTCTATAGCCAAAGTGTATCGAAACGATAATGGCAAATTTACCGACATTAATGCTGCTTTGAAGGGAGTTTCTAGTAGTTCAGTAGATTGGGGAGATTATGATAGTGATGGCGATCTTGATATCCTGCTCACAGGTTTGGATGATGCCTTCAACTTAGTATCAAAAGTTTATCGAAATGATAATGGTAATTTTACCGACATCAGTGCTAACTTGCAAGGAGTTTCGGATAGTTCAGCAACTTGGGGAGATTATGATAATGATGGCGATCTTGATATACTTTTGACAGGTAGTGCATTTGCTGGTGGTATTACAAAAGTCTACCGTAATGATAATGGTAGTTTTACGGATATATTAGCTAATTTACAGGGAGTTTTCGATGGTTCAGCAGATTGGGGAGACTATGATAAAGACGGCGACCTTGATATCCTCATAACAGGTACTTCCGGTTCATCACCATCAGGTATCTCTAAGGTTTATCGTAATGATAATGGCAATTTCATTGATATTAACGCTGCCTTGACAGGCGTTTCTTCCAGTGATGCAGCTTGGGGGGATTATGACAATGATGGCGACCTAGATATTCTTTTGACTGGGAGATTCAACGGTGGATCTCCTGTTTCTAAGATTTATCGCAATGATAATGGCAATTTCATTGATATTAACGCTGGCTTGCAAGGAGTTTTCGATAGTTCAGTAACTTGGGGAGACTATGACAATAATGGAGCCCTAGATATTCTTTTATCAGGTGATACTCCATCCGGTATTTCCTCAACAAAACTCTACCGCAATGATGGTGGCAAATTTACTGATGTTAGTACCAATTTACAAGGAGTTTTTGGCAGTTCAGTAACTTGGGGAGACTATGACAATAATGGAGCCCTAGATATTCTTTTGTCAGGCAATCCCGATGGGTATTCATCTGGGACTACCAAAGTTTACAGAAATAACAGTTTAACTTTCAATACTGTTCCGACAACACCCACAGGGCTTACTTCTTCAATTAGTAGTAGTTCTCTCACCATAACAAATAACGGACAGACTATTTCTTCAGTTAATAGCAATTCTGCCACCCTAAACTGGAAACCTGCCACTGATGCTGAAACACCACAAACAGCTTTAACTTATAATCTGCGGGTAGGAACAACTCCCGGAGGTTCGGATATTATGTCTCCAATGGCTAATAGCAATGGAACGCGCAAAGTAGCTCAAATTGGTAATGTCAATCAAAATACAAGTTGGACGCTTAAGAATCTAAAACCGGGTACTTATTACTGGAGTACACAGGCAATTGATACTGCTTTTGCAGGTTCAACATTTGCTCCTGAAGGCAGATTTACAATTTTAGGTACAGGTGCATTTGGAGGGGTTGGTATTCAGGGGTTTTAACCCCTGGCGGATTTCAGCTTAAATTGACACCAACAGGTATTGCCCTCTCCCTACGAGAATTGAGCGATAAGTCGTGTACCTCATAATAGGAGAAACTGCTGTATATTATCTTTAGAGAGGTTACTACTAATGCCCGACTCAGTACAACTGATATTTCGAGAAATCGACCAGTTTTTTATGCAGCAAGGGAAAGTCTACGAAACCTTACAAAACGTCTCACGAAGCCTCTCAAAAGCGGGCATTGAGTACGCAGTCATCGGTGGTATGGCCTTAGTTATACATGGCTATCGCCGAACCACTCAAGACGTAGACTTATTGCTAACTCCCGAAGGACTTGAAACATTCCGCACCGCCCTTGTAGGGCGTGGGTTCGTCCCCGCATTCACAGGCGCTACCAAAATGTTTAAAGACACTTCCACCGGAGTCTCCGTTGAAATCATTGTCACCGGTGAATATCCCGGCGACGGCAAACCAAAGCCCGTCAGTTTCCCAGACCCCGCCGTTGTCTCTGTGGAAAGGGATGGCATCAAGGTGATTGAGTTAGTCAAACTGATTGAACTCAAATTAGCCTCTGGCTTAAGTGCGGCCGGGCGACTCAAGGATTTGGCCGACGTACAGGAGTTGATTAGGGCGCTATCCTTACCCCTTGAGTTAGCGGATGATTTGAATGAGTCGGTGAGGGCTCAGTACCTTCGTCTTTGGGATGGGGTTCAAGATGTATAACAGCATCAAAATTGTATAAGGGGCGGGTTTATAGAATTTGTCGATACTTATCAAATATCTCGGCGAACCCGCCCCTACAGCACTTAACATGATACAATTTCCAATCAATAAAGAAATAATATTAAATCCTCCTTCCCCGTGATTGATCAAACAAAAATAAAAATATTCTGTATCCTAACTTACATCTGTGGCTTTCCCACTTTGGCAACTGCCCAAATTGTCCCCGATGCCACTCTACCAATTAATTCCACAGTCACCCCTAACGGCAATACCTTCACCATTGAAGGCGGCACAGAAAAAGGGACAAACCTTTTCCACAGCTTTCGCGAATTTTCTGTACCCAGCGGCGGCACGGCATTTTTTAACAACGTTAATACAATTCAAAATATCTTTACTCGCGTCACCGGCCGGTCAATTTCTAACATTGACGGCATCCTCAAAGCTAACGGCAATGCTAACCTATTTATCCTCAACCCCAACGGCATTATTTTTGGTCAAAATGCCAGCTTAAATATTGGTGGCTCCTTTTTAGCTACAACTGCTAATAGCATCAATTTTGCTGACGGCAGTTCATTCAGTGCCATCAATCCCCAAACAACTCCTTTACTAACTATTAGCATTCCTACTAGCTTGCAATTTGCCGGGACACCCACAGAGATCCGCGTTGAGGGCCCCGGCCACAACTTTAGCTTAAATGATATTGAGAAATTAGATAGAGGCGATCGTCCTGCTGGCCTTGCAGTAACACCGGGAAACACTTTAGCGATCGCAGGTGGTAATGTCATCCTTGATGGCGGAAACCTGATTGCTGAAGGCGGGCGGATTGAGCTTTGGTCAGTCAGCAACGGTCAACTGAACTTAGATACCAGCGGACAGATAAAAATCGCAGCCCAGCCAGCCAATGAATATGCCGATATCCAACTCGTTAACGCAGCATCCGCCGACGCTAGTGGCCCTGGAGGTGGAACCATTCAGGTACAGGGCAGAAATGTCAGTCTGACAGGCGGTTCCACCATCTTAACCATCACTGAAGGAGCGCAGCCGGGAAGCTCTTTAACTGTAAATGGTTCTGAGTCTGTAGAACTGATCGGTACGACAACCGAGGAACGCCCCTTTTTCCGCAGCGGCTTGCTGACAGACACTCAGGGTGATGGCAATGGCAGCAATTTAACCATTGATACGGGGCTGTTGACTGTTCGGGAGGGAGCCGTCGCCCAAACTTCTACCTTTGGTGCTGGCAATGCTGGAAATTTAACTGTCCGAGCTAGGGATCGTGTGGAAGTTCGCAGTCCTATAACAGATCCTGAAGTGATTATAAAGACTGGCGGTTTGTTTTCTGGAGTCGCTCTAGGTGCAACGGGAAACGGAGGCAATTTAATCGTTGAAACGGGACAGTTGCTTGTTCAAGATCAAGCTCAAATTTCTACCAATACTAGAGGTGTTGGCCGAGCGGGAGATTTAACTATCAACGCTACCGATTTGGTGCAACTAACAGGAATAAGCGGCTTATTTACGAATGCAGAAGCAGAAGCAACAGGAAATGCCGGAAACTTAACGATTAATACCAGACAGTTGATCGTCGAGGAAGGTGCTGAGATATCAACATCTGCTTTTAGCTCTGATAATGCAGGAAATTTGCTAATTCGCGCTTCCGACTCAGTGCAGGTGAGGAACGGCGGCGGCATATTCGCTCAGGTCGATGACCAGGAAACAGAAGAAAGAGAAATTATCCCAGCAAAGGGAAACGGAAGTAATTTGACAGTGGAAACCCGAAGGTTAACAGTGGAAAGTGGCGGTCGCATCTCTGCAACAACCTTCGGCGAAGGGTCAGGAGGAACCTTGACAGTTAGAGGTATTGGCTCAGCAGAAGCAGAATTAGTGGAAGCGATCGGAGCCTTGACAGCCGATGAGCCGAGCAGGTTATCTGCTACCACCCAAGGAATCGGTGCTGGTGGCAATGTCAGTATTGACGCGAGGCGGGTAGTTATCCGGGATGGAGGGCAGGTGACAGCGTCTACTTTGGGTACAGGGCCAGGAGGTAGTATCACTGTTAATGCTACCGACTCGGTAGAATTGAGCGGCATTGGGAAGACAGAAACAGGTGAAGTAATGCGGACAGAAGAAGGCGAGCCACTCCGTAGCGGTTTGTTAGCTCGATCGCGGGGCGGTTCTGGTGATGCTGGGAGTTTGAGTATTACCACTCAAACGTTAAAGGTTGAGGATGGCGCAACGCTGACAGTCAGTAGCCGCTTGGGAACACGGACAGCAGCAGCAGGAAACTTGGAGGTTAAAGCAGGCGATATCCGTTTGGACAATGGCATTATTACGGCAGAAACGTTTAATGGCGATCGCGGCAACATCGACCTCAACGCCTCAAATTCCATATCAATGCGTGACAACAGCAATATTACCGTTACAGCCACTGGCATTGCTACAGGCGGCAATATCACAATCAATACCAGAACCTTAGCTGCGGTGAAGAACAGCGACATTGAAGCAAATGCAGTCAGCAGCGCCGCCGGTCGTGTTGAAATTACAGCCCCAGAAGGCATTTTTGGAACTCAATCGCGCCGTGCAGGAGATCCCACATCTAACTCCACCAGCGACATCACAGCTACTTCCCAGGCCGGGCCACAACTCGACGGTGAGGTAATCTTAAATACTCCCGACATTGACCCCACCCAAGGAGCCGTTCAGTTACCAGATACGATCGCATCTCCTGATAATGTAGCCCAAATTTGTCCCGGTCAACAGCGGCCAGGAGAAAACAATACTTTCACCAGAACTGGGCGCGGCTTACCCGCCAATCCAGGGGAAACTCTCACCACTGGCTCTGCAAACGTGGGTTTAGCGGACGCTGTAACGCCTGTAGAGCAGCGTGCGAGGACGGCTACACCCCCCCAGGCGGTTCGCCCTACTCCTCGCTTCCTGGCCGCTCAAGGTTGGGCTGTTAACCGGAAAGGGGAAGTCATTTTTACGGCAAATCCCGCTATTGTTTCGCCTTACAGTCCTGTCATTTCTACCCCTAATTGCAATGTTCAATAACAGAAAAGATGCGATCGCTAAAGGTAGGGACGCATTACTAAAGGCGTGTCAATTTAACGTCAAACCGAGAGTCCGACAGGGGTTAAAACCCCTGTATCATAGCTTAAGTCCTCGGTCGAGGACTAATAGGTTTGATGATTTTCTTGTTAGTCCTCTAGTGTCATTGAGTGTCAGCTTATTAGCAAATACCTTGACTGCGTTGCCGCTGAAGGCGCAAACTGTTTTATCACCAATAGAAGAGTTTAATATAGGCGATCGCACTGACTTAATAAGTCAGGTTCCTAATCCCACAGAACCCTTAGCACCACAAACCACTCCTTCGCCACAAAACCCGCCATCTTCCCAACCATCTCCCACCTTGGAAGAAAAAGGAAGTGAACCTAATTCTGATACCAGTCAAGTTTACGAGTGTTCCTTCCCAGATCCGTCATCAAAACCGCGATCGCCTACAACTCAAAAGCCGGAAGAGAACCCAACTGAGGGAGGAATAGATGCGATCGCAATTACTAATTTTCGCTTCATTGGCAATACAGTTTTCAGTCAGGAAACCCTGGAACGAGAAGTTATTTTTAGTAAATTCCCAGAATTAGATATCCATACTAAGGGATTACAAGAAACCCAAATTACTTTTGCCGAATTGCAACAAATTATTTCAGAAATCACAAAATTTTATAATGACAAAGGCTATATTAATTCTTATGCCTACATTCCCACCACCGCAGAGGAACCCAGTCAACGATTACAAAATAGAGGCACAAAGGCTGGGGAAGTTATTATTAAAATCGTCGAAGGTGGATTAGAATCAATCCGAGTCAGAAGAACCTCTAGGCGACATCGCCTCAACCTTAATTATATATGTAGTCGTTTAGCTAAGGCCGCCCAACCTTTAAATAAGTCTCACTTACTAGATGCCCTAAGATTACTCGACCTCGATCCCTTAATTAGAACTATCTCTGCTGAATTAGTTCCTGGTTCCCAGTTACATAGAAGTATTTTAGAAGTTAAAATTGAGGAAGAAAAAACCCTCAGCGCTGGCATATTATTAGATAATCGACGATCTCCCAGCGTCGGCAGTTTTCGCCGCCAATTACAACTTAGCGATGCTAATTTATTAGGTCAAGGAGATGCTTTAAGCCTTGCTTATACAAATACTGATGGTAGTAATGCCTTTGATTTAAACTATACATTTCCCTTAAATCCTAATAATGGTACGATTAATTTAGCCGCAGGCACAACGGATAATAATGTAGTTGAACCACCATTTCAAGACTTTGACATCAAAGCCAAGGCACAATATTTAGATATCACATTGCGTCAACCTTTGTTGAGGACTCCTAGAGAAGAATTTGCTATCGGTTTAACCGCTGCTTGGCGGGAAGGTCGCACATCAATTTTAGGTGAAGATTTCCCCCTCTCTCCCGGCGCAGATGACAAAGGCAAATCGCGCATATCAGCTTTACGATTCTTTCAAGATTATACACTAAGAAGTAACGATCAATTATTAGCTTTTCGTTCGCAATTTAGTTTAGGATTAGGAGTATTTAATGCTACTATTAACAATGAAGCTCCTGATAGCCGATTTCTGGCATGGCGGGGACAGGCGCAATGGATTCGCCGTTTACGAACCGACACTTTTTTGTTTGTTAGCAGTGACATACAATTGGCAAATAGAGCGCTTTTACCTCTGGAACAATTTGGTCTTGGAGGTTTTAATAGCGTCAGAGGCTATCGTCAGGATCTCCTTTTAAGTGATAATGGAATTTCAGCATCAGCCGAGCTAAGATTTCCTATTATTGGCAGATCGGATCGAGGGTTAGGCGTTTTACAAATTACTCCTTTCATTGATGCGGGAAGAGTTTGGAATAGTTCGGGTCGCGAGAATGTTTATCCGCAAAATTTACTATCAGTGGGAACAGGTTTAAGGTGGGAATTAAGTAATAGCTTTACAGCTAGTTTAAACTGGGGTATTCCTTTAGTTGATGTGAAGTCTAGGGAGAGAACATGGCAAGAAAAAGGGTTACATTTTTCAGTGCTATCCAGATTTTCTTTTTAAAATCTGTAGGCAAAATCAAGAAGCAAAGTACACAACTTTTTATCATCTTATTTGTGACAGTATGGGTATCACTTATAGCCATAAATGTCCAGGCTCAATCGACTTTTAACGGTGAAGCATTACAGTCAGCAATGGCGAAGGATTCAGATCATAAATCTCTGCTTTTAGCCAGTGAATTACCTGCCGAAATGCTTAGTCCCTACTCTAAGGAGAATGCAAGCGAATCAGAAAAGTTAGCAAGGGAAAGTTATGCACTTGGCAATTTTGAGGAAGCAGTAAAATATTGGCAGCAAGCTATTTCTGCCTATGAAATGAAGAGAGATTGGTTAAATCAAGCTATAGCTTTGAGTAATCTTTCGTTAACTTATCAACAGCTTGGGCGTTGGGAAGATGCAAATAGTGCCATTAAAAATAGTATAAATTTGTTGCCAAAAGAGTCAGATACAAATTTATCGGCAGAATTAAAAGCTATTGCTCAAATTCGCGACATTCAAGGAGATTTACAATGGGAACAAGGGCAAGTCAATACTGCTTTAAAAACTTGGCAGGAATCTGCTAATATTCATGTGAAATTAAAGGATGAATTAGGCTGGAAGCGTAACTTAATTGCTCAAGTTAAAGCCATGCAAGAATTAGGATTTTACGAGCAAGCTTGTCAAGTATTAATTCCCGTGATGGGATTGGAAAACCAAGGAAATTTCACAATTCCTAAGCAAAGTTGTCAGCAGTTAACTGATAACTCAAATAAAGTTAAAGAAAATGAAGTTAAAGAATCTAAAGCTAAAGAACCTTTACTATCAGAGCAATTAGAAAAATTAAAATCCGTTAGTTATAATTTAAACACTCTCCAATTGACAGGAGTACGTCTGATGGGTGATGTGTTGAGAAAACTTGGCTATTTAGATAAATCTCTAAATTTGCTAGAGGAAGTTAAAACATTAATCGATCGGCAACAATTACCCGAAGAAAAGGCTTTAGTTTGGCTAAGTTTAGGCAATACCTATGAATCTTTGGGGAATAGAAACGAATTTTTGTCTGACGCTGACGCTTCTGAGTCTGGAGTAAATGGTAAAAAAGACTATTATTTAGATGCTTTAAATTCTTATCAGGAAGCGGTCAAGATTGCGGAAATACCGCAGATAAAAATTCAGGCACAATTAAATTTATTCAGCCTTTTATCGGATTCAAAAGTTAAAAATAACGTCAACTTTAAAAAAGAAGCTGAAGATTTGTATTTGGCGATTGTATCTCAGTTAAATAATTTGCCACCAAGCCGCCAGAAAGTCTATGCTGAAATTAGCTTAATGAAAAGCTTATCTTCTCAACTGAAAAATAAAGAGTTAAAGGATATTCCGAATGAGTCATGGCAAGAAATTATAGAATTAGGAGAGCAAGCTGTTAAATTAGCTAAGGATTTAGATGACGATCGGGCAACAGCTTATGCTGTGGGTAATTTGGGTAAGATTTATGTGCAGAAAGAGCAGTGGTTAGAGGCTCAAAAACTTACAGAAAAAGCTTTACTTTTATCACAGAATGTGAAGCAAAATTGGCCGGATCTTACCTATCAATGGCAGCGGCAATTAGGGCAGATTCTCCGGGATAGGGAAGAGAAAGATATTGACAGTGCGATCGCAGCTTATACGGCGGCATTTAATACCTTACAATCGGTACGGAATGATTTAGTCCCAATTAGTCGAGATGGGCAGTTTGATTTTCGCGATCAGATAGAGCCTGTTTATCGTGATTTGGTAGATTTATTGTTGCAAGAGGAGAAGCCGGAGCAGAAGCAGAAAAATTTGAAGCAAGCTCGGAAGGTGATTGAGGCGCTTCAGGTGGCTGAATTGGATAACTTTTTTAGGGAAGCTTGTATACAGATTAAAACTAAAGAAATCGATAGCATTGATCGGACAGCAGCGGTGATTTACCCCATTATTTTAGAGGATCGCTTAGAAGTTATTGTATCCCTACCAGACAAACTACTACATTATCAGCCATCTGATACACCTCGCGAAACAGTAGAGGAACTTGTGAAAAAGTTGCAAGAAGAATTGAGGGTAGTGGGTGAGCGTGCTGAAGTTCCAAAAATTTCTAAAATATTTTATCGCTGGTTAATTAAGCCTTTTGAGAAAGACTTAAGAGAATACCCAGATATAAAAACATTGGTATTCGTCTTAGATGGTAGCTTACGCAATATTCCAATGGGGGTACTATCTGATTATGACGAGACCACGAAAAAAGGCACTTATTTGATCGAAAAATATGCTATCGCTTTAGCTCCAGGTTTACAACTAATTAGTCCAAAGTCCTGGCAACCAGAAAAGTTGAAAGTTTTAATGGCTGGTGTGAGTGAACAACGGAATTTTCCTGGGAGAATGATCTTCGCCCCGCTTCAATATGTAGAGCAAGAATTGGGAAGTATCAAAAAAGAGTTTCCTAATAGCGAGAAGCCACTGATTAACCAAGATTTTCTGAAAAATACTTTAAGAGACAAAATTAACTCTTTTAGTTCCTCAGTAGTTCACATCGCAACTCATGGAGAATTCAGTTCCGATCCTGAACAGACTTTTATTGTTGCTTATGATGACGTGATCCAGAGTAAAGAGTTAAGCGATATATTGAGTATAAGGCCTGAAAACAAAGGTAATAGTATTGAATTATTGGTTTTGAGTGCTTGCAAAACAGCTAAGGGCGATCCCAGAGCCGCACTGGGTTTAGCAGGAGTCGCTGTCCGTTCAGGAGCACGCAGTACATTAGCAACATTATGGTATGTTGATGATAAATCTACAACTGAACTTATGATTCAGTTCTACAATGAAATAAAAAAACCTAATGTTAATAAAGCTGAAGCGCTCCGCCACGCTCAATTATCGCTTATAGCAAAACAACCTGATCCCTATTATTGGGCTCCTTTTGTTATGATTGGCAATTGGTTATAAGAATTATATTTTTATTAGGACTACCTAATACTTATCAACCTTTAGCGGGGGAGTACGGGACCAATTATATTTTCTTCCTTAAGCTCTTCTAACTCCAGAGTTTTTAAGATGTTCATCCAGTCATTAGGTCGACTGCGAATCTGCGCTAAATCAGGCATATCATACCAAAGCTGATTAGCAATATAGATGGGAGCGCGATTTTCTATCTTTGCAGTCTGCAACTGAGCGTCAAGTTTTTCCTGAGCAACCCGTTGCACTGAACCTTTACGAAAAACCATATTAGGCTCAGATGATTTTTCAGATGAGCAATAAAGTCGGAAGTACCAGTAATAGGTCTTATTAACCTCTAAAGGTTTTTCCTCTTTAGGAAGTTGAACGCTAACAATCCCTGGGTTTTCATGTAGCTTAAAGTCTAATTTATAGATCCGATTTCCTTCTGAATCTTCTAAAGAAAAAGTCCCATAGCTAACGCTTTGATTGCTGTAGGGAACATAAAACCAGAAAGTCGGATACCCGGTAATTGTTGAGGCTGAGTAATCAGAAGCAGGAAGAGGTAACAAAGGGGTAAAAAGTAAGCCCGTTGTATCTTCACAAGACCCACGAGTACCTCCACCAGTGTCTCGTTCGGGTCTACCCGTTACAGGTGGTCTTTGGGACTCAGAAACTATGAGATTGTTTAAACTAAACTGCACCTGTCCCAAAACTAAGCAGTTTGTCACGTTAATAAACGCCAGTATAAAAGCGAAGGTGAACTGGGTTTTTATCATAGGTGTTTTATGGACTCTGCTATTTGTCTTTACTAGAAGTATTGTAAACTATTAAACAGCCACTAGTACCTAAAAGAGCGAATCCTGATGGTACAAGTGGTAGTACGCATCCTATTGTCAACAAAAAGAGTAGACAGACTCCATATAAAATACTGACTAAGACTACTTGAGCTAATCCCAAATGTAGCTGCGATTGGAAGCGTATAGTACAAAAAATCCCTATCATAGACCAGATCCAAATCAAGAGAGTATCACCCCACTGAGGTAGAAACCACATGAGAGGTATACGATCCTCAACAGCAGTAAGAATTTGACTCACCATCTGAGCAAAAAGTATTACGCTGGAGATTTCTTGGTTGTAAGGTGTATTATATTCCTTGTTGCCCCTAGTTGGATCTGTAACACCAATTAGAACAATTTTATCCCTGATAAAAGATGGATTAACCTTGTCATTGAGAACTTCCATAAGTGTGACTTTTTCCGCAATGTTAGTAAGAGATTTGCGCGAACGATAATTCAAAATTATTTGAAATCCCTCCATTTTTTGTTTTTGATAAAAACCTTGATTTGTCTCTATTTTTTTGAAGTCAGTTGTACCAAGTTTCCAATTATTTTCTGTGATAAAATGTAGTGGAAATTTTGTGAAAATTCTCTTACCCTGACCATTTTGTTTGTTCTCAAAATAATGCAAGGCTAGTTTAAAACTAAGTGAATAGAAGGTTTGGCATTGAGAAGAGGGGTACGGTTGCATAGCTAGTAAATGTCGCCGTCTTGTCCCATCAAAATCTTTTACAAAATCGTCAAATCCTGGTCTATCATCGGGTAGATTTGGTGGTGGTGCGATCCCTTGAGGGAGTTTTTCCAAAGGAAATCTACATATAGGAATTACAAGTTCGTGTTGCTGTAAATATTTAATTAACTCAGCACGTCCTTTACCTTCTGGGACATCTCTCAAGATATCTAAACCGATAGTTCGCGGTTTGTACTTATTTAATTTTTCTAAAGTCCGAACGATTGTTTTATCGTGTAGGGGATATTCATTATTCAATTGTTTGAAATCATCGGCAGTAGCTTGAACAATTAATAAACGGGAATCTAGCCCTTTATCTGGCATTATCTCTGTTAGTTGATCAAAAGCTTTTTTTTCTACGTTTTCTAACAATCCCACCCACCGCAATCCCATCACCACACCTGTTACCAACAAACTTATCATCAAAACCGCCCGCAAATTCGACCAAATGGAAACAGGCTGACGCTCTTTTTCATTCCCTTTTAATAACTCAATCCAAGTAGGAGGTTCAACACTGGGATCTTCATAAATCATCGGCAACCAACTAGCACAGGGATACTCACCTTCCATACCATGTAGCCTTTCCCGCGCCTTCCTAACTGAGTCGCACAAACACTTCTTTTCCCTAGCAAAAGCCTCTAAAAAATACTCCAAAAACTTCTGAGCAACTTGATCAGGCACTCTTTCTCGCATGGCAATTACGGCTGGAATTTGTAAGGAAGCTAGTTCATTTACTAATCCCATACCATCACAGGAATTGAAAATTACTAATTTTAAACCGTGCTTAATTGCATTTGCTAAACCATTCTTTAAATCTGCAATTGTGATAGTTTCTGTTTCACTTATAGCCAGTTTTCCCTGACTATAATCAGGATTACTAGAACTGTGACCAGCAAAAAATATAATATCCCACTTACGTTCCCATAACTGTTCGTTAAGATTGTGCCTGCTAGTAGCAACTAAAGTCTCAATCTCAGCATCATTATGGGCAATTGATTCTTTTAATAATATCAAATCTGCCTGAACATCTATTTTTGTACTGTCTCCCAAAATTGCCAGAATCCTCACCTTATTTTTAGGGTTAATGCGTTGAGAATCAAATTCTTTATTAGTTAAACAGCTAAAGATTGGCTCAATTTTAAATTCATCAAGTATATGCCATAAATGCCAAGGGAATCCCCACAAATAAACATCATCTGTTTGAATCATTAACCTGACATTGCCTCGATTAGCGCTCAATACTTGTAAGAGTTTATCTCTGACTGCTCGAAAAAGACTATCTCCATCATCTAGCCAATTGTCCACAGCATTTTTTACAGAATTAGCTGACTCTTGAACTGATACTTTTGTAATTATTCCTTTTTTTGGTATATGTTCTAATGCGCGAGTAATAGGCTCTAATTCGCGAAACAAACCACAGCCCAAATCACGTCGAATTAACTGCAACTCATTATAGGCTTTCAGAAACTCTGTCACAGGTGGAAACCACCCTCTACTTTGGATAATAGTGGAGTTAATGCTATCACCAATTCTGAGGTTAACAGGATAACGTTCCTGGCTGTCAGCATTACCTATTTCCAAGATTAAGAATTTGCTCATTGCGTTTAACCTTCTGATACTAATTGAATTAAATGGTAAAATCTTCTATGACGTTAACTCCTTGCCAAGCAATTTTAACCTGGAAATAATCGCCAATAGCCGCCCTAAATTCATATTGAAGGTGATCGGTAATAGTATCCGCCTGTTCTTCCCAAAAAACTTCCCCCTCTTCATCTAAGACAATTAATTCGAGATTGGCGGGTAAAGTTTGCGATCGCACGGGACATACGCGCAAGTGAACAGTGCTTTTATCACTTGCTTCAGGTAAGAGAGTTACTACTAGCACAACCCGAACTGTATCAAGCTGTATTTTTAACTCAATAATCTTACCAACTCTCACCCCCGCTGCGGAATTTTCAGGCTCAATTTTTCCCAAACTCACAGCAGCTTGGCGGCGCAAACTATCATCTTGGGTAATTTGCAGCAAGTGAGTAAGTGCGGCGATCGCTTCAGCATTTCCTGGTTCAACACGACCTAATAATTCAGCGGCCCGCCATTGATTCCCTTTATTGCGGTGATCCTGCAATAATTCAATCAGTGTCGGAATTTTATTCTGACTTTGAGAATGGCCATCTCGATAACGTTCAGCCCCTTCTAGTGCATAAACTAAATTAGGATCTAAACTTCCTAAAGATTCTATCATTTCCCCCACTGTTTGCCAGCCAGCTTGCCAATAATTCTTGGCCCGCTGAAGAAGTAAATTTTCTTGAGATTGACTGGGCGCAACTAATACAGCAGCTACAACAGGTAAAGCAGTTACATCATCATCAAGTTTTCCTAAACGCTTTTCATACAAATGTTGCCTGTATTCATCATTTGCCAAGAATGCCGCCCACCGATCAAAGGAAACTCTCAGCCGTGGAGAATAAACCGATGAATCGCCCAAAAGCTGTAGTAATTTTTCCGCTTCTACTTTAGATAAGCTTGGTAAGGGTGAGACTTTTGCTTGCAAATTTAACCCTATAGTAATTTGCATGACAGTGAGAGATTCTGTTAACTCTTCAATGGCTAAAGAATAAGTGCGATCGCTAATACTATATCTCCCTTCAGTCTTCAGTTGACGGTGGGTAGCAAAGCCACATATTTCTATCCAAAACTCATCCTCATCCCCATCTAAATTAACCTGGACAGCAAGGTAATAATCAGCACTCCAATTAGGAATATCAACCCACTCCTGCGGCACACACAATTCCTCTAAATCTCCCTCATCACTGGGAATTAATACCAGTCTAGTTTCACCGATTTGAATTGCAGTTCCATTTACCACTTCCCAAATACTAGCAATATCCTGATAGTGCCAGACTGAAGGTTGAGACAATATTTCTTCTTCCAACCATTCTGATAGCCAGTTCAAAAAAGCTGGTAAACAAGCACCATTGAGATAAGCATTATAGCGAGAAATGGGATTAGAATGATGTTGAGCTTCTTCCCATGCAGTTTCTTGATCTGCTTGGTCAATTATCAACCGTAAACGGTAGGAATTATCAGAATCAAAAGGCTGTAATTGGTTTAATTGAAACATTTTCTTATTCTCCTTTTTTACAATTCATCAAAGTTTGTAAGCATTCTTGAACAATACTATCAATAGTTTGGGAGATATCTTCACCCCCTACAGGTAGATTTGGAGTTCCACAAGCAGCTAAAATTTGAGCTTGATAAAACTTCTCTAGCCACTTTTCCACATACTCCTTTACCCAGCTATTAAGTAGCTTAATTAAATTTGCCTGTAATTTTTGCTGAGCTTGAGAGATGATATCATTTACCTCTGATAAATCTATACTCAAATGACAGGCAATTTTCTCTGCTGCTAATCCCTCGCTGTAGCGGAGGCGTAAAACTTCTTGTTCTTGAGATTCAAGTTTTTTAATTGCTTGAACTAAAGCCACTTGAATTAAATCTGAGTGCAAGGGAGCGCGGTAATTTCGCTGTAACCATCCCCCTACATAATTGGCAACCCATTCATGGGGTTGGGACATTTCTACCATAGTTTTTAGTAGTTTAATCTTAATGGTATCAAGTCGTCGAGAAATGCCTGACTGGCCAACTTGCAATTGTTTTGCTACGTCCGTTTGGTTAAATCCAGCACCGTAATAAAGTAAGAGAATTTTGTGCTGAACTGGTTTAAGACTTTCTAGCTGTTTGCGAAAAGCAGAGTTAGTTCGGTTGAGTAATTCTCTTGCTGCTGTACCAGAATTTTCAGCTTCTGCGATATTGGCATTTTCTAGCTGGGACTCATCCAACAATCCTTCACGACCTTGTTCCTGAAGCGCTTCTATAGAGAACTGAGGATTGATGGATTTGGGGTAATTTTGTAAGGCAGCAATGCAGATTTTCATCCAAGCTTGCATTTGCTCTCCGCTAATGTTTGAACCTGCCGAGACTTCATGGGGTGCTGAAGGCAGATACTTTTCAGCATTGTAACACTCAGCAGCAGCCTGAAAGTCTTCGCTGTCAGGATCTGGCCATTTCTTCCCTGTTTTCCGAATCGCGGGATTATTAACCTTGTTAAAGCGATAAACTTTTTTAAAGTATTTGCGTGCAAAGATAAATTGAGAAATGTAAGGTTCTTGATATCCACCTCTTTGCAGTGCTTCCTGAAGCTCTATATCACTTTTGTTAGCTAGCAGTCGCCAGCGCGAAAATTTACCAACACCTGCTTCTGATTTGATAACTTTTATCAAGGTTTGCTGAATGTAGGTATTAAGAGAAGTTTGAAGAGAAAGGTTATAAGACCGTAACAGCCTAAAAAGATTGTCGAAATTGTAAATAAAATCGCGAGCGCAGCAGAGATATTCATCCCAAGGCCAATCGCTTGACTTTGACCATACTGTTCTAGCAGCGTGATAGCATTCTGTTTCAAAGTAACTAGCCAAGTGCTCTAAAGCTAGTATTTTCCTATTTTGTGGCTCCCATTCTTCGGAGTCTGACGAATTATTAATCGCTATTTCTCTCCAAAATTCTGCTAAATTTTTACATTGATTAGGCTGGCTGCACAAGTGTAAAAGCTCCTGGTTTCGTTCTTGGTATAACTCAAAGTTGCGTTTAAGATGAGCATGATTTTGCCACTGAATCACTGGGTGACTATTGCGGGTAGTCAGCATGAGATAGGTGAAAAAATGCTCGGTGTTATCTCGACGCTCAGGTAGTCTGGGAATGCTTTCCTGGTTAAAAGGGTTGGGCATTTTAGCCGATTCTCCAAGAACAATAAAGGAAAAATTGATCTACAAGTTTTTAGTTTAAACTTGATTTACCTTGTCTAAAGCGATGCCAACGGCCGATGGCTACGCGATCGCAGGCTGTTCGCCAGTATGAGGCTAGAGATGTTTCTGAGTGGCAATTGAGGAACGGTGCGATCAGTTTGAGCATAGAGGCTGTGAGAGAACTCTGGAAGTGTGCTACTGACTTATTGGCAATGCCAGCCGACATTTATGAGGGTTGCCCTGAGTTGTGGAAGCAGCATTGTCTCTGAGTAAGGCGCTAGCAGTGCATTTGTTGCTTGCCCACACACTGAAGCGGAAAGTGGAGTTGGTGTCTAACTCTTGAGACATACAGCAAATTGCAGGTTGATGAGGTCAACTAAAAATTGGAGTTTAGACTACACGGTGCGATTTCCTTCGGGATAGCTTCGCTTCACGCACTCAAGTTTCCCGATCGGGAAAAGCAGGCAAGTGAGCTTAAGTGAAGTTTGAACAATTACAGGAATTTCGGAGGGCAAGCTTATCAATGCCTTGGGAAAGCCAAAGATGCTACTTTTGAACTAGCCCTTTAACAGGCGAGCGAGGAGTAAATGTAGAATCACCCCTAAAAAGGAAAACAGGCTAGTTACAAGCGATTCTGAGAGGAGTTTTTTTGAGGCGATCGCACCTATATTATTCAAGAGCCTGCTTCAATCACTCTCACAAAGCCCTCAGACCTAGTCGATCCATTACTATCTTGCTATCAAAATAGCTTACTACTTTTGAAAGCACTATCACTACAACCCTACTTATAGCAAGTTAAATCAACTCATAATAGTTTGTCACGCCACAGCTTTCAAGCTATAATGATATCAAACTAGCAAGTAGCACCAATGTTCGTAGTTAGCCTTTTATCAAGAAAAGGAGGGTCGGGAAAGACAACCCTTGCCGTCCACTGGGCAGTCGTTGCCGTAAAGTGCGGCTTGAGTGTCGTATTGGCAGACATGGATTCCCAAAAGTCCTCAGCATCTTGGTTTAACAAGCGAGAAGCTGAAACCCCCTTACTGATACAGCCCCAACCGTCCAACATATCTGACCACATTCAAGCTTGCCTTAAAGGTGGCATTGACTTGGTGCTTATAGACACTCCCCCTGACATTGACACAAACGCCGTCCATGCGGCTAGAGTCTCAGACTTGGTAGTAATTCCGGTGCGGCCTTCTGTACTGGATTTGGAAGCGATCGCAGGTACAGTCGAACTGGTACGAGGAATATGCAAACCCGCAGTATTCGTCCTCAACCAAACACCACCCAGGTCAGGCGTTACCGATGAAGCTAAAACCGCCCTAGCTGCCTACAGTTTACCCATTTGTCCTGTGGCGATCGCCACTCGCATTGCCTACTCACGGGCTTTGATTGACGGTAGGGTAGCGAATGAAATTGAGCCAAGGGGAAAAGCCGCGATTGAGATTAAACAAAGTTGGAACTGGATTGCGAAACTGTTGAAAGCAGGGAGTAAGTAAATGTAGGAGACCGCAATCATAATCGCTCAAGACCGCAATCAGGATTTTATCGAGACCACATTAAATGAAACTAAACCAAAACTTCAGACCAAATTAAACGCCACCCAGACCACATTAAATGCGACCAGACCACAATCATGTAAACGAGACCAGATTAAATACAACTATCCTCCCAGACCTCAAACAATCAAACTCAGCCAAACTCAAACCCCGTTCTGGCAAGCAATTCAGCCATTAGCAAAGCCTTGCTTGACTCACAACCAAGCTGCATTACGCTCAAAGTGGCAGTCCCGCAGCTACCATTTGTGCGTGTAATTCACGCACACGCACAGGGTCTAATTGTCCCCGAAACCATAACTTAATCTCAGCAGGTTTAGCATTAAACTGTTCAGCCAAACTGCTGACATCGTAACCATGCCTTGTCAAAGTCGGTTCCAAATCATCAATTTGCTTAGATAAAATTGATTCAACAATTGCCAAACTTACAGGCTTTTCCCCCAAGAGATATGCCGATTCAAAAGCCAATGTCAAATGCTGTTCAATTTGTAGCGGTGTCCTCAATCGTGTCGCCAGTAAGTCGATAGCTGTGGCCTCTATTACATCAGTAATCTTAGTATTTTCTTGAATACATTTAGACAACAACCATTCAATATACTCTCGCTGAGACCCGACAATACCCTCCAAAGAAAAAATAGTAGCTCGATACCCAATCTCTTCCATAGTTGGACGGCATAAATTATTCTTCAGTTTCGGATGACCCGCCAGCACCACCGACAAAATTCCCCCACCATCTTCAACCACTTCAATCAAGCGTTTAAGCCCAGTTAAGGTATTATAATGTAAGTCATGAGCCTCATCGACAAACAGCACTACAGGCTTTTTACCCTTCCTAATCAAATCCCGCAATTCTCGTTCCCGTTTTTCACCAATTGAGGGAATTTTGATTTCTTTATCTCTTGA
>NZ_JARFTR010000083.1 GCF_029167235.1 Kamptonema sp. UHCC 0994 | reverse complement strand
TTAATAACAAATTAAAATTGTTAAAGCGTTGTGGATTTGGATTTAGAAACTTTAACAATTTTGAAATTAGAGCTTTGATTAGCTGGCATTTTCCTAATATTTTAGCATAGTAGGTACGAAAGAGCCGGTTTTTCTGACCATTTGCGCTCGATTAACTCGTGCCGCGCAATTTTTACAACATTGGTAACGTAACTGGGGGCAAAATCAGCAATGCCTTTGCTTTTCAGAATTTGGAAAATTATCGACTCTATATATTCCTCAGTTTCGGGGCTCCAAACACCAGGGTTATCCGCCTCGTACCGATACCAACAAAGGGTTTCGTTGTTAAACGCTAGGCGGTTCCGGTAATCTTCGGCAATTTCCCGACCCATCGCGTCGGCACTAGGTCTTTTAGATTTAGTGGGTGAATCGCCGCCGCCATCTTCCTCAAAGTCGGCTACCGATACCGTTGGGTTAGAGAACTGTTTTTCTAATCTTTTGATGGTTTCTTCTGGCCCCATTTCTGCGATAATTTCCTGAATATCTCCACCTTCTATAATATTGGGGGCGATATCTTTTGGATTGATTAATATGCAGGGGAAATTTACTTCATCGCAGGCTTCTTTCACAACAACGGCTTTTCTGATTCCCGGCTCATCGTTGTCATGCAGGAATCCTAGAACTACTATTTTCTTGCCTGTTGATTGCAGCGATTTGACGAAACTGCCGACACCCTCTGAGTTCCAGGTTTTCAAGCTGACAGCCACCAGTCCCATTTCTCGGCAAATCTCAACATTCGATTCCCCTTCAACCATCAATACATTGATAGCCGCATCATCGGGTTGGTTGGAGATGAAATCTATGGCTTCGGACAATCCGTAAGCCGGCCAACTGGTTTCACCAATACCCGGAACCCATTTACCCGCATTCAGGTAAAAAGGACGGATAGTTTTGTCCCGACCTTTGGGTTTGTCGGCGGCCGGCCATTGGAAACGGCGAACCTGCTGGGTTTCGCTGTAACGGTAAATGATTTGTGCAACTTGGCGGCGATCGCGTGGCACTTTCTCTTCCTGGGAAATTAGCCGCCAATTTTCATCGGTGACAGGTTGGGGTTTGGGGGAATCCCAAACCGGTTCGGGTTGCTGAATTAATTTCCCATTCGATGGGATAAAAATTTGTTTGGGGGTGCCCTTGGTTTTCTTGGGAGTGCGGGTTTGTTTCTCCCCACCGATTTCGATATTCGCATCTAATTTTTTCACCGCGTCAAAAAACTCTATATTGAAATGCTTCTGGAGAAAGGTAAAAACGTCTCCACCCTCCCCACAGCCAAAGCAGTTATAGAGCTGCTTTGAAGGGCTGACGTTAAAACTCGGTGTTTTTTCATCATGGAAAGGGCATAAACCGACAAAATCTTTGCCGACGCGCTTCAGGTTTATGTGCTGCCCAATCACATCTTCAATAGGGTTGGCATCTTTCAGCGCTTCAATTACCTTGGGGTCGATGACTGTTGTGGAACTCATGGCATTACTCCTTTTTTTTGATTTCCACACCCGACTCATGCAAACTTAGAGAAATAACTTGACAACCATCAACTATTAATGTAAAAATGTAATTAATATTTAATTTGTTCTCAAGTTATTTCTCTGAGGTGCATGAGTCGGGTGTGGTATGTAGTAGGTTTTTATGTTAACTATCAGATAACTTATCAAAGTCTACTATATATCTTATCCAAAGTCAACCTCAATGCTGAAGTCCGCGCAGGCGGACTTTTTGTTGGGCTTTTAGTTTTTGTTCAGCTTGGTTGGATGGCAGGGATAGCGGTTGGTGATGCGTCCGCCTGTTATCCTTTGCCCATAAGCGCTCTTAGCAATTAACAAATCATTGTCGCGTTATTTTCGACTGTTTGTTTGATTCTTTCACCCATTCAAGAATCTCATTTGGCTGAACTTCGTAGGTTTCGCAGATTATACCTAGAACCGTTGGAGAAGGCTGATGGCGAGGATTATTGTACAGCTTATACCCAGTGCCGGGTGCGATTCCAGTCTCTTTGATGAATTGATAGACGGATATCCCTCTACCGTCCACTAACTGCTTTATTTTGTTTTTCATGGGCATTGTTAAAATTTCTCCTTTAAAAATATTAGCAATTCGTTGATAATATCAAGCGATAACTATGCCTTATCAGTTGATACTATCAATATATGGTATCCTCACCATTTATTTATTGCTATTATGTTGACAATATCATGTAGTTAATAGTATATTGAATATATAAGCTGCATCGGCTCACACCCCGCCCTGAGAAAGCAAATGTGAGCCGCCAGCACCCGCAAAGAACTTACAGGTAAAGAAATTATGACAGAAAGCGTCTTTGACCGTATTACCGAGGCATACGGTTCGCGGCTGGAACATTTGAATCGGATAGAGAAATGGGAACTTTTGGCGTACATTGCCGCCTCCCATGTGACGTTGGAGAAACACTCCGGGATGTCAGTAAAGGATGCTTTAGAGCACGTAAATTTCGACGTGCAGTCTGCCGATGCTTTAGAAGTAATTACGATGCTTGGTAAGTCGTCTCGTAGAGAATTACTGTCCTTCAGCCACGCAATTGTTTCACAGTTGAGTCAAGAGTAAGCAGGAGTCCTGCCCCCGCCCTATCCCATTGAAAACGACAGGAGACAAACAATGCAAAAACAACTGGCTGAGGCTTTTGTTAAGGCTAACGAAGCTGCTGGATTTGATGAAAATGACTGTCGTATTCGTGAAGAGTATATTGGTCGCGGATGCTCTAATTCCACAACTGGGATTGTTGGGAGCATCAGCCACTTATTAGCACTTGCTGTCACATTCCCGGAAATGTTTGGTAAGGATAATAGCCAAATACTTGAAAGCGGATTTCAAATTGACAGCATGGGGAAATACGACCAAATCATTTACTAATTTCGGTGACGGAGGCGAAAATGTACATCATTTACCATCCGCAAAAAGCCTGTTATTTTTCTTCAGGGGAGAGCGAGTACGTTAACAGACTAGGCTATTGTCTTACACCTGCATGGGTTCCTCGTTCAGGTTTGGCTTGGAGCACTTCATCCTACAGTTTGGCCAGACAAGTTGCGGCTCAATACGGTGGCACGGTACTAAATTATCCTTGATTTAGTAGCCCTCATTTCTCACTACACATACACCAACTTCAAGAACAATGAAAGTAGAAGATGATAGCGATTTATTTGCAGTGTATCTGCTAAATTCGCAAATTGAGGAATTAAATGAGAGTCTTACTGAGCTAAAAAATTCCTTGAGAGAAGCTGAGAAAAAGTTGCAGAATAAACTGCATTCAATGACTGAAAATGGGCTAGGCAATCCAGCGATCGCAGGGACAACCCCAAAAGGAACATTGTTCATGGCGCATCTGGAATTTGATGATGGTAACGTAATTCTTGAAGAATTCGATTTGGAAAAAATAGCGGCACTGAAAGCAGAAATTAAAGCTATTGAGGAAGAGCCAAAAATGAAATATGCCATAGCGATAGTTCATTATTTTTCTGAGGAATTGACCGCTATACGATGGCTTTCAAAGCTAACAACAAGTAATTCCTTTGTCTGGGATGAAAGAATTGGGCAAGCCAGACTTTTTAATTCTGTTGAATCAGTAAAACTGATGCTAGAAAAGTTGTTGGCAACGATGCCAACAGAAGATATGCCGAGCGTCATCTGTGTTAATTGTGCAGATGACAATCACAATCACATTATTCCCCCAAACAAGCGAAAATGGCTTCTCCAATGTACCGTTCCAATTGAAAATGAATAACAGCATTTTAGTTGAATCTAATTCAATTTCCTTATCCTTACTAGGAAATAATAAGACAAAGCTGGAGTCGTGGCTTCACTTTCTTACTCAAAGCCACACTTTTGCTTCATCAGGAAAGATTGTATCGTCTAATGAAAAACCGAAGCACGCCCTAAAGTTGGAAGGTGTCTCGGAGGCGGCGAGAAAGTGGATTAATAGCAACTACAACCCTCTGAAAAGAGCGCCCTATCACTCCGTGCGGGAGTGGGAGAGAGTGCGCCCTAAACCAGCAGTAACAGTTCCCCTTTGGCAAGTGAGAGTCAATTTGGATGTTGCTTTTAAGGGAACGGCAGAAGAGGCTAGGCGGTTCTTTGATGGTGTAAAGCAGCAGCCTAAAACTAAGATGGCTTCGCTGATTTCACCGGAAGATAGGATTGAAGAAATTTGGAAACGTGAAAACTAGAGAATAAGTAGTTGTTAGTTGTTAGTTGTTAGTTGGGAACCTCAAAACAAGGCTGGAGAATATGACTTTGCAACCGAAAAATCAGTCAAGTAATCACCAAGTAGTTTTTGATTAAGCTGGCTTCTTGGAGAGCATTCCCCGATTTACCTGTTACAACCCGGAGTGTGGGTGCGCCACTTTAACTCGTCAGCCTTGGATGAGTACAGGAGTTTGGAATCAAAAAGTTCATGAGTTCAAACTTGCCCATCCATTTGACAAAGACAAAGCTGTTGACTGTTAGGAATGAAAAACGAAATGAGACTCACACATACGACAAGATACGCGCTAGTTAGAGCCTGTTACTCTGTGGAAAACAACTGTGGTTTGCTTGACGTACTAACTGAATATGACCCTTCTATGTACCCTGTCAAAAGTTTTACCCAGTGTTTCAGCCTGTAGCACCAGTAGAGCTAAGTTTAGTTCGCGGAGTAAAGAGGGAAAATAATCTATTTGTTTCATCGAAGGAATTGGTTAGAATAACTTTTTATGGCAATCGCAGAAATGCGTTACATTTTTTCGTGAAGCAATGAAACTAAAATTTTTTCGTGCCGGCAAACATACTGCCTCGTCTGGTCAATCAGTAGAATTTAGCCATTCTGAGCTAGCTGCGATCGCAACCAATTATTCCCCCAGCCTCCGAGCTGCACCCCTGATTTTAGGGCATGACCCATTAATTGAAGCAGCGGCTTTGGGTCAGGTCGATACCCTCACAGCTTATGTTCGCAATGCCCTTTCAGAGCTAGCCTTTGGCATGGTCAAATCAGTTGAGGTTGTTAACAACAACGAGCTTGTCGCCAACATCGACCCAGTTTCGCCACGCTATCTAAAGATGGTTCGAGAGGGCGAACTGATTGGGTTATCTGCATCGTTTTTTGAAGCGAATGCCTTGGGGAATCCCACACCCGGTCTGCGGTATTTAAAGCATATTGCGGTACTCGGAAAAACGCCTTCAGCGCTTAGCGATTTATTACCGTTGTCTCAAAATTTTTCTCAAAGTAACATTGATGGGATTATCTCTATAAACTTCTCTGATATGGATGTGGTAGAGCTCCAAAAACAAAATCAGGCTCTCAAGCTGCAATTAGAAAGGGGGAATAGGCTCTCTGAAATTGCTGCAACGGTCGGGGCTCTGACAAATTTGCCAATCTCTTTCAATGCTGCCCCTACAGACAATATCGAATTTGCTGCGGGGCAACCAGCGATATACCAATGGCTGTTGGGACTAGAAAATCATCAATACCGATTTGCCATTGATTTAATTAAGCATCTTGGCTCTGTTTCCAGTCAGCAATCAACGAATTTTTCCTTGCTTAATTCTGAGCCAATAAGTGCGATCGCAACTCCCCAGTCTGGAGGGGTGAACAATTCGATTTATACAGGCGCATCCCTAAGAGCCGAGTCTCAGATTGAGGCATTTTCTAGAGCGCATTCCGTCAGCTTTAAAGAAGCCGCCGAACGACTCGGTTACGTTTAGTTTAGGTTTCACGCTTAGTTTAAGGAAGTTTATGACACAATATATCGCACAATCAACTCGAACCGTCGTTGCCCAAGAAGATGTCGAAGCTTTCCGATTTATCTCAAATAACGGTTACATGGCAGACCCCGGAAATCCCAAAGCTGACCCAATTGTGCTTGGGGTTTCCCTAACCAACGGCAAAAAAGGAGAGGCCGTAACAGTTGTATTCGACGGTTCTGCTTGTGTTGAATCAAAAGTTAAAATGGGGACTTGGGAAGAGTTTACGATTGATACTTCTTCTACTCCAAGTTTGGTTTCGACTGTGACCAAAGCATCTGATATCTATGTAAAATCAGGGGCAAAAGGGACTGCTGCTATCGGTACGAAAGCTGACCATTTAGGAGTTTTACCCCCTCACTCCTACAATAAAGTAGGAGATTCCGCGTTAGTAGAAGTAATTTTAATTTAGGTGAATTATTATGCCAATTGTTATTACACCCCCATCACTACAAAATCTTAAAGTTGGAGAAGCGGATGCAGTCTTTTCCAGAATCGGACGAGACTTTAAAACCAACGCTTTTGTTGGCGGATATGTTTTCCCTCCCGTCCGTAAAAATAAACTCAAGGGTTACGTAATCGATTATCCTCTTGAGTTGGGGCAAACTTTATTCAATACAGAAAGAAGTCCGGGCGCTCCATTTGCCACGATTCCAAGGGGCAGACAGACGGAAGAATATACCCTAAAACTGCACGGTTTGAGGTCGGATTTACCCGTTGAGGAAGCTATAGAAACAGGCGAATCGGTGTCCGATGATATTAATGGATTGATATATGGATTGATGTTTGGTGAGGAATATCGCCAAGCATTCATGATACAAAATCCTGCCAATTACTTACCAGCAAACGTTCTCGTACAAGCCGCAGGTGGTTATTTGGGGGGCGATGGTGCTACGAATATCGACCCAGTGCCATTTGTGATGAACTTAAAAGAGCAGATGCTTCGGGATATTGGTGTTGAGCCTAACCTCATGCTGATGGGGTATGGGGTGATGAATGGAATGTTTGACAACCAGTTCATCAAAGATGTTTTGCCAACTGATTCTCTGCGAGTAATCAATGCGGAGAAACTGCAATCGATTTTCGGAATTAAAAAAGTTGCGGTCGGCTCAACCACCATTAAATCAGGGCTTTCAGCTAATTCGCCTTCTGATTTTGTGTGGGGCAATTTTTTGGGATTGTATTACATTCACCCGCCAATTTTGGAGAGAAATTACGATAATATCACCCCATATTCAGCGTCAATAATTAATGAGAAAGTCCTGTCTTACGGGATGAACTTTGTTTATGGTGACGAGGGCGGTACTCACCCAATTGTTACACCAGTAAAAAGGGATGAGGAAACTTACACGGACTACATTCAGTCGATGATGAACTGCATTAGTGTAGTTACTAAAAAACAGTGTGGGATATTGGTAGTTAACCCAGTGAAACCGTAGTATGTACGCAACAGTCGCTCAGTTTGTAAGCAAGGTTGGAGAACAAGACGCGATAGACTTAAGTAACATTGATTCTTGGAAATCTGGGAAGCCCAAGACTGAAATAGTTGATTCTGTAATTGCCGGAGCGATCGCTGCGGTGGGGCCAGAAATAGATGGTTATATCGGGACAAGATATCAATTGCCATTACCCCAACCTTATCCGCCGATAATCGTTCAGTTGGCAATTGACTTAGCAATGTACCGAATGGAAGGCAGGACAAAAATGCGGGAAGAAACTGCTTTGTTGGCGAAGCAAGCGTACAAACAATTAGAGCAAATTGCCAAAGGCACTTACGCTCTCATAACGGCTGATGGGACACTATTACCAACATCGGGCGCTTCCCGAAACCAAAGTTATGGTCGGACGATTGTAGGAGAAATGAAGGAAATAGAGTGGAGTAGTTCGCCTCATGTCAAAGGCAGAAGATATTGATGCGATCGCGGCCGATGCGATCGCGGTGATTGAATCGGCGATGATGTCCGCTATCGAAAAAACCACTGTGGGAACATCAGTGGCAATTTCCCCATTGGGGCCTTCCATGCGCGGCATGATTAGAGCCGACGCAACTATCACGGTTGGCTGTCGCCGAGTAGAATACTCTAACTTAGATGCCGCCAAATCAGGCAGAGGGCTGCAAAACCGCAGAGCTAAAGCAAATTTTACGGCGGTAGTAGAAGCCAAAGACCTCCGCACTCATCTACCTATTTACACTCTCCTCAATCAAGTCAGGGCGGCGCTCAATGGTTTGGGAACCTGTTTGTGCGAAGCCTCTCCCCTTACCATCATCGAGGAAGAATTTTTAGGGCTAACTGAGGGACTTTGGAGTTGGGGGCAAACCTACCAGATGGAGTTTGTTACTGACGAAAAAGGTAACGGAATTATTGACGATTGTGGCGAACGGGAACAGTGTTTTAGAATCGGAAAACTGAGACTGTTTGCGGTGACAAGCTTGAACAATAAACCCGGAGTTTTAGTCTGGTCAAAACAATTGCCTGACGAAATGGAGGGAGAAAGACCATGCTAGGAGACACCGGACTTACTGACAGATACGAATATAAACTCGTCCCCTCTCCCACACTCGACCCCCGCAATGAGGAGCAAATTTTACGGTGGATGTATGGCCGTGTTTACGAAGCGTCGGGAGGTACTCTTAATGATTTTTCTGCCGGTTCCCCGTTAGTTGCTTTTTACGAAGGGTTCGCCCTGGGATTAGCAGAATTAAGAAATGAAACCATCAACCTCATTCCTGAAGCATTTATGATTGCTTGGCTGCAAATGTTAGGCATGAGAATGCGAGAGGGCGCGGCCGCTGAAGTGATGCTGGAATTTAGGTTAGCCCGGACTTTTGACAACCCATACGTGATTGAGCGTGGGTTTGTTGTCACATCTGAGCGGGGCATTCCTTTTGAAATATTGACCGATTTGATTATCCCGACTGGTTTTACTGCACGGTTGGTACGAGCTCAATGCTTACAGGTGGGTGCTGTTGGTAATCTGCCCCCGAACACGATTAAAAATGCTTACCAGCCACTTCCCTTTCTCTTATCAGTTAACAACCCCGAAGCTGCTCAAGGGGGAGTTAATGCAGAGACTTTGGATGAGGCGAAATTACGGGCGCTGGCTAGTTTGCGTCGCCGGGGGCTGATATCGCTTTCTGATTACGAGGAAGAGACGACAGAATATTTAGGAAAAGGGGCAGTTGCGATCGCAATCAAAGGCGCTGTGCGGCTCAATGAAATCATCGTCTATGCCCTTGATGCAACGGGCAACCCCATTAACTTAGTGCAGCAAAATTCAATTCAGAGACATTTACAAGATAAATCGCTTATCAATATTGCTCTGAAAGTTGAGCCAGTGGTGTTAGTAGATGTAATAGTTCGAGTTTATGCTGAAATTTCTAATCTTGAATCTCCTGATAAAATAGCCCGTAATATCTTTAAGAACTTAGCTTCCTATATCAAACCTGACGGTTCGCTACGCAAGGAGGTTAGAATTAAAGAAGTTGAGTTTTACGCTCGAAAAACTGATTCGGTTTTGTCCGTTCTTTCAGCAACAATCGCATTGTCCGAACCCGAAGATGATAACCAACCATCCATAGACTTTGCGCCACGCAATGTAACTCTCGGCGCTCCGTACAAACTTCCGAAACTGATGGAAGTTCAAGCTTTCCTATCAGTCGGGCGGGAGACTTTCAGTTTTTCTGTCACGCCTGAATCATTCCTTTAGGAGGATAGTATTTTGAAACTACAGAATTTATCAACAGAAATTATAAATAAAATTAGAACCTCTCCCTGGGATGGTATTGTCGGGAAACACGAAGGCCCTTTTAATTGGTCAACGGTTTTGGAGGATGAAGAGCCGCCAGAATTCATAGAAATAGAGGGGCGAGCTATTCTTCTTCCCATCCCCTTTTTTCATCACCAAAATATTACCATCCTGCGAATAATTTGGAGTAAAGATGAAAAATCACTAACCCTTTTCCTCAAAGATACAACCTATTTTGATAATAAATTTCAGTCGGGGTTTGTGGCGGTTTGTGATTGGATAGAGGGTGATATTTTTCTAGCAATTTTGTTTCACGAATGGTTTATTTTGGAGAGCAAATGAACGCACGAATACTCGAAAAAAATCTCAATAAAATTAGAGACAGGGCGGCTGGTAAAAAAGGTGGCTGCGTAAATTGTAATGGGGACTGCAAAGGTTGCAAGGAGAAGCACAAGTATGGCAACTAGAATCAAAGCAGATAAAATCAGAGATTCAGGTCGAGGGCTGATAAACGGCATCGTGCGTGTCACCTTAGATGCTGTGATTGCTGATGGATTTGAAGCCCACACAACGGAACCTCGCGAGTTTGCTCTAGCGGAGGGGAACAGCGAGTTTGAGCTTGAAGAAACTGAAACCGCCAATGTCACCTACCTGTTTGAGATTTTCAAAACCTGGCCAGTAACGCGCTATTTCCTGACTAATGTGGCAGAGGAAGGGCGTGAGTGGCTAGGCGCAGCGGTGAAGGGTGACGACGGACGATGGTGGACAGATTCAGCACGAAACCCTCAAGAATTAAGGCGGGTTGATTCATTCGACCGGAAAAAACTGGTGGAATTTCGAGCGATTGTGCCACGCATTCGAGAAGGTGCGGTGCTGCCTTTTGGTGAGTTGTTCCCCGTAGGCATTACTTCTGGGAACCAGTTAGAGGTGAGTCTTTACCGATTGCGACAAGAGAACGCTATGAGGGGCGATGCTCCCCTTATCTTGCAAGCCTCTGACGTTCAAGTTGGCAGAAATACCCAGCTTAACTCTCGTAACGTTCAGGCCGCGCTAGAAGAAATCGGACGGGAGTTTTTGAAGAGCGATCGCAACTTGGCGGATATTGAGGATAAAAAAGTAGCGCGGCGTAATTTGGGCTTGGGCTCAATTGCTACCCGCCGTGCCGATGCTTATGCTTTAGTTGAGCACGGACACGGCGGGAGTCAGGTTAGTTTCGATTTTCTCCCCCCCGGTATTGGTGAGGCTAGCATCGGCAATATCCCTTCCGGTGTTCTTGAAGGTGAACCCAGTTGGATAGTGGTTCGAGGCTCCAACGGCAAAAACTACGCCGTTCCTTGCTGGCAAGTGATGAATGAAATCAACCCAAGTGGAGAGCCTGACCCTTGGATACCTTCGAGTCCTTGAACGAAAAATGCTAACTAAATACGTCCAAACTGCCATGAAGTCGGCTAAGTATGAAATTTTCCCTGATGGGACTTTCTATGGAGAGATTCCTGTCTGCGAGGGAGTCTATGCAAATGCTGTAACTCTCGAAGTTGCCCGTGAAGAATTGCAAGAGGTATTAGAAGACTGGATTTTAGTTAGTCTCACCCTGAATCTTCCTTTACCAGTTATTGATAACATCGACCTTACAATTACCAAAGAAGTTGCCTAATGTCTGTAAACTGGAGAGAACATATCGTTAGTACCCCCGATGTACTGCGAGGTAAACCAAGAATCAAGGGAACTAGAATTCCCGTTAGTCTCATTTTAGGTTATTTAGCATCAAATAATACTGTCGAACAAATTATGAACGAGTTTCCCGATTTAGTCAAAGAACAGATAGATGCTTGTCTGGATTATGCCCGTGATTTGTCAGATTTTGAAACAGTTGTTTAAGCAAATAACGATAACTGAATATCCCCGCAATTAGGGGAAAACCATATCCGCTCCTTCAAGCGAGAAAGATTGTTTGAACTGCGAAAACCGCCACTAGACTTCCAAGGTATTTCTATCCAATCTTTCGGGAAATCGTAATCCCCATTCAATCCGCAAACAGCAATTTTGAGGTTCGGAAATGAACTGCGTTCAATCGCCCATTCAAATACTTCTTGAGATACTCCCACACTCACTTCGCCATAGACTTTCTCTGTTCCTTTGTAGGGAGGGTCTAAGAAAATTCCTATATCTTTTGATGTACCGATAACTGCCGGTGACAGAACTCTTTGCCAGTCCCCGCAACAAACTCTAACTTTTTTAATTCTGTTGGACAGACGATTTAAATAATCAACTATATCTCGACTTGATTCGTTCTTGAAAATGCCTTTGTTCGTAGAAATAGAGGGCATCTGGCGCTTGGAGATTTTAGCACTGCACCAACCATCACCTAACCAAAGCGCTTGCCCCCACACCCACCAGCCAGCTATTTTGATATCAAAATAATGGGGATTACTAATAATGTTCTCTCTCAGAGCCTCTACTTGAGAAGCAATCCAGCCGTGCCTAGCCAACAAATCAGCTTCATTAATCGGACTGTTTGCCCATTGGGCTACGCCATCACAGTCCGACTGCAACGCCCTCCAAAAATTAGCTATTAGGCAATTTTTATCGTTGACAGTTTCGATTATTTGTGAGTGGGAGTGGGGGCGACCTAACAGAACTCCAAGGGAGCCAGCGAAAGGCTCAATATAATGAGAAACATCACCAAAGTAACGCCAAATTGTGCTAGAAATTGGGTATTTGCCGCCAAAATAAGGAAAGGGAGGGGTTGGAGTAATCATGACACAAGCCGATACAATAGACCCATTTTATCCTTGGGGAAAGCCGGAGGAAATAGTTTGTTCACCAATCTATTCCAGGCTCCCAACTTATGCGGAAAAATATCGTGGTTTTGACAGATTGTCGGAAGCGCTAGAGACGAAAGAACCGACGTGCGTTGTGACGCGACCTGTCGATGAAATCCTGTGCGATTATAAGGAATTACTATTAAATTTCCCTCGCGATTATCTATTATGTGAAACAGCAAAACCCGAAGCTTTGGACTGGATAGCTGTTAATTTGTTGGGATTTACGGGGCCATACTGGGATGTGAATTGGGAGTCAGAAATTAAGCGAACGCTGATTTGCAATGCCCTTAAAGGTGTGAAAATTTGGGAGAATCGTGGCACTGTCAAAATACTGGATTGGATTCTCAAGGCCTTTAAAATCAAGACTTGTCCCACGCCACCGGGTGAGGGAATGTACACGCCTAGATTTTTCTATCCAGACGGGGGACAGTCAGAGTTAGACCCTGCGGCTACGTTCCCCCCTGAAACAGCCAACGAACCAGACAACCCCGCTCACTACATTCGGCTGGAATATGAGGTTGAGCGCAATGGGGCGGCGTGGGAGTTAGTTGAGCGCCTGGTTCACCTTTACGCCTCGGCTTACAACAACGTCCGTATCTGTTACTGCTACTTCTACGCCGGGAAATCCCTACCCGATGACCCCGTGTTTTCGTGGGCTTACGATCGCTCCCGCCACATCTTTGAAAAGTTCGTCAGCGATCGCGGCGACGGTGATGGCTTTTGGGCTGACCCGTTTAACTGGTGGGCTGACCTCTTTCGCCTCATCATTCAAAGTCCTGACGGATTCAATCTCCCCGACGTGAAAGTGATACCAGGATGCGTACCTGATTCCGGTCAAGAAGGCATCCCCTACGATGTCGTAATCGAACCTTACATCCCCTTTTGGGTTTGCTTGCCAGTGACTTATTCAGGTTCAGATGATTGGACTCATTTTTTGCGGGTTCAGTTATGGGAATTGGTGGATTTGTACGCAGTCCCTTTAGCACTTCGGTATGGTGGAGAGCGTTCACCTTATAATCCTGACACAGTTATTTTTGACGACATTAATTTTAAGATTGACCCTCGCGCTGTAGTTGTTCACGAAACTTTTTATTCCCATTTAAGCGCTCCTAATCAACCTTTTTTCGTCTGTGGGAAAAGTTACAAACAACTCTTTCCCTAACCGTCTATTCAGCGTTTGTTAAACAACTTTTTGCCTATGTTAAGATAATCTCAACAAACGTTAATGCTCCAAAATGAAACGCCACCGCTCCAAATGTAGAGATACCGAAAAAAATAATCACATGATTACCTTGACTGACGAGGCCTGGGGAATCCTAAGAAGAGTCGCAGAATCTGCCAGTTTATCTATCAGTGAATTTATAGAACAGTGGGCAAGAAATCAGTTAGCAATTAAAGCTAATACTAGAACCCAAGCCTTTTCTATTATAGCCAAACAGATAGAACATGGAAATCAAGAAACAGTTGTTATCAACGAAACTATAACCAAAGATGACGGTGAAAAAATAGTAGTTACATCAAAGACTAGGGAAGTCAAAAAAATCAAGCCTCCTAGTGATTCTCTATTGAAATTCATTATTGGCTCAGAGCCGATAGATAGACAAATAAATTGGCTATTGAACGAAGAAATTATTGACGACAAGCAGGCAGAAAGATTGTCTATAATGATTGAGGAATTCCGAAGGGCAACAATAGCTATCGTTAAAGGGGAGAGTTAAGAGTTAAAAGGTTTCGTTTACATTTGTTGTCGCTCATTTTAAAATCATTATATGTATCAATACGCTTACTATGACAAGCTTAATTCCTTCTGATTTTAAATGGTGTGGGAGCGTAGAAAGTTTTTTGAGTCGAGTTTTGCTCAGGCATAGTTTGACCGACTACGCCTTGAGCACGTTTCCGTACAAGAACTTTCTAATCTTGATATTTGAGGTGCTTGTGCCAACAAAATGTTTAAAAGAAGGTCTGTACGCAGAGATATCCGTCGCATCTCCTTACGAAAGCAGGAAAACATTTATTCCTTCAGGGATGTATTACAAAAAAGGCACGAATTACGCAGAAGTTGTGGAGAGTTTAAAGCGCGAAATTGACAAATCCACTGAGATTACGTGGCGCTATCAGCAACCATCAATACAAATTTACTAAATGAGGTTTTATGGATTATTTCGTTTCTAAGACGGGCAGCGACTCAAATAATGGCGGGTTGAACTCACCTTTTAAAACTATCAATAAAGGGTTAAATAAGGTCGGTTCTGGTGATAAATTGATTATACGAGGGGGAACTTACCGAGGTAATGCGGGGTGGTTTCCTGGTAATGCAACAGCATCCAAGCCTATTTCTATTGAGGCATATCAAGGGGAGAAAGTTGTCCTTTCAGCATTGTCAGAATTAACAGGATGGGAGCCTTACGATTTAACGAATGGAAAAGCGATTTACCGTGCCCCAATGCCATTCACAATGTGTGGGGAATCAGCGATCGCAGGCGAAGACTTTCTGATTTGCAATGGGAAAGTATTGAATGAAGCGCAATGGCCACCAGCAAACATCGACGAGTATCCTCAGTCTGGCGATGGGTGGGCGGCAGTCGATAGCGGTCGATGGATTTCCGATGCTAGCGTGCAGCACTCACCAGTAACGGGGCAAATTGAGGATGCGGACTTATTGAATTGGACTCCTGGCTCCTTAGTGGGAAGTCGGATTACGATTTTAGCGGGGGCGCGGTGGACTCTGCTCTCAGGAACGGTGATAGATAACGCAGGGAAAACACTTACTTTCACGGCCAAGTCGCCAGGAGATGAGTCTTTCTATCAGCCAGATAGTCGTAGCCTATATTTTCTATTTGGCAAGCAGGAATTTCTAGCCTATCCTGGGAGTTGGTGGCGTGACCCCGTATCAAAATATGTTTATGTTTGGCTACCCAATGGTGAGAGTCCTAATAATGCAATTATCGATGCGAAGAAAGACGATAAACTTTTCGATTTTTGGTCGAGAGATAACTATCATTTCAAGGGTGTAGATTTTGTAGGGGCAACAGTTCATACCCCCAATGTATCGGGGTTTAGTTTTAGAGATTGCAGTTTCAAACACTACACCCATCGGCTATATTTTGATACTACTTGGAGTTGGTTTAAACCCGCGATCGCTGTGAGCGGGAACAACTTTCATATTGAGAATTGTGATTTTTTTGATTCTATTGGGCCTGCAATATCAGCCAACAATCAAAGCAATCTGACCGTCGAAAATTGTGTAGTAATTAACTGCATGAGCGTCAACTTTGCTGGACGCAATTCGAGGTTTATTCAAAATACAGTATTGAATTGTCCTGGCCCATGCTTGAGACTTTATCAAGATTGCTCCGGTTCTCAGGTGAAGAATAACGATTTGGGTCATTCGGGCCAAATGTACACCGATGAGGGGGTGCTGCTAATCTCAAAAGGGTGTATCGGTGGCCATTCTTCAGTTTCTCACAATTTCATCCATGATGGAATGGCTTCTGCGGATGGGGCAAAAGAGTTTTACGGTAGTTCTGGAATTTATTTTGATTCAGAAACATCCGGGATTGTGTTTGACCATAATATTGTATGTAAAACAACTAGCTCTAGCGTTTCATTAGTGGCAAACAATGGAATAGAAAATATGCTTTTCTATTCCAATACTTTCGATAGTGAATCAGGAATTTACTGGGTTCCTGAATCGTGGGGAGGGAAATTACCTGGTTGTAAATTCATCAATAACTACGCCCAGAAACGAGCCGCCAACACTCAATTCCATCCCGATATTGAATTCTCTCGAAATGCTTTTAAAGAAGCTCCTAGCGACGGTTTGCCTCCAAATAACTTGCTAGCAACCGAACCAAAATTTAACTCGGATTATTCATTGAAGCCCGATTCACCCCTAAAAAATGCGGGGGTTGCGATCGCAGGTATCACATCTACTAATCCACCAGATATCGGAGCTTGGGAGGGCGGTTTCCCAATTGTTGGGGCCCTGTTAAGGCAAAAAGATTTGCCGCAAATTAAAGCGACTGGTACTGTTGTTGGTAGCACCGCAAAAATCGCGCTCTCTAACTTACCAACGGGACGTAAACCGGGAGACAATTTCTCCATTCGCATTAGTACAGGTATAGCGTCGAGCGATTTAAACAATGTACCTGTACCCTTTAATTCAACTCTCTTGTCCGAGATTTTTGCTTCTATTGGCACTGATGAATGGGTGAAAATTGGGGTGATAACAGTGCCAACAACAGTACCAGCCCGAACTAGAACAGCAGTTCCTTGGTCAAGTCGCCCAACTACTGGCAAATACCAAATAGCAGTTTACATCTATCAGGTGGCTGTCGGCAAATATCAAATGGCAGTTAGTTTGGTTTAACCAGCATGAGTTTAGGCAACTTAGAAACTATTGCAAGTTGCCATTAAACTCATGCACCAAATAGAATCTGTTGGATTTTTAAAGGAATTTGCTAATGTTAAAACAAATGTGCTGGCTATCCCGTATGGGAAGCGAAAACCAGGAAAAAATCTTACACTTGCGGACAGCGCCTAATCAACCTTGGCGGCCCTATACAGCTTTTGGGCAATTCGCTGTGCCGGATTACCTCGAACCTGGGGGTTCTAAAGGATGGGCAACATTTCAGAAATTAAAAGCTCAAGGCTGGGATTTAATAGCTAGTAGCGAGTGATTAATCCAGAAAGTCGTCATCGCCCCATACTTCTGCACCTTGAGAGCCCTCCCCATATCCAGTCTTCAGCGTCTTGAAGAATAGTTTCTGAAGCAATTTCTAACCAGTGTTCTAAAGCTTTTTCTATTTGTTCCAGTGAGTAAAGCTTTCCATTTTCCTCAAGAATTTTTTGCAGTTGCTTTGCCTTTGTTGCAATCATTTTTCCTCCTTTCAATGCTCCTAGTGGGTCTAGTGGGACTGAGCTGAGATTATTAAACCAATCGCTCTCGCGTTGTGTCGGATGCGCGACCCCCGTTCAATTAGGCTGTTGTGTTTTCTTCATTCAATAGTAAAGCTGCCTTTAAAATTGCAAATTGCTCCTCTGTTAGCAAACAGAAATCTGAGTCCGTAGTAGAAAGTACCAAGACTTGACCGTGAAGTGTTAGCCCCGCCTTAGTCTTACAAGTGGGTGAAAATCCTTTGAGTAGAAATTCGTCATCACAAAGCAACACTATTGTTGGGTCTGTGAATTGATTGTAAACCGCCTCAATATAAGCTGATTCACCTTGAATGCCAACTAACTGCTGCATTTCCTTAAGAGTTAGCATTTGTTCAGACTTTTTAGCTTCGATACCATTGGAATTGATAAGAGCATAGAGCATGATTTAATTAAGCGGCGGAGCGACCCGCCAATTACGCGACTAACTGTTTACTTGCCGATTCGATTACTAATTACCAATTACCCAACCTTCGCTGGCTCAGCGGCCCAAGCGTCCGGTAACAAGTCGCTGTGTGGGTACTTCCCATTCTCGACGGGAGCCGCCTCAGTCTCGGTCAAATTTTCGGGAACGTCAAGGCTTGAAACATCAACAACATCTGGATGAAAGAAGCCAACTACTGTAGTGCTTTCCGCTGACTCCTCATCCTCGTCAACGGTGGTAGCGGTAGTTTCAATCGGTTCTGAGGTACTGGATACATCTTAGAAAACAGCCCATTAGCTAATCCGTTTACAATTGGAAAGGATGGCGACCGAGACCAAGTAATTGAACTTTATCGCCAGTGGCTTTGGTCGCAAATTCAATCTTGGCAATCAACAGGTAAATCGAATCCCACTGTAGAAACTTTGCTGATGATTTGCGATCGCACCAAGACAAGTGAGGTGATATTAACTTGTTGGTGTCATCCGTTGCCGTGTCATGGTGACATAATTATCCGCTGTGTTGAATGGTTGGTTAGTGGCGGTTTGACAGTGGCTTGACAGGCCCAAACAATTATTATTGACACTCCCCGGTCTAAAGACACGGGGATTCTGCTCTGACAAATTTTGGGGGATGAATCCCGCCAAAGTTTGATTCTTAAAGGGTTAGTCAATGACCCACTACTCACTCGCTCTATTGTAGAGTCTGTGACTACTTGTTTTACTTACGGTTTGCGACTGTCGGGTTTTTCACCAACCTTCGTTCGTTGCCCTAAAATAACAAGCCTAAATCAGTTTGTCAAGACGAGTGGGCAGGATAAATTCGCGCTAGCCCTTTCATCCCTGGAGTAAAGTCACAGGGTTTTCAGGGTATTTTCTTATAAAAAACGGCCGCCGCCGATAGCCCCGCATTATGGGGCTTTTTTGTGTCTCAATCAGGGGGGAAAGATTAGTTATTGTTATAAGTCGCCCTGCTTTGTAATACTTAGATTCGTCTGGTATCGGGCCAAAGCAAATACGTAGAGAATATCCGCCAAGGATAAAATTTCAACTGGTGACTGATTGGTTAATGATTCGGTGACGGGTCAGAATCTATAGTGTGTAAACTCTCTAGCCAAGGTGACTGATAAAACCTCTATTCGCTGTGAAAAATGGAAAGAGGAAGAAGAGGGAAAATTCGTAAACAATCTCTTCCTTGTTAGAAGGATGCTAAAAAGAGAGCAAAAATTCACAGCGGTATAAGGTTTTATCGGTCAACTTCTTGGAACCGCTTACACAGCCTACATCCTGACCCGTCACCGCAGTGGTCAAAAAATGTGTCACCGCACAATTGAGTTCAAAATTGAGAAATTGTCTGGGGAAGAGGCTCAAAAGATAATTAATTAGTTTTACTGATTGTTTTTAGTCTTAAAACCCCCGTAAATATAGCCAGAAACAAGTTATATTGAAAAGGTGGACAGACAGTGATACGGGTTTCGATGCACCCATATCAGTCCAACCGCTCATAAACGTTATGCGTACAGTATCGCGAGACTTGAAATGGTAATTGTCCCATTGAAAGTGCATTACTGATAGCAGCAGCCGCTAATCTCTTACTCTCTACCACTCTTTCTTCTTTCAATGCTTGAATCGCTCTATGGATATCTGTATGACTATTGTCGAGGGCATTAAGAGCATTTTGAACAGTTTGAGGATGCAATTCTTTATTAGACATAGAAAGGGTTTTAATTAATAGTAAAAGGAGGCGGGAAACCTCCTTTTTTTAACTGTGGATTTAGCTTGCATTGAACCCAATTTCTACACCAAAACTATAGTTTAAGAAGCCCAAACTCGCTGAACTTTTTATCTGCATACTCAGTCTTTGAGATAAGTAAATGTGGCTATCTCAATACTTCAGAAGCTAATTTAATCAAGAAATTGTTATCTGGTAGCAAATGTTCAAATGCGTAGCAATGTTTTTTTTCAATGGACTTTACAACACCGTTACGGAATGTCACAACCGCTAGATATTTGTCAAAATCCGCATGAAATAATCGTTCAAACTCTTCGCTATTATTTGGAACACCAGATACTTTGTCGTCAATTATCACTACTAACTTTATGCTACTCATTACTCAACTCCTTTGGCTTTTGATTGTCTATGTTCTGGTTACAATTGAGATTAGATTAAAACTTCGGATGCGATCGCATACAGAGCCTCTAACATCCCATCCGCTTCTATTTGTTCGAGCGGTTTGCGTCCACTATTCCGACACCGGGCTTTCACATCAAATTTGTACCGATAGTACAGTTCTAAGTAGAGCTTGCTCCAAATCGCTTGATAGGCGATTTTAGTTCGTTGGGCGTTGTTGCGGACAATCATGTTTATCCGCCCCCTTGTTGGGATTCCGGCGGCCGGTTCGTTAGATAGAGGGAGAGAAGCCAACTCTTCTTCTGCTTGCTCTTTTTCTGCAACCAATTGAGCTAAAATTTGTCCTTGCTGTTTGATTTGCCGTTCTTGCTCTACCATTTGTTGCGCGATCGCTGCCAACAGTTCCATCTGAGTTGATGGGGCTGGAGAACTGCTCGGTACTGAGTAACCACCCGTTTTGCGGATGGCTGGTAACACCTCCGACGTTACCCACTTTTTGAACTGTTTAGCTTGCTGCTTAGTTGACCCAAAAATGCAGCCGTATAAACCGGACTCGTTAATAAGAGAAACCCTGAAAGTGTTGATACCAAAGGTTTCGACCATTTTGGTCGATTCCAATTTTTGAGGATTTATGGTTTGCTTATCCTCATCATCAACCAACTGAAGCATCCGCGCTGGCTCTGTGTACCCTAAAATAGCCGCGACATCCTTGACCACAAACCAAGGTTCATTATCAATCTCTACGATACGGACTTCTTGACTCTCGAACTGAAAAACTGTTAAACTGTTCATCATGTTACCTAATAAGGTTTACTTTGCCCCTGTCGTTTGTGCGTTCAGGGGCAATAATTTTTTTGTGACCGACTTCATTGCACTATTTTTCTGCAAATATTAATCGGTTAACTTATTATAATCGATGACAATATTTATCGCAACTAATTTCTCTTTGATTTAGACAGTTTTCTATCCAAAAAAAGGGGGACTGATTTGAAAGTCCCCCTCCTACAAATCTAGGCGAACATTTCCGCCGCCATCGCATACAATTCTCGTATCATTCCCATTCCTTCTGCTACTTCTAATTTGGACTGTTTCTTATTCTGGCATTGGTCGATACAAACGTGATATCGGCGAGAAAACTCCCGATACAACTTTTGCCATAGCTGCATTTGTCCTATTCCTGTTCGGGCTGAATAATCATTGATTAATTGCCGGATTACTTGACGGGCATCTAAAGAGGGAAGTGCGGATATTGTTGATACGTTGACTGTCACAGAAGGTGTGGTAGAAGGCGTAGAGGATTTTTCTTCTAATAGTTTCTCCACTCGTTTCATCATTTCTGCAAACCCTTCTGTTTGTCCCCATTGATGGCTGATTTTTTCTGACAAACTCTCTACTTTTAGTTGCAATCCTCCGATTTCTTGCACTGTCTGACTTTCTACTTCAATCGTTGCTTTCTCTAATCCCTCCATTCTTTGCAACAGCTTTTCTACGGTTGACTCCCTCAAATTCTCTACTGTTTCCCACAACGAGTCTAAGGTGATTTGTAGGGTTTGGATTCGACTGAAACTGTCTGCTATCTGTATCCCCAATTGTTGATTAGTTGGCTGATTGGGAACTAGCTTTGAGTTCCATTCTTTCACCCATTTCTCGACAATAGGGCCGATTTCTTCGCTTGTCCAAAAAGCGAAATTAACTACTAAGTTGGGATGTAACCAGACGTTTCCATTGGTGATTTGATACAAGGCTATGGGGGGAAGGAAAAGGGGAGCGCTGATTTGTTCCATCAATTCTTGAGTTGCTTTGTTTTTCAGCCAGTTCTGCACTTCTCGCCGTTTTCCTGGAAGCTGCTGATAAGCGTAAGAAAGGGCTGTTGCATTTATGTACCCATCGGCAATCCGCTGCTCTACAACGAAACCGTTGAGCTTTCGTGCGATGAATTGGGGGGCAGGGGAAGTGCAATTTTTGGGGGCGGGGGTGTTGGTTGGCAACTCAACGCGACCTGTGGTTAGCAGTTCATCAATCCAAATATCTACCTGAACAGCAAACTCGTCACTACACCATTGGGCAAAGCGGATAGATACTTTTGGATGCCCCCAAGTGCCAGTTTCCGAAGGGGTGGCTCCTCCTTTCTTGACTTCAACTAAAGCCTGAAAGCCTTGTTCTTGCGCCATCACGGGATAACCCGTTTTGCTAGAAAGAGTGTTTAGATAAGATTTCGTCTTATCCAAACGAAGGAAATCGTTAACGTTTTTGCTCGACGCTTGTGCCATGTCAGTCAAGGAGACATAGCGATCGCTGCGAATGCGAATTGTCCGACCGTTCCAAGATTTGATAATATTGTTCATGTTACTTGCCTGGTTAAATTGGGTGAAAGTGACCACGCTCCCGGTGCGATAACACGCGGGGGCATTTTAATTTGAACTTTGGGAATTTCTTCCCTCTTGCTTTGTGACTGTGGAGCGCAGAGCAGTTGAACTAAGCGGGTGCTAGAATTTGCTCCTCTCTGGTTGCCGCTGTGATTTTAGGTGCTGGGATGAGGGCGGTTTTAATGGGGGCATATTTGCAGTAACAGATAACCAGTACGTCAAACCTGCTTTGGTTCGCGTTCGCTGGATACTCTTCAACCGCAGTTACTTCCCAATCACCGGCTCGGTAGTGAGTATCGGCATCAGGAAACTGTGGGTCGCTGAATCCCTCGATGCTATGAAACTCAAGTGGTCTGTCTCCCAGTTGAGGCAGAGGGCTGTCGGATGAATCGTAGTGCTCGCACAAAATGTCAGTGATAGCTTGGGTGTGGGCAAGCATTCTACTTTCCCATCCTGACGCTGACATGGATTCGGCTTTGAAAATAATGTATTTCCGCATGGTTTTGTCACTCCTGGTATTTGGGAAATTCGGTTTTGCCTTGAAAAACGCAGATAGCCGCAATTTTTCAATCAACCGTTTGGGGTAAGCCAGCGCGAAAAATCTGTTCTGCCGTTAGTTGCAATTCAGGAAATGCAGCCGATTCAATCCGGTCATCGCCTCTAAACTGTGTGACCTGATACTCCCCGTCTACGAGTTGGTAAACGGAGAGAGTGGGTTGTTTGGGATTGCCAATAAATCGTCTGCCGCCTAAGCCGAGATAGTCTACAATCCAATATTCAGGAATGCCCATCTCTTCATAATCAGCAATTTTAGCCAAGTAATCATCACGCCAATTCGTGCTGACTACTTCAATTACTAAAGGAATTGAATCACCTTGAGTAATAGTTGAAGTTTTTTTCCAAAGCGCTTCAGACGCTAAGTTAGGGCGATTTAAGAGCAGAATATCTGGCAAGTATCCTGATTCTCTAGCGGGTGCTCTGACTAACGCTTGCTTGGGTATGAAATAAGGAAGTTTAAGTTTTTCGTACTCTACAACCAGTTTTGTTACTAAAAAGCCAGTAATTTCTTCGTGGTCTCCTAATGGTTGTGCCATTTCAACAATTACTCCGTTGTGTAGTTCGTAGCGATGTTCTGAATTTTCTGGATACCAAGCAACGAACTCATCAAACGTGACTGTTTTGGCTATGGTTTGAATCATGGTGTTTCATGCAGCTAGACATCAACTAGACTTCCTGATTTGGTTGATAAGGCTCAATGCCGTTGTCCCTCAGAAGTCGCTCAAAGTAATCGCGTTCCCGGCGAATTTCATCTTCAGTGGCGTAAGCGTTGCCCAAAATTTCGAGGTCGCGCTCAAGCCGTTGTACTCGTTGAGTGAGTAGGGCATTACGCTCTTCTTCCGTGCGGGTAACGCCAAAGGCGCTATCAAAGCGGCGTTCTAAGGTTTCGGTTGCTAACCCTGTAACTAGGAAGAATGCTTGCTTGTTCCCTCGAAATGATTCCCAGTGCCAGTAGAGAATAACGATTTCAAGAGGTACTCCTGTAATCCGAGTCTGACCCTGACCTCCTTCCTCCCCAATATCTACCAAAAACTTTTCGACAGTGTATGTGTTAGTCGCTAGGGCTGCAACAGTATCTTCTGGTAAAAAATCGAAAGTGCTTCCCGCCTCTATCAGTAAGCCTTTCAGGGCTTTTGAACGCAAAAAATCGAAAGTGCTTCTAGCTGGTTTTCCCACACATTCCGCCGCCTGAGTAAGCGACATCCTATAGCCACCATCGGGTAACTGAAACCCATCGACGGTTAGGGAGCCTATTTGTACTGTGGCCCTGACAGCTCTGACTGATTCGGTCATGTTTTGCTACTCCTGTACTACTAACGGCAAGGATGGCAGTGTTGGTAGGTTGATTCAGGCAGAATCGTGTTCACGCTGAATGTCCCCCTCTTCCTGTTGAACACCCATTTCTATTGGCTTGAACTGAGTTGGTGCTTTAGCTTCTGTAATGGCCTGGTTGCTGCCGGAAAGTGCCGTTTTTAACTTGTCTTCAGGTGGCTCCCATTGCAGTAGTTCACCTGGCTCACAATCTAGTGCGGTGACGAAGCGCTCGGCCGCATCTAAGGTTAACGATTTGGCTTTTCGCTGCTCTATTTTTTGAATGAATTGGGGGCTGTAGCCGGTAAGCCGAGCCAAATCATTCTGAGACAAACCCTTCTTTTCTCTGAGCTTTCTGATTGAAATAATCACAGGCATAATGTTTAAACTAACACCACTATTATAGGGTGTACTACGCTTGGTTGTCAACTAAAGGATGTACATCCAATAGATTAAGACTGCTTATACACAACTAATAGTAGTATCACAAACACTCATAGCCCTCAACCCTTTTCGCTCTTGACACCTACTGACAGATGTACTACTATTAGTACATAAGCAAAAAGGAAAGCGCCCAAATCACTGAGAGCTGGCGGCCTCAGTAACCAAAGACCCGCCAGGAGTGCAATCCCAAAGCTTAAACCCTCTAACCAGCCGATGCCGCCCTGAGAAAGCACCTCGGCTAACCCAATCAAAAAGCGGTTCACACCCCTGTCTGGAAAACTAAGTGTGAACCGCCCCTCCCCTCAACAATTGCTACTGAACTGATAGGAGATTGCTCAAATGATACCTGAATTTGAAACCTAAGAGTTCAAATAGCGTTGTTGTTAGGAATCTAGCAGTCAAGAATAGGGGGTCAACACTTCAAAGCCCCCACTTAATCACTTCAAACAGGAAATAGAAATGGAAACCGAATTAGAAATTGTAAACTGCGCCACTTGTCCTTTTGCCAGACATTTAGATGGAAATCGTTACATTTGTACTGACTCTGCCACTGCCAATGACGTAGTGAGAGGACATTGGGAAGTAGGGACGGATTGTTACGAGAAAATCGAAGCCATGACCTTGAGTGCTAACGCAGTGATAGAAGAGATTGACTCTTTAAAAGAAGAGCAGATGAAGGTACTTGAGGAGTTAGACAAGCTGTTTGCAGCGATTGAGTTCGAGAAGAATCGCCATCGCGCTTGGTTAGAACCGAACAATCCTGACAACTGGCTGTTAGCAGAAATTGAGGAATACAAAGCCAATTTATCGAATCCTGAGTGGCTTCGAGATTGGTACTTAAATCCAGACAATTTTCTGTACGAAGGAGATGAATTAGTGGGGTGTGAAGACCCGGAACCATTAGAGTCTAAATACCCTTTTTTACGGGCGGACTACGACTCTAATTTTGACGAACTGTAAGCAAAGATTACGCCGGGAATATTCCCGGCACAACACCTAATTTGGAGAACGGATATGGAAGTTAGAGAAGACAGAGACTTGTTTGATGCTTACCTGTTAACCCTGCAAATTGAGGAGCTTACCGATAGACTTATTGAGTTGAAAAAGCACCTTAAAGATTGTAAGACAAAGTTGAGTCGTAGACTGTATGAACAGATAGAGAAAGCCTATAACAATCCAGTGATTGTCGGCAAAACACTAGAGGGAAGGTTGTTTATGGCTCGGTTGGATGACGGCAAGTTAATTCTTGAGAGTTTTGATTTGTGTCCTCAGTACGAGGAGGAAGTATGAAGAAAGTACATAGTGCAAGAGAGGCATTTCAATTCCTGATTGAGAATCCTCATATCACTAAAGTCCCCTCAAAGGGCGGTCATTTTCGATGGGGTGATGCTCATTCAATTGTTCTGTTTCCAGATGGAATCGGAAGTTCAGGCTATGAGGATGAGATTGTATTGGTGGAGATTCGGGGCCGCCGCTCACAATTTCAGCATTGGGGATTTCGGTTCAATCGAGAACTGTTCCCCATGATTAAACCCACCTGGTTTACCAACCGAGTAATGCTGCCCTAAACAGCGCTCCCAAAGTTCCACCTGTCACCGCAAAACCATGAAATTAAATACCGCTGACAAACTGCTTGCTATCAGCTATATCGGTTTGTATCTGCATCATCAAGAAACAAAACCAGGCTGTTCTTTACTCAACTTCGTAGAAAGTTGTGCGGATAATTTCTCTGAAGAGAATTGGGATTGTTTTGATTCTTTGAACGGGCAGTCCCGTCACCAATTACTGAATTTTTGTTCGCAGGTTTTATCTGAAATAAGTTGAGAAAACTCTGTGCAAATCCTTGACATTTTGAAGTAGATTCGCTACCATAAGAATATAAAGGTTGCACAGAGAAAGAACACACAACCTATCAGAATTTTGACAAATGAAGACTACCAGTATCGTAAGTGCTGGAGACATTAAGAGAGTAAAGAAGTATCAAGCTCTTACTGTTATTCCAGCAGGGAAATATTACCTGGTTTACAGCCCTTTATCCTCTTCAGACCAGAAAGTACACCGCGTTTGTGAAAGCGGGTGCGACTGCAAAGACTTTTACTACAGAAATATCGTCGCCCGTAATCCGTCCCATCAATGTATTCATCAGGAGAAAGTATGGGAGTACCAAGAAATCGAAGCGAAAGCGAAGCAAGAAATCGAACCCAAAATCAAGCAGCGACCCAACTATTTTTAATAATTACTTTGCTGCAATTGATTGTAGTCTATGTAATTGCAATTGATTTGATTTGTTGGTTTGCTCTTAATTCCGATTGATTTACATCGCGCTTAGTTCCCGCAGAAGCCTAAAAAGGGCGGGGGAAAACTCAAATCTGAACAGAAAACGGAACAGGAATTTATGATTATCACAAACGACGGATTCCCGGTAAACATTCCTACCAGAGTATCGCGATATCGTGCTAATTGCTCTAAAGATTGGGGTGTATTCATAGCAGGTGATACGGGAGGCATGAACGTCGCCAAGGCAGAGAAAGCAGGCTTAACTCGCGGCTCTTTTGTCGAGATGGCGCTGTGTTGGACAGAGACAAAAATTTTGACATTCAAACCGCACTATTTCAATGAAGAATTCCTAGAAATCTGGGGTATTCCAGTCGCCGGAGGGATGAAAGATGCCTTCCACGAAAAAGCCTCAGAACTATCAACCTTTTTGATGCACCGACAATCGAAGGATAGCTTTAAGGGCTTACTAGAGGATATCAGCCGGGATGCTTTTAATGCTTGGGTTTCGGCCGGAATGGAGGGCGACCCAAACGATTTCGAGTTAGCCAAAATCAGCGAGATTTATTTCAGCAAAATCTTTCGATTCGAGATGGTTTCCGCCGAAAGCGATTACGGCCCCTATCATTTTCTCGAAACAACCTATCGCGACCCGGTAAACGATTTAGAATTTGCAGCATTAAAGTCTGCAAAACAGATTTACGATGCTCAGATGGCGGGTGCCGGTTCCTGTACTGATAATCGTTTGGTACAAAATCAGCAGGAATGTATGAAGGCACTAAATCCTAGTAGCGCCCCGCAGGTTGATTCTTCAGCAATGACAAGAGCTAAAACGAAAGTTTGATAACAATTAGCCGGGATTTTTATATCCCGGCTACCAAGAAATTGAGAGAGGAAAATAAAGTGAAAACATCAATCTATCAAGACAGAATTGTAGATTGGGCTAAGAATAATAATGGACGGCATTGTTGCGTTAATGCCGTCGCCGGCTCAGGCAAAAGTACGACTTTGTTGTTGGTAGCTAAAGCATTGCAATCTATTGGCTACAGGCCTAGCAATATCAAAATCATCGTATTTGGTAAAGCTAATTCGATTGATTTGATTAAGAAGTTTGGCAGAGAATGGGAGTCGAGTATCAACACTCTACACAGCGTCGGATGGCAGCTAATCAAATCAGCCATCAGAATTAACGACCCCCGTAATGCAATCAAGTCAAACAAATACAAACTACTTGCACAGGATATAGGCCTGATAAGCAAGGGTGGAATGATGGGGGATTTAAGGCGTGAAGGAGCTATTGGTAAAGAGGATGAGTTTGTTAAGCTTCTTGATTTATGTCGCCTGACAAATCAAGAGCCAATAGCTGAAGTCATAGAAGACTTGTGCGACCATTTTGAGCTATCAGATATTCGGGGGTATTCAGTAGTAGCTAGTGCAGTTGCTCAAGTATTAAGAAAAGGTGAAAGTCTGGCAAAGTCCGGTCAAAGTTTCGATTTCACCGACCAAATTTGGTTGCCGGTGAAATGGCAAATTCCAGTCAGACCATATTCTTTAGTGCTGGTGGATGAGGCTCAAGATTTGAATGCAGCGCAACTAGAATTAGCATTAATGTTAGCTGGAGATAGAGGCCGCATTCTGGCAGTTGGGGACAAAAATCAAGCCATCATGGGTTTTGCGGGAGCTGATGACCGCTCTTTTGAGAAGATTGTAGAGCGCTTAAAGCCGATTGAATTGCCATTATCAATCTGCTATCGTTGCCCTAAATCTCATATTCAATTAGTAAAATCGTTGTTTCCAAATATAGCAATTGAAGCGTCTGAGAATGCGATTGATGGCAAAATTGAATCAATTTTTACCAACGAATTGAAGCAGAAATTGAGAACGGGAGATATGGTGATTTCTCGGAAAACCGCACCCTTAGTTTCACTTTGTATCAAACTAATTAGTCAAGGAATTGCGGCGACGGTAAAAGGCAAAGCGATAGGAGCACAGTTGAAAGGCGACTTACAAGAAATCGCCAAAATGCCAGGATTCAAGAGTTATTACCATTTTAATCTGGCTCTGCAACAGTACAAAAATGCTAAAGAGTTGCTGTGGAAAGGGAAAGATAATGAGGAACAGCTTTTAGAGAATCTGACTGATAAATTAGATGCCCTCCAGTGTATCTATAGTTATCAGCCATCCCTGAGAAGTATTTCTCAGTTGGAAGATTACATTGATAGCCTATTCTCGGATGGCGATTCACCGATTATTTTAAGCACTTGCCATCGGGCAAAAGGCTTAGAAGCCGAGAGAGTTTTCATCATCAAGCCAGAGGATATGCCGATGGTTTGGAGGAATCAACAAAACTGGCAGTATCAGCAGGAAGAAAACCTGTTATACGTTGCCTTAACTCGCTCTAAATCGGAGCTTTACATCGTTGGTTCTCCTGATTGGCTTGAAGAAGAATCGCAGCAATCCGATGAGGTTGAGGATTCTTGGATTCAGCCTAGCTTACTGGATTTAATTCATGCCCCTGCACTAAGTTCAAATTCCCGATTTGATGATTTATGAATTAGCGTGTCGGCGGTTCGCTACCGCTACTAAAACCAATGAAAGCGATAACTTTATGGCAACCTTGGGCATCATTAATTGCCCTTGGACTGAAGCGATACGAAACTCGTTGCTGGGCCACTAATTACAGAGGAAAGCTGTTAATTCATGCAGCCAAGCGACCAATTGATAGGGAAGGTCTTACTATTTGGGGGGATGCCCATATATTAGGAAACCGAGGGATTCCCGACCCCTGTACTAAACTGCCTCTGGGGGCGATTGTTGCGATCGCAGACTTAGTGGATTGCTTGGAAGTAATTGGGGATTTATCTAAACCTCCAATCATAGCAGTAAACAAGCATCTTCAGTCAAATGTAGAGCTTTTATGTGGGGATTGGCAAGTCGGCAGATTCGCCTGGAAACTCGAAAATATTAGGCAATTAGCCCCAATTCCTGCTAAGGGGTATCAGAGATTTTGGATTCCCGACGACGAAGTTATTGGCAATGTCAATCAGCAGTTGAAATAGAATTTATGAAGGAAAATCAAAATGATAAAGATTGTTTGGAAACCATGAGCAACGAAGACGAAGATAAAGCAGCGGTAGAGCCATTGTCAGCGGAACAACTCGCTGACTTCATGGAAGGACTGGCTTTCTGGCTTTGGAGCGACTTGCCAGAGGCAGAAAAGCGGCTCTTTCGTACCTACTATGCTAAAATATTAGGAAAATGCCAGCTAATCAAAGCTCTAATTTCAAAATTGTTAAAGTTTCTAAATCCAAATCCACAACGCTTTAACAATTTTAATTTGTTATTAA
>NZ_JARFTR010000207.1 GCF_029167235.1 Kamptonema sp. UHCC 0994 | reverse complement strand
CGGTATCTTTACCGCCCAGAGGGCGGCGTTACGGTAATCCGTAGTTGATTTTTAACTCTGAGAAGGAGGGGGAAAGATGACAGTAACTAAACTGCGTTTATGGACTGTGGATGAGTATCATCAGATGATTGAGACAGGTATTCTCGATGAGGATGATCGTGTTGAATTATTGGAAGGTCAAATAATTGAAATGAGTCCACAACTTCCCCCCCATGCTGCTACTACGCAATGTAGTGCGAACTATCTCAGCAATCTATTAACTGATTTAGCTTATATTAGGATTCAGTCACCTATTACTCTGCGTCCTAATTCTGAACCAGAACCAGATATCGCTGTTGTTCGCATAGTTGCTAATCAATATTTTGACCATCATCCGACACCGGATGAAATTTTCTTAGTCGTTGAAGTGGCAAATACGAGTTTAGCAAAAGATCGTCGTCAAAAAGTCCGCACTTATGCTAATGCTAACATATTTGAATACTGGATTTTGGATGTCAATGAGCGGCAAGTTTATGTGTTTCGGGAACCGGGTAATGACACTTATCAACAAGAAATTATCTTGAATGAGGAGGCAATTTTTTCAATGGTTGCTTTTCCTGAAATTGCGGTTTCTGTTGGTGAATTATTTCCTTAATAGGTAAGGTAGGCGTTGCTGGTTAACGATATTTTTCCTCATTGGTAGAGATGATAGCAGCGCTTACCTTAACAGGAATTGTGCTTATGCACATAAGCTTCTAAAGTCCTATCTAGTTTTAACAAAGAGGGCGTTGGCGTAGCCTCTCGTAGGCATTCGTCATTCCGATTATCTTCTAAAAAACAACGTCTTTTCAGCGATTGAATTGCATTCAATATTATCTCTGGAGTATAATCGGACATTTCCTGTAAAACCTGGCTCAAAGTTACAGCTTTTTCTTGTTTAGCTAAATAATTCACGATCTGCTTTTCCGATTCTGTTAACCTCACCCATACTCGATTAAGTTGAGATACAATTTCATTACTCAATATTGATGACGGATAAGATAAAAATTCGGTCAGGCTTCCGGCAAATAATTCTTGAATCATCGTTGCTGTCATTTCTAGCCATAAAGGATGACCTTGATACTTTTCAATCAAAGTATCCCACATTGGCTCGTCTGACAGTTGTTTATCTCTTAATATTTGTTTAGCGGATTCTCCCAAACCTGTAAGTTTTAAACAACGGGTGAATTTATGACGATTTGCGATCGCATCTTCTGGTTGTTCACTAGTAATTAACAACAAACTACTTGCATGAGACAACTCAGCAATTTGTTTAAACAACAGATAATATGCCTCAAATTCTACTCGATATTGACCCGCAAGTTCTCCTGTTTCAAATAACATCTGCACGTCATCTATAATAATCAAACATCGATGTTTGCGAAAAAATTTAAGCAATAGATCGACTTTGCGATCGAGAGTATTGGGAATAATGGGAGAACAGACAAAGCTTTGCACTAAGTCTGTTAAAAAATTATCGATGGTAGGGCGATACAGGAGACTGCGATAAAAAATATATTCAAATTGCGTTTGGACTTCTTCAATTAGTTTGATAGCAAGCGTCGTTTTGCCAATGCCTATAATCCCAACTAAGGTAATGATGCGGAACCGTTCTTGAATTAGCCAGTTTTTTAAAGTATTTAATTCATCATTTCGTCCGTAAAAAGTGGTGATTTCTGGGGCAGTATCTATGTCTAGGTAGGGTTTGTTTTCAGTTGGCTTGGATAGGGGAGGAGATTTAGAGGATCGCCTTCGTTCTGAACAAATACTTACTTTATAGCCGCTAATAAAATCTCCTATTGAGCCGCTATTAGAGATAATAATTTTTTCTAAAATATTCCGTGCATTTAATTTATTAATATCTTCTCCTAAAACATCCGATAAATTTTGCCATAATTCCGCTGCTGTATCTCGAACATGACCTTCACTTAAATGGTTTTCCGAAGCAATTTCACTGTATTTTTCACCTTGTAATGTACCTTTAAGTATTGTTTCTTGCAGAGAGTCTAAGCGATCGCCTGTATGCGTAAAAAGCAGTTCATCCGCGAGTTTTAATGCTTCTGCAATGTCCATAGATCGGTTAGATAGGTGGGGTTTTTCCATTCTATCCGATCTTCCGACATTTTTCCGACAAATCAGGAATTGTTTGGGGAAAAGTTCCGATGTTGATCCGACTGACAAAGCGATCGGGCTTGGTTTATGACTGTAGTAACTCACAGATGTGCGGATAAGCCGACCAAGAGTATTATCCTACATCCAGCGGTTGAATAAATAGTTATACCTGGGAGGTACAATGCCAAAAGATTTACGTGGTACAGGAATTGCTAGTGCTTTAGAAAATTACTTTGACTCAATCTGTATTGGCAATGATGGTGATTCAGAAATAAAAAACCTAGAGCTGAGCGACAGCGGTATCTTAAGCTACGATGTCCAAATTCGACATAGGCAAGTCACAACTATTCACATTCCCTTTAATGGAAATAAAAACATCACTACTTACAGCTTGACAACCCATGCTACTGGCGAGATCGATCCTCGCCACCCCGATCCCAGCAAACTAAAGTTTGGAGTTGATACTCCCTTGGGCACAGTAACAGTAAATCTGACTGAACTTATGGAAGTCATAGCAACTATGATTTGAAACTCTGAGTTGGGATGATAGTGGGCAGTTGATGAAGGGTGAATGCGATCGCCCCTTACTTTTTTATTGATAGCGATCGATAAGGGAGTAGGGATGCGATCGCCCTTTTTTTTTTATTGATAGGCGATCGATCGCCCTCTCTTTCCTAAACTGCGTAGGCGTAGCCAGCCGCAGGCATCGCCCTACTTTCTGATTGAATTAAGCAGTAGGATTATCTCCCCGATCGCGCTGATTTAATAGAATATCAAGAATCCGACGATTTTCTGTTTGAAGACCACGAATTTCCTCTTGGTGTTGTGCAATTACTTGTAAGATTTGCTGCCTTTCTTCCCTTGCCTCTGCTGCCACATTTGCTAACGATTGAATCACACGAGCATTACTCTCTATCAAGCGATTGTTATTCTCAGTCGCGATCGCGATACTATCTACCCGGTTTCCTAAACCTTGAATCGCACGAGCATTACTTTCTATCAAGCGATTGTTATTCTCAGTCGCGATCGCGATACTATCTACCCGGTTGGTTAAACTTTCTATCGAATTAGCTAGACGATCTAGCCGAGCGTCATCCCATTGCTGCGTACTCATAAATTTTTTTCCAAAATTGCTGCTTTTTATGATAACTTCTATTTGAGTTATTTTGCCCACATCCCGCGTAGGCCTAGGCAGCCACAAGTATCGCCCTTATCTTCCCCAAATTACGATCGCTCCCGATTTAAAGGGAGCCTCTTACGTAGGAGAGTTTGTGATTTCGCAAGCAAAAATCTATCTAATTGCACCGAATGGACAAGTAAGTGAGATTTCGGATACATTTATCATTCTAGGTTGAAAAGTGGAAGCTAATTATGAGTGCAACATTGAGTTCAGATGTGCTTCAAGATGATATTGCCGTTGCAATTGCTCGTGCGATCGCGGCTGCTAATAAACGTGCCCGTGAGTTGAATATTGATGCAATGCAAAGCATCATCAGCCTGACGCAGTATCCTCAGAATGATAGCTGGGTATGGCGAGTGAACTATGGGGCAAAAGATTATATTGGGCGACGAGGTGGGGATTTAATTATCGAAGTTAATCCAGAGGATATTAGCATCCAGAGAGTGCTTTGGGGGCAATAGATACAGCGCGGTCGAACCAGATGAGCGATCGCCCTCCAATTCCCGATCGTGCAACCTAGTCTTCCTTTAGAGGTAAACCGATCTGAGGCTTACAGTCTGTAAATGTCAATGAATCAGGGTCAAGGAAGTCAGCTAGTGCCATTTCCAATACCATTTCGATGGAGTAATCAATCTGTTTGGCATGATTCATATAAGCATCGCGGATGCGCTCCGGTAACACTGCTAACAACATCAATGCGGCATCATGGCTGAGATGCTTCCTATCAGTTTGTGGGAGAGTTTGCATGGTTATGACCTTTAGTCTCTACTAGGATATCTCGCATTGTATGGGGGCTGTGTCGCATGAATCAGAATGCTTTTTAGCTTATCTCCCAATTTTAGAACATCAACCATTGAGAGCGGTGCAAAATGATTTCGTGTGCGATCGCCGCCAGAAAATCTTATTCTTTTGTTAAGTAACTCAAAATAGTCCCTAATGTTGGTGTTATTATGGTATCAATGTCTTCTCCATCCCTGTGTTCAAGGCTTCACAGCTTTTGTCCCCAAATGGTCAGGACTTAGGGAATGGACTCGGCGATCGCGCGGCAAGGTATAAAAACTGGTGGCAGGGTATGAATAGTAGAAGTCATGGCGAGCAACTCAAATGTAGTCAAAACAACAATCGAACGCCAGCCGACGTAATTGCCTAAAATCACCCAAGCGATTGCAAGCTCAAAAAATACGATTAATGTAGTAAAACTAAGACTTGGGAATCAGCAAGCCTTGATTCAAGAAGTGAACAGGATTTAGGTATCTAAACCTAAAATTAGGGACTCAAACTAACAAGAAACAAAAAGATAAGTTAAGGGAGGTGTCAATGATACAGCTATAATGATTGTCTCAACAACAATTTTTGTTACAAATAGCCTCTCAAACTGATAACAAAGTTAAAACAGCTTCAACGTTCCATCACAATTGGAGAGAAATTAAATGTCAAGTAGTGCTGTAGCATTTCTCAGCAATTTTGGGATACTAGGACTTACCATAGTTGGTTTGTATATCTTATTCTTGGTGCTGCGCGTAGTTTTACGCCGACTACCAACAGATTTACCACTGGTAGCCTTGAATATCTCACGGGGCCCCGTACTTCTGCTCGTCTGCTTCGTCGGGCTGAATTTATTATTAACAGAATTGAAAACCAGTCTGGAATTGAATGTCCAGCCAGTAACGATCGAGTTAATCCAGAGAGGTCTAAGTTCACTTTGTTTCTTAATAGGAACTTATTGGATTGCTCAACTTCTAACCCAAGTAGTTCTCTATGCACTCAAACAGTATGCCGAGCGTTCGGAAGCAATGTGGGATGATGTTTTAGTACCCATACTGCAAAACATCCTGCCATTTTTCACCTATTTTATTGGTGGATTGCTAGCCTTACAACAATTGGGTTTCGATCTATCGGGTTTCCTAGTAACAATTGGGGGCGCAGCATTTATCCTCGGTTTTGCCTTGAAGGACATCCTCGCCAACTTTTTTAGTGGCTTAGTGCTGTTGATTGATACGCCTTTTAGTTTCGGGGATGTTGTTGCTCTGCCAGATGGTTCGCGGGCAGTCATCAAAAAAATTGGTCTGCGTTTAACAAGTATGTATTTAATTGATAGTCACTCCGAAATCTACATACCGAATGCGGCTTTTCAAAGCCAAAACATTGTTAACCTCAGCCGTCCAACCAGTCACTATTACTACACTATTTCTATTCCCATCAAAGGTGATGTCGATCCAGCAAGAGCCATATCTTTAATGGAAAAAGTGGTACTTGCTCATCCCGATACAATGGGAGAACTGGAGCAAAAACTTGAAGCAATTGAACGTTACTATGGTTATTCTGGAGCCGGAGTTAAACAAAAGTTAAAGCGGGAAGTTGGGGTAATGCGATTGCTAGCCGAGCAAGAAGTCACCCGTATGCTCCTCAAAATAGAAATGAGTCTGAAACAACTATCAGATATTATTTCCGGCGCAGAACAGGGAGGATTAGATGCAGAAGAAATTAGAACAATCCAGAAACAATTCTTAGAAATTTCTCTAGCCATCGGTTTGGAGAGAAGAGCCGAACGTCAGGACAAGCGCAAGCGTAGCAAGTTAGTTGAAATAGGAGGTGTTCCCTCTAATAATAACCTCATTGGTCTAGTGAGAATCTGGTATCAATGCTGGCTAAAAGACCCAGATTTGTTTAAAGAGGATCTGGTGACATTACCGAGGGAGTGGGAACAGAGAATTAATTTGTTGATTCTAAAAATCAATAAATTATATCAGATGATCAACAATCCTGTTGGCATGGAAACTCGATTAGACGATTTGGTGGAAAGCTTTCAAGTTTGGATGAGTGAGAGTTTCAAGAGTTCCCGAAATCAATGGCAAGACCCGAAAATTTGGGTGAATGAAGTCAGTGGAGACCAAAGTCGGGAGACAACGGTACGCTTTTATGTAGATAGCATCAAGCTAGAGCATTGTGAGCGTGGAAATCGGGTCAAGAGTGAAGTGCGTCAGGATTTGGTTTGGCATCTGAGACAATCCTACTTGATGTAATCCTTCTCCTCTAGCTGTAACTTGAGGTTTAATTCTCAGTTACAGCCCACTATCATTTGTTTGATTTTGATTGAATTCTACTGGTAAAAATTCAAATTTAAAGTTCGATCGTAATTGGAGGGTAATTAGATGTCAATTAGTGTTGTAGCATTTCTCACCAATTTTGGGATACTAGGACTCACCATCGTTGGTTTGCATATCCTATTCTTAGTGCTGCGCGTAGTTTTACGCCGACTACCAACGGATTTACCACTGGTAGCCTTGAATATCTCACGAGACCCGATACTTCTACTCGTCTGTTTTGTTGGGCTGAATTTTTTATTAACCCAATTCGGAACCAGTCTGGAATTTAACGGCCAACCATTGGCAATAGATCTGATTAAAAACCTTTTGAAAGCGCTTTGTTTCTTAATAGGAACTTATTGGATTGCTCAACTTCTAACCCAAGTAGTTCTCTATGCACTCAAGCAGTATGCCGAGCGCTCGGAAGCAATGTGGGATGATGTTTTAATACCCATACTGCAAAACATTTTACCCTTTTTCACCTATTTTATTGGTGGATTACTAGCCTTACAACAATTAGGTTTCGATCTATCAGGATTGCTAGTAACAATTGGGGGAGCAGCATTTATCCTCGGTTTTGCATTACAGGACATCCTCGCCAACTTTTTTAGTGGCTTAGTCCTGTTGATTGATACGCCTTTTAGTTTCGGGGATGTTGTTGCTTTGTCAGATGGTTCGCGGGCAGTCATCAAAAAAATTGGGCTGCGTGTAACGACTATGTACTTAATCGATAGTCACTCCGAGATTAACATCCCTAATGCAACTTTCCAAGGTGAAAACATTATTAACCTCAGCCGTCCCACCAGTCACTATTACTACACCATTTCCATTCCCATCAAAGGTGATGTCGATCCAGCAAGAGCGATATCTTTAATGGAAAAAGTGGTACTTGCCCATCCCGATACAATGGGAGAATTGGAGGTCAAACTTGAGGCAATTGACAGTTACTACGGTCACTCTGGAGGCGGAGTTAAACAGAAATTAAAGCGAGAAGTTGGGCGGATGCGATTGCTAGCTGAGCAAGATGTTACTCGTATGCTTCTCAAAATAGAAATGGGTCTGAAGCAACTATCAGAGATTATTTCCGGCGCAGAACAGGGAGGATTAGATGTAGAAGAAATTAGAGCAATCCAGAAACAATTCTTAGAAATTTGTCTAGCGATCGGTTTGGAGAAAAAAGCTGAACGTCAGGACAAGCGCAAGCGTAGCAGGTTAGTTGAAAGTGAAAGCGATCCGTCTAATAATACACTCATCGGTTTGGTGAGAATCTGGTATCAATGCTGGCTAAAAGACCCAGATTTGTTTAAAGAGGATCTGGTGGCATTACCGAGGGAGTGGGAACAGAGAATTAATTTGTTGATTCTAAAAATCAATAAATTATATCAGATGATCAACAATCCTGTTGGCATGGAAACTCGATTAGACGATTTGGTGGAAAGCTTTCAAGTTTGGATGAGTGAGAGTTTCAAGAGTTCCCGAAATCAATGGCAAGACCCGAAAATTTGGGTGAATGAAGTCGGTGGAGACCTAAGTCGGGATACAACGGTGCGCTTTTATGTAGATAGCATCAAGCTAGAGCATTGTGAGCGTGGAAATCGGATCAAGAGTGAAGTGCGTCAGGATTTGGTTTGGCATCTGAGACAATCCTACTTGATGTAATCCTTCTCCTCTAGCTGTAACTTGAGGTTTAATTCTCAGTTACAGCTAAAGCAGAAGCTAGAATTAGGCCAAGATTTGATGATTTAGAAGATCCAATTTTTTGAATTTATAACTTTTAATTTTTAATTATCCTGAGAATGTCGCTAATTTTACATATCCGATCCAGCTCTGCTGTTAATATCATTCTGGTGAAAAGATCGAATTAATGGTGTGAGGGAAAATGAATAAATTTACAACTGCTAGGAAAGCGACATTAACCGCTTCTCCCGTTTTCTCGCTGTCAATGCTGGTGGGTTGTGTGGGAATAGCTTCAATACCAGCAACCGCGATCGCTCAATTACAGGATAACTCAACTCCAGAAACAAAACTTCCAGAGGTAGCATTAGCACAGAGCGATCGCATTGTCTCTGTTCCAGAAGTAGCAGCAACAGACGACAAAGTAGCAAAAATTAACTCTACTACTGAAAGCGAATTATCTTCGACAGCAGCAGCACAACCGCCTCCAACAACCACAAAAGAAGTCGCAACGACAGATATTCCTAATCAAGGCTATCCCTTGTGGTTGTCTCAATCTCCAGTTTTGAACCCTCAATCTCCCGTAATTGCTGAAGTTAAAAGAATCCCCGATCTCCCAGCCGAAACGGGTAGCGCTGCTGACCTTGGCGATCAAAATGACTTTGCTCAAGTCACCTCAGTTTCTCAGTTATCTGATGTACAACCCACAGATTGGGCATTTCAAGCCCTACAATCTTTAGTAGAACGCTATGGTTGTATCGCTGGCTATCCCGACGGCACTTTTCGCGGCAATAGAGCTTTAACTCGCTACGAATTTGCCGCTGGTTTAAATGCTTGTTTAGACCAAGTTAATCGGCTAATTGCAGGGGGAACGAACAATTTAGCCACGAAAGAAGATTTAATCGCACTACAACGGCTACAAGAAGAATTTGCCGCCGAATTAGCAACACTCCGGGGACGAGTAGACGCTTTAGAATCTCGGACAGCGGAATTAGAAGCTAACCAATTTTCAACCACAACTAAACTTAGCGGTCTTGCTTGGTTTAATGTTACTGGAGCAACTGCGAACAAGCGTGTCCGAGTAGAAACGACGAATACAGACACTCCTTTAGCACTAAGACCGGCGGGTCGAGATCCGATTACAAATCGACCTGTTGTTCAGAAAGTTGATGACCCTGAAGTTACTTTTAGTCAGTTAGTTTGGCTGACGCTTACTACTTCTTTTACAGGCAAAGATCAGTTAGTGACGCAGTTAGCTGTTGGTAATGGCGATTCGCCAGCAAATCAGTTTGCCTCAGCGGGTCTTTATAATACATTTGGGACTCCATTCCTTGACCAGACAGGGGGTGTTAATGCCAATGAATTTATTTTGCGAGAGCTTTTTTACCAGTTCCCGCTTAGCGATCGCTTGCAAGTTGTAGTTGGGCCACGTATCAACTTTTACCGCTATTTTGACAACAATGCTTTCACGTTTTTCTTGAATGGAGCTAGCACCTTTAACTCGAATGGTAGCACTTTATCAAACGCAGTCGATCGCGGTGCGGGTGCTGTAGCTTTATGGGATGTCAGTCGTCGATTTAAGGTGCGTTTAGGTTATCTAGGCGAAAGTGACGAATTTTTGCCGACGGGGGTATTCAATTCCGCCTCTGACCCTTCTAAAGGCTTTTTTAATGGTACAAATTCGGCAACAATTGAACTGGCATTTAGCCCTAGCAATCGCGCCAATTTACGCTTTCTCTACACTCGCTCTAATATCCAGCAAGTAGGAGGACAAGTGGGTGGTGCAATTGGAGAGCCGATTTATGGCGTTGCTGATGATGGTTACGGCGGTAAAATTGGCAACGCAACGGCGGATACTTTTGTCTTCAATTTTGACTGGCTAGTTGCCCGCAACTTTGGTCTTTTTGGCCGCTATAGTTACGGCAGAACTAATATTTTTCCCCGAACCGATCGACCGGATGGTACGATTAAAGCTCAAGCTTATCAAATGGGAGTTGCTTTTCCAGATTTGGGCAAACAGGGGGCTTTGTTAACGCTATCATTTTTAGTACCGTTTGATGTTACTGGCGGCCGCAAGTTCTTGGTATCTGGTGGTGGAAACGGTGGTACGCAATATGAATTTGAAGCTACTTACTATTTGCCAATTAGTGACAATATTGCGATTGTCCCGGCATTTTACTTGATTGGCAATGCTAATAATTTTGACAACAACCCTACTATTTATGTGGGGAATTTGCGGACGCAGTTTAGTTTTTAAGGGTGATATATTGCCCTTTTTAGGTAAATGATGTACGATGGGTAATAGCTAATTACTAATTGCCAATGCAGGACTTACGCAGTATCCTCTAAAAATAAAAGGTTGCGATTACTTCGCTTCGCTCGTAATGACAGAAATCAGAGTAAGTGCATAAGTCCTATAATGGCTAATGGCTAATGGCTAATTGCTAATGGCTAATGGTGTCATTGCGAACGAAGTGAAGCAATCGCAAGGACTTTAGGTGGTTCCGCAACCCTCGCATGGCACTGTTTATTTTTGTCCAGGTACTTAATAGCTAATGGCTAATGGTGTCATTGCGAACGAAGTGAAGCAATCGCAAAGTCTTAAGATTGCTTCACTTGTTAAAGCGCTACGCGCAGGCTACGCCAACGCAATGACATACAAAACCTATGTCGATCAACTTGCATCGATCGCTTATGCCAGGGCTTTAGTCCTATAATTGCTAAACTGAATAGAGCCGATCTAGTTTCAGAAATGTTTGCAGCAATACGTTGGCTCCCTCCGTACATTGCTCTGGAGATGTATATTCATCTTCTGCATGGCTAATTCCAGCAAGGCTAGGAACAAAAATCATCCCCATGTCAGTAAAACGTCCTATTTCTTGAGCGTCATGGCCGGCTCGACTGGGTAAATAGTAATGGCTTAAGTTTAATTCTTGGCAAACTTGCGCGATCGCATCTTGTATCTGTGTAGCAGCAAGCGTAGGTAATACGTGCAAAGTCTGAGTCATAACTACTTCTGTCTGGGTAGCAGAGGCGATCGCATTAAATTCCTGTTTAATTTTTCCTAGTAAGTCATCTAAATGACTTTGGGAAAGGTCGCGCAAATCAATTTTAAAATCAACTTTTGCTGGTACAGTATTCGCTGCATTTGGTGAAACGTTGAAGTATCCTACTGTTGCGACCTGTTCTCCCGGAGTTTCAACGCCTATTTTATTTACAGCTAGTACCATTTGAGCTGCTGCAACTAAGGCATCTTTTCTCATATTCATGGGTGTAGTTCCGGCGTGATTGGGACGGCCTGTAACTGTTACTGCGTAGCGATATTGTCCGACAATGCCTTTGACAACTCCAATCGGATCGCCTGTATTTTCTAATACGCCGCCTTGTTCGACGTGCAGTTCTACGAAGGCGGAAATTTCACTCGGATTGCGTTTGGCTGTTGCTATTTTTGACCAATCGCCGCCAATTTGTTCTAAACAAGTTTGAATGGGAGTATCATCATTGCGGCGGTAATATTCTGGGTCATTAAGGACATTACCAGCCATCGCTTTACAACCAATGACGGTGCATTCTTCATCGGTGAATACAATTACTTCGATCGCATGATTTAGTCGGATGCCATTTTCATGCAGCACTCGCACTACTTCGATGCCTGCTAATACTCCTAAAACTCCGTCGTAGCGGCCGCCTACGGGAACTGTATCAATGTGCGATCCTGTTGCTAGTGCGGGTGTTCCTTCTTGCCTTCCAGCATACCTACCGATGATGTTTCCGGCTGTATCAATGCGAACAGTCATGCCTGCGTCAATCATCCAAGATTGTACTAATTGACGTGCTAGTAAGTCTTCTTTTGTGAATGCTACTCGACTTACGCCGCCGTTTGGTAATTTACCGATTTCTGCGAGTTGGTAAATGCTGCGATCGAGGCGTGAACCATTGACTACAGGGATTAATGTAATAGTCATAAAATATGCTCCAAATAATGGGGATTGAGGCTAGGAGAAAAATTGAATAGTAGATTGCTGGTGCGATCGTTACTTGGAAGAAGACAACACTCAGAAGTTATTCGTAAATAACTAAAATGCACTCTTGAACAGGGATTAAGAACTTCTGAGGGCAAATACAAGTTTTGTATACTGTATACATTACTTCCCGAATATCAAAATAAATGTAGCAGTTTATACAATTTGAGGAAAAATTGTGCGATCGCCTCATCAATGACCCAGAGGATAAATAAGAGTTATGCAACATTGTAAGGCAATCCGTAAAGAGATCGCCTACCACAAATTAATCAAATATCACAATACATTTGATTTGTCAACAAATACTAGCTAGCCTTTGCGCTTAATTTTCTCCTGCATTCTGCGATCGCGCCACTCAAGCGCCGTCAAATAAAGAACACCGCCAGTAACAACAACCAACAGCGCAAACGCCACCCAAACCAGCAAATTAACAGCCGAGAATTCCATAATTCCTCCTAAAATTTTACATTCAACAGTTAACCGTTAACAGTTAACAGTTAACAGTTAACAGTTAACAGTTAACCGTTAACACTTCAATTACCTGACAACTCTGACAAAATTGTAAACCTAACGTGATTAATCGCCAAGGTTCCCACCGAAACTTCCTCCTTATTCAAAGGAAGTCCCCCACTCTTGAGACTTTGAAAACGAATCCCTTTACCGATTTCCACATGATACCAAGCCAGACCCATAAAAAATCGTAAAGGATAAGGGCCACGCTCTTGAATATCATCAGGATTAGACTCCATCGGTACCCAGCCAAACCCCGGTATATAAAACTCCAGCCAAACATGATTAAAATCCGGCGACAAAGGCACACCCTTCCTATCAGCAAAAGCCGGACACTTATAGCGGCCAATAGTGCGACAAGCAATCCCATTTAACCTAGCTAAAGCTAACAACACTCCCACATACTCCCCGCAGGAACCAGTGCCCCGCCGAAGTACAACATCAGGTGTATCAATGTGCGGCCGGATACTGTAAGAAAGGCAATCATAAACATAATTACGAATGCTCAATAACTTTCGGAGAACATTTGTTTCAGTTCCAATTGCCTCCTTAGCAGCAGCACGAACAATATCCGAATCCATTGCTAAATTATCATCATCCACCAAATACTTAGCTTGAAATTCCGGCGTTAATGCCGGAGCTTTTTCCACATCGCGCGGAGTAATTTCATACTTAATACTCCTGACTTCCAAAAGAGCTTTCCAGCCAAAAATTCGCCGTTCATTTGCGCGTAGCGGGTCAAACTTAAACACCGCCACTCGTTCTCCATCGTGGATTTCTTCAGTAAAAGGCATTCCAATCGGTGAAATTTGTCGCACCTTTTGGCGATCGGTTTCTGAAGGCATTGCAATTCGCCATTCTAGATTATCTATGTGTACCTCATCCAGAGGAGCAAGTTCCTCCACATAAGACATCTCCATCAGAAAACCATTAGAAACAGCATAGCGATCCCGTTCATTGTAATGAAAATATAAGGGGTGAATAAAAGTGCGATCGCGCGTAGTCAACTGATAAGGATCGTCCGAATTTGGATCGTCTCGGATGTAAAGTTCTTCCCCAGAATAAGCAACATAAAGAACATCTTGCCCAGTTGCAACATCTTTGTGAAAAGCTAAACCCGCAGGAGATTCAAACGGCGTTAATACATTAAAGCGAACTTCCCCAGTCCCCCGTTCCAAACAGTAAACCGTTTGTTCCGTCGCATCGCAAACCCAAAGTTCCTCACCCCGCACCGTAATATTTTCAACCCCAATACCAGGGGCGTAAAACCGAGTAATCTCTTTGCGATTATTACGGTTAAAAACAAAAATGCAACCTGCTTTCTGACAAGTCACATAAACCGTAGAATTCCAAACTGCAACCCCATTTACAGAATAAGGAAGCGAAACAAAATGCTGAGGTTTGATCTCAGTAATAGAACCATCGCGAATTGCACCTGGACAGAAGTATACGCTGTCATCTCGGACAAACCAGAGACTATCTTCCCAAATAGCTAAACCAGTCGCATCCACAAACTCAGCCACCTGACAGGGATTTAAGACAGTTGTACTGTCAGTTTCAGGATCGATCGAAACCAGCAATCCCCCTGGTTGATCGAGACCAAAGAGTGCATCCCCTAAAAACGCAATACCATGTATTGCCAAGACTCCTATGGGCCTAACCGTCCGCAGCCGTGAAATCCCTTGATCTGAAAGAGCGGGTGAATTGAGGTGCATGATAATTGAGTGTGGGTAGTATGAAAATCAAACCGATAGCCCGTGAAAATCAACAGGCATCACTGCACCGTGCCAGCGCACGCCTAGTTGTCGGCCTCATTGAGAGTTAGGCTAGCATTCAACGGCGAGAGGGTGAATCTAACTACTGGCTTTTAGCAGTAAAATCAATCCTATCTACCAAAAGATATAAATTAAGTACGAGAGGTTACTAGATCGCGTGGAACATTAGATACAATGAAGCCGTCTAACAAAGTTGCTAGGTTCACCTGAAGGCTGGTTCATCATGGCTTGGACAAAGGCTCCTCTACACATTGCATTTCTTTCCTTAGCTCTGTCTCTAGACATAGTTGCTACCTCTAGCTTCCCAAGGGAGGCAATGGCGGCGAATATCTTGTCAGAGGCAGGCGATCGCGCATCTACTCAACAAATACCAGGTAACTGGCAAACCGTCGAACCTACCATCCAAAATGGAGGTTCAGCAAGCACTCAGCGGCCAGATGCCAGTTGGAACGCCTTTGAACCCCCAGATCGGGGAGTCCCCGGTCGTCGGGAAGGCGGCGGTACTCGCGGCCCAGAAGAATGTCCTACCAATACCACTGCATTGATTCCCAAATCAACTATGGGGCGGACGGTATCAGGGAATCCGACATTCTTTTACTATGTTCCCACTACCTTTGACAAAACAGTTGAGTTTGAGTTAGCCGATGAAGCTGACAAAACTGTTTATAAAAGTAGCTTTAGGATGATCGCTAAGGCCCCCGGCATTGTTAGCGTTACTCTTCCTACTGCCAATGCCGCTTCCCTAGAAGTTGGCAAAAATTACCATTGGTATTTTACTATTAAGTGTAACCCCAATGACAACGAGGCGGATATTGTAGTTTCTGGCTGGATCAACCGCGTTGAAATGTCAGCAGACTTGAAATCTCAGTTAGATCGAGCTACATCGGCAAGCGATCGCCTTAGCATTTACGCCAAAGAATCCTTATGGTATGAATATATAACTACCTTAGCGGATCTGCGTCGTTCCCAGCCCGCTGATTCAGCACTAACAGTCAAGTGGATGGAACTTTTGAATGCAGTTGAGCTAGAAAAAATAGCCCAACAACCCTTGGTGCAAATCCAATTGATTCCCACAAATTAATTCAGGGATGTAGGGAGGCAGGCAAAAAGCGGAACGAGGAAACAATGAGGGAATGAGGGAAGAATTTTGCCTGTCTTCTGTACTAATATAGCGAGCGGCTGATAGCAGTTTTAAATTGGGTAAGCTACTGCTCTTAATTAAGAATATAAGAATTCAGAATACATCCCTCAGCATGATATATTTTTGATGATGCGATCGCCAGTGATAACGACGATCGCGCTATCCAATTCTCCTGCAACCCGAATTAATTATCACTCCTTACTTCTGACTCCTGATTTGTGACTACTGAATTTTAAATAAGATAAACTGGCATGATAAAGTAGCCAACAAATTAATTAAAGAGCAAATATTTTATGCCCTGGAGTGCAAGTCAAGTCATGTTTCGGTGTGGGGTCTCAATTCCCAGTGCAGTCCTGATCGCTTGCTTTTGTAGCAACGACGCTCTTTCCCAAACTCTTGACATCTCACTCAAGCCAACTCTGACGGCAAATCAAGCAGATGCAGAATCCGGGGCATGGGATAGTGTTGCAGAGCAAGGTCAAAAACCCCAAAAGGACGCAGCAACAGACGATCAACCAGCAGCAAAACAGGAAAGCAGCGCTGAAGAGAGAGAATTAGTAGGAGTATTTAATGATTTAGATGATTTAGGGGCAAAGCAGACCAACTCTGAGCCGGAATCCTCTAATTTGATTTTAACTGAAATTCCCGTAGGCTTAGCCAGCAGCCGACATCGCCCCATCGAGTCACAATCTCTCTTAGATCGATCCCAAAAACTAGCTCCTTCCAAAAGCAACCTAGATTCAGAATCTCACCCACAGGAAAAACCCAGCTTTAAGACATCTTGGGGCGACCTACAGCAGTTTTCAGTTCAAACCTCAAAACCTGCAACTTGTCAACAGCAAACCTGCAACTTCCTGGCTCAGACAAACCCAAATCAGCCTTCTAATCTAAATCCTTCAAATGTAGATCCTGGGGATCTAAATCCTTCTAATCTCACTCCAGATCCCAATCGCGATCGCTTCCTCCAACCACCCCCGCAACCAACCCCAGAACCGCCCCAAGCACCACCGCAAGTAGAACCTCAACCAACGCCTTCACCACAGCCAGAACTGCCAAATGTGCCCATTCCAGTGCAGAAAATCGATGTCGTTGGCAGCACAATTTTGACTCGTGAAGAGATTGATGCGATCGTTAAACCCCTAGAAGGGCGTTCCGTTACCCTAGAACAACTCAGGGAAGCAGCAGATAAAATTACTACTATTTACCTCGATCGCGGCTACATCACCTCCAGAGCCGTTGTCCCACCTCAAACCATCAGCGATGGTAAAGTTCAAATTCAGGTAATCGAAGGAAAGCTGGCCAAAATTGAAGTCGAAGGAACCAAACGCTTAAATCCATCCTACGTCCGCAGCCGTATTCGGTTGGGGGCCGGACGACCTCTAAGTACCGCCAAGCTAGAAGACCAACTTAGACTCCTCCGTGTCGATCCTTTATTTGACAATGTAGAAGCAAGCCTGCGAGCCGGGGACAAGGAAGGCGAGAGCATCCTGATCGTCCGCGTCATTGAAGCTAACGCCTTTCAAGCTAACTTCAGTATTGATAATTATTCACCGCCTAGCGTTGGTTCAGAGCGTTTGGGCGTGAATGTCCGTCACCGTAATATTACTGGTAGGGGTGATGAATTAGCTGCTGCTTATTACCGGGCTATTGGCGACTCTGATGTTTTTGACTTTAGTTACCGCATTCCCGTTAATGCGATGAACGGTACGGTGCAATTGAGAGTAGCACCAAATCGCAACAGTATTGTTCAAGCACCTTTCGATCAGTTCGATATTTCCGGGAAATCTCACCTGTATGAAATCAGTTATCGCCAGCCGTTATTGCGATCGCCGATACAGGAGTTTGCCGTATCTCTCGGTTTTACTTATCAGAGGGGTCGCACTTATCTCGCGGGCGATCCCTTTCCCTTTGGTTTGGGCCCAGGGGAAGAGGGTAGCAATACAGGCGTTACTACTACGAGCGTGATTAAGATAGGACAGGACTACATTCGCCGCGATCCTCGCGGGGCTTGGGCTCTGCGATCGCAATTCAGCATCGGTACTGGCTTATTCGATGCTACTGTCAATGAATCTCCGGTTCCTGATGGGCTATTTTTTAGCTGGCTAGGTCAGGTGCAACGGGTACAAAGGCTGAATGAAAATCATTTGCTGATTTTACAGGCAGATTTGCAACTCTCAGCCAATAGCTTGTTACCATCTCAGCAGTTTGTGATTGGCGGCGGGCAATCTTTACGGGGCTATCGGCAAAATGTGCGATCGGGCGATAATGGTTTCCGATTCTCTGTTGAAGACCGAATTACTATAGATCGAGATCCTTCCTCTAAAGCCCCTACTCTTCAGTTAGCACCGTTTATTGATATGGGTATGGTCTGGAATTCCCAGAATAATCCCAATAAAATCGCTTTTCCTAATACAAGTATTTTCGGCGGCGATCGCGCATTTCTAGCTGGCATCGGTTTAGGCATACTTTGGGAACCCATGCCTAAAGTCAATGTGCGTATAGACTACGCTCTTCCTATAATTAGCATTCAAGATAAGGGCAACAATGCCCAAGACTCAGGCTTCTACTTCAGTGTCATCTACAGCCCTTAAGAAGGGGCTAGGGGCTAGGGGCTAGGGGCTAGGGAAGAAGGGGAAGAAGGGAAAAAGAATAAAAAAAGATACCGCCCAGAGGGCGGCGTTACATTCGACTATCCCAATTACACAAAATTAATAATTTTTAACAAAAATCCTCTCTTACTTTCCAAAACCCTCACCCACATCTCAATCAAACTTAAGTTTCAGCATCAATAGGTGTGATTACTGGGATTAACTCTAATTTAATTCTGCTATTTAAGTATTTATGCTTATATAACCTAGAGATCGTCAGTAATTAAATAGTCAGAGGGGAGATTTGGAGTCAGTAGCAGAATTTATTAGGAACCTTAATTTTATTTAACTTTGTACCTCTTTATATAAAAAAGTTAACATAAATACACTAAAAAATTCAAAAAAAGCTTGGAAATTGGTTTATAGTCTCAAATAGCAAGTTTATTAATTTCAAAATCAAAAATAATCAAATTTGCTGCCCAACCTCTCTATAGCCCCGCTTTATTTTCTAGAGAAGTTAGACAATAATGCCATCAAGGAGCAAAAGAAGGTCAATCCAAATTTGAATCAAAGGCATAGGGTAGCCGCAAACAAAGCGCACATAAATTGCGCCGACAAGCAAATACCGTCTCAATAGTTTTGATAGGAACCTATAGGAGAACACAGTGAAACTAGCAGTTTACGGAAAAGGTGGCATTGGGAAATCGACAACTAGCTGCAACATCTCAGTTGCCCTAGCACGGCGCGGCAAAAAAGTGCTGCAAATTGGCTGCGATCCCAAGCACGACAGCACATTTACCCTCACAGGCTTCCTGATCCCGACAATTATCGACACCCTTCAGGAGAAAGACTTTCACTACGAAGACGTTTGGCCCGAAGATGTCATCTACAAAGGCTATGGCGGCGTTGACTGCGTAGAAGCAGGGGGCCCTCCCGCTGGTGCTGGTTGCGGCGGCTACGTCGTCGGCGAAACCGTAAAATTGCTCAAAGAACTCAACGCCTTTGATGAGTACGACATCATTTTGTTTGACGTACTCGGCGACGTAGTTTGCGGCGGTTTTGCGGCTCCCTTAAACTATGCCGACTACTGCATGATCGTCACCGACAATGGCTTTGATGCCTTATTTGCCGCCAACCGGATCGCCGCCTCAGTGCGCGAAAAAGCTCGGACTCACCCTCTACGCCTCGCCGGACTAATCGGCAACCGCACCTCAAAGCGCGATTTGATCGAAAAGTATATAGAGACAGTACCCATGCCAGTGCTGGAAGTGCTGCCTCTGATCGAAGATATTCGGATTTCCCGCGTCAAAGGCAAAACGCTGTTTGAAATGGCAGAGAGCGATCCTTCTCTGAACTACGTCTGCGATTACTACCTAAACATCGCCGATCAGATATTGGCTTGTCCAGAGGGCGTAGTACCCAACGACACCCCCGATCGCGAATTATTCTCTTTATTGTCTGACTTCTACCTCAATCCTGCACCTCAAGTTGCCAGAGAGGAAGAAGAGCTAGACCTGATGATGGTTTAATAGGTCTAGCATTTCAGGATGAGGAGATAGAGGTCATGGCTTTTTTTGAAGACTTATCAGGTACTTTAAAACAAAAGTGGTTGCAGTATTACCAAGCCAATCGTTCCTGGCTGGTACTCCAAATGCAGGTACAGTCGGTATCAACCCCCGACGGGGGTAGGCGGCCTCCCTCTTATCTCATCCTGGGAGTTCTCAACGCACTCGAACCGAATCTGGAACAGTTGATGTTGCCTTTTACTAGGCTTAACCCAGATCCAGAAACGTTGATTGAGGTTTTAGGGTTGAATTTTGACCCTGATGTTGCCTTGGGCATTTCTTCGTCAGAGGTAGTACCACCAGCGATCGCATCTGTGACCACTGCAACCGCAAGACCTGCCCAAGCAGCCCCGTTAGTCCCTCCAACCAGCGCTGCACCCGCAGCAGTTCCAGCAGCAACAGCGCCTGCTGCGGACAACTCTAATGTTCTGGGCGGTATCGGCTTAGCAGCAGCCGGAGTTGCGGGAGTTGCGGGAGTTGCGGCAGTAACTTCTGCACTGATCTCATCTGATGAGGAATCATTTGGGGATCTCGATCTGGACGAAGAGTCAGATGACTTGGGTGGCATGGGCTTAGATGACATGGACGAAGAGTCAGATGACTTGGGTGGCATGGGCTTAGGTGACATGGACGAAGAGTCAGATGACTTGGGTGGCATGGGCTTAGGTGACATGGACGAAGAGTCAGATGACTTGGGTGGCATGGGCTTAGGTGACATGGACGAAGAGTCAGATGACTTGGGCGGCATGGGCTTAGGTGACATGGAGGAAGAGTCAGATGACTTGGGCGGCATGGGCTTAGGTGACATGGAGGAAGAGTCAGATGACTTGGGTGGCATGGACTTAGGTGACATGGACGAAGAGTCAGATGACTTGGGTGGCATGGGCTTAGGTGACATGGACGAAGAGTCAGATGACTTGGGTGGCATGGGTCTAGGTGACATGGACGAAGAGTCAGATGATGATGAGTTTGGGGTGTCAGCCTCCGATGAGTTGGATGGGTTCGGTGGGCTAGAGGAAGATACCGATGATGAGTTTGGGCTATCGCTTTCTGAGGAGTCTGAGGAGATAGTTGTCGCCAGTACAGATCCTTTTGGGGAAGAAGACGATGATTTCGTGCCGGAATCCATACCCGATCCGTTTGGGGAAGCAACCTCAGATGACCTAGACATGGATCTGGGGGGGTTGGATGAGGAAGATGACGATTTTGGCGGCTTGTCCTTATCAGATGACGATGACTTGGATGAGATCGGGCTTGATGCTCTAGGGGAAGCAACATCTGGCGATGCTGATGAAGCCGATCTAGATGCCTTGGGACTAGATGATGATGCTGATGAGGATGAAGAAATTTCTGGGTTCTTATCGGACTTTAAATAAGGGTTGCCTTCCACAAAAGAGTCCTGGCCAAGATTTAAAGATGGTTTGGGGTGAGTACCTATCGCTCTAGTTACTATCAAGTTTTGAATTGCTAACAGGACTTACCCACGATTACGTAACGCCGCCATCTTGGCGGTGACTTTACCGCCAGGATGGCGGCGTTACGGATAGTTTTGCGTAAGTTCTAGCTAATTAACTTAAAATTCAAAACTTGATTACGGATGGAGGAACACCACCCCTACAAATCATCTCAGGCGGGTAGCTCACATTGTGAACGAAGCAATCTGATAACTCAAAATTACTGATTTTGACTGTGCAGTTTGGGGAAATAGAAACTCATCATGAGGGCGGTATCTGCTTCATGCAAGGTTTTTTTGCTCAAATTAGGACTTGTGGACTAATAAACAATTAAACGGAGAAAATTTTAGGCTATGGAGACTCTTACTCAACCTGAAGCACTACACTTTGAGTGCGAAACTGGGAATTATCACACTTTTTGCCCGATTAGCTGTGTGGCGTGGCTTTATCAAAAGATTGAGGATAGCTTTTTCTTGGTAATTGGTACTAAGACTTGTGGCTATTTTCTGCAAAATGCGATGGGAGTGATGATTTTTGCTGAGCCCCGCTATGCGATGGCGGAGTTGGAAGAGGGCGATATTTCGGCTCAGTTGAATGATTATGAAGAGTTGAAGCGTTTGTGTTTGCAGATTAAGCGCGATCGCAATCCTAGTGTAATTGTTTGGATTGGCACTTGCACGACGGAAATTATTAAGATGGATTTGGAAGGGTTAGCACCGAAGTTAGAAGCTGAGATTGGGATTCCAATTGTAACGGCTCGTGCTAATGGTTTGGATTATGCTTTTACGCAAGGGGAAGATACGGTTTTAGCGGCTATGGCTGCTAAGTGTCCTGAGAAAGCGCCGGTGATGGAATCTCAAAAACAGGAACGGAATGCTATTTCTCAATTGCTGAATTTTGGGAAGAAGAAAGAGGAAGTTGCTGCTGATGAATCGGAATATGTGAAGCATACTCCTTTGGTGCTTTTCGGTTCTTTGCCTGACCCGGTTGTAACTCAGTTAACTTTAGAATTGAAGAAGCAAGGAATTAAGGTTTCTGGTTGGTTGCCTTCTAAGCGTTACACTGAATTGCCAGTGTTAGAAGAAGGGTATTATGTGTCGGGGATGAATCCATTTTTATCGCGGACTGCTACTACTTTAATGCGCCGTCGGAAGTGTAAGTTAATTGGCGCTCCGTTCCCGATTGGCCCTGATGGTACTCGCGCTTGGATTGAAAAGATTTGCTCGGTTTTGAATATTGAACCGAAGGGTTTAGACGAGCGGGAAGCACAAATCTGGGCAAGTTTGGAGGATTATTTACAGATAGTTCGCGGTAAGTCTGTCTTCTTTATGGGAGATAATTTACTGGAGATTTCTTTGGCTCGGTTTTTGATTCGCTGCGGTATGACTTGCCCGGAAATTGGTATTCCTTATATGGATAAGCGGTATCAAGCTGCGGAGTTGGAGTTGTTGGCAAAAACTTGCCATGAGATGGGGGTTCCTACTCCGAATATTGTGGAGAAACCAGATAATTACAATCAGATTCAGCGGATTTATGAGCAGAATATTGATTTGGTGATTACGGGTATGGCTCATGCTAATCCTTTGGAGGCGCGGGGGATTAATACTAAGTGGTCGGTTGAGTTTACTTTTGCTCAAATTCACGGGTTTGGGAATGCGCGGGATATTTTGGAGTTGGTGACTCGTCCTTTGCGTCGGAATAATTCGTTGAAGGATTTGGGTTGGGGTAATTTGGTGAAGGAGGGGGCGAAGGTTTAGTTTTTAGCTCATTTACATCTGAATTTTTACAGTTGTAAAAAGTGATAATTAAATAAGTGGGGTAGGTAATGCCTGCCCTACTTTTTAAATCAATAAATACAAGGTAAGCAAAATGACAGCTACAAAGGAAAATTTTGTTGATATGGTCAACTTTATTAATATTAGACTATCGTATGCTCAATACTATTTGTCTGTAGCTTATGATTTATTTTATGGTTCGCATAATACGCCAGAAAAATATGCTAAAGCACCTTATTTCTGGCATAGGACTACCCTTGCATTTCGTGAGCTTGGTGTATTATATTTGTCTCAAGTATATGATGGCAAAGAGAAAGATTCTGTAACTATTGACAAAATTTTGAATATTCTTGCAAGTAATTATAAATCATGGAAAAGAACATCCCCGGAAATAGGTAATTTAGACAAAGAACAATTAAATAAAGACCAAATTAAATTCAAATCTAAAAAACCGCAGGATCAAAATTATGACAAGAATTTCGATGGATTGATAGAAACACTTTTTAATCAGAGAGATAAATCAATAGCTCATTACGACAAGAAAGAACTTTTTAAATATAAAGAAGCTTTAAAGGTTTTAAACAGCAACTCGAATCGATTACAAAATGAGGAAGATGAGAATAAGCCCCCATTAGAAATGCCTGAAGAGATGACTAGGCTTGAAAAAGATGAATTGCAAAAACTGATCGATGAAGCTAGAACAATATGTCATCGTTATATGTCTCTTTTAAATATTAAAATTACTCCCATAGATATCAAAATCGAAGAGGATTACAATAACTTATTAGATATAAGTACAAATTTTGAAGGTAAAGATCGGATTCCTTTACCGACAACGGAGGTTGAGTATAGCGGAAGTCTATCTTTACAGCTTCCTAAATCTCTATATTTGAGTTTAGCAAAAAAAGCGGAAAGGGAAGGAGTTAGTCTGGAAGAATATATTTTGGCTTTGTTGAGTAAGGCGGGCTAAAAATGTTAGTTCATATTTAGAAGTGATAGTGATGGCAACCACATTGCTCTGCATTTTTAATCGGATATCTTTTTAATAATAATTTGATGAGATTGATGAACAAGCTGAATTTTATTACAAAAACTCGCCATAAAAGCATCAATCCCAATCTTAGTATTTTGATGAGGAAATTCTCGAAAAACATGATCGTAATCATCAAAAATCATCAAACCTCCTATCTTGAGAAGTCCCCAACTTAAAAGGGTATCTTCTAGTACATCGCAAGCTAAATGAGAGCCATCAATATAGATAATATCAAAGCTATCAAAGGGAATTTCCCGCAATGCTACTCTCGATTTGTTGACGATTTTTGTTACTTTTGCTATGCTTTCAGTCAGAGCAATGTTAAAGTCAAATCTTGCTTCGATAGACTCTTTAGTATCGCTTGCTTCTAGTTCAGTTCCTCCACCGCCTTCAAATGTATCGATACAGGTAATTTGCGACGATGGATGAGTGAGAATATTGTTTAATAGCCAACAAGTAGACCTCCCTTCCCAACTTCCTATTTCTAGTATGTTTAAATCTGGTCGATTGCGAAAACACATTAAATATTCTTGCCAGATTGCCAGATTTCTGCTAAACCAATCTTGACTAAACTTATATCCTTTTTGCTTAGTTTCAAGTTGATAATTTACCCTAATAAGCATCTGCTCTACTTGCGCTAAGTTAGGTTGAATTTGCCGTGCTTTTTGAAACAAATGTTGTGCTTTTTCTGGTTGCTGTTGTACAAAAGATGCCATTCCTGCATTAAAGTAAATGCTAAGTAAGTCAGCGGGAGAAAGTTCTTGTCCTATTTGTAATGCTTTTTCGTATTGCAGGGTTGCTTGCTGAATTTGACCCTGTTGATAGAAGGCATTGCCTTGAATATTGTAGGCTATTGCTATTTTATTTCTAAGTTCTCTAAATTCCTGAACTTGATTGATTCCTTCGCAGGTTAAGCAAGTCTGAACAAAGTCATCAAAGGGATTAATTGTGGCTATTTTCCATAAGGTTTGCAGCAAGAGATTGGCATTGACATTGATGTTTTTTTGAGATAAGATTAGTTGAGTTGCTTGCAGTAGCGCTAGTTTTGCAGGGATAGGTATTTCTGTTGATTGTGCAGAGTCAATAGAAGATAGTGCCAAGGATAACAGATCGTTAAAGGTAGTAGGTTCTAGTCCATTAGTTGTCATAAGGAATAAGGAAGAGGGAATTTATTTAACTCATAACTCAAAATTGATAAGACTTACGCATCACGTTTCGTAACGCCGCCATCTTGGCGGTGACTTTACCGCCAAGATGGCGGCGTTACGGATAATTTTGTGTAAGTTATGTATTTAATACTCGATACCTGGTTGAGCTTTTACACCTTGCTCTTTGAAGGGATGCTTAAGTAGGGTCATTTCTGTTACTAAATCTGCCCGTTCTATGAGTCCTGCTGGTGCGCCTCGACCTGTTAAAATAATGTGAGATAGTTCTGGTTTTTCTTCTAGTCCTGCTAGCACTTGCTCGACTTGCAAATAACCTAGTTTTAGTGCTATATTAATTTCATCAAGCAACACTAATCTAAAGTCGGAATTATGGATAAATGTTAAGGATTTTTCCCATGCTGCTTGAGCTTTTTGGATGTCGCGATCGCGGTCTTGGGTTTCCCAGGTGAAGCCTTCTCCCATGGCGTGAAATTCTAATTGATGTTCCCACTTCTCAAAAACGGCTTTTTCTGCGGGTTCCCAGGCTCCTTTGATAAATTGTACTATGGCGACGCGGTAGCCGTGACCGAGCGATCGCAGTACCATTCCCAATGCGGCCGTCGTCTTCCCTTTACCGTTTCCAGTGTTGACGATAATTAAGCCTTTTTCCCCTGATTTTTCAGCAATTCGCTGGTCTTGTACTTCTTTGCGACGCTGCATTTTCTGCTTGTGTTGTTCGGGGGTAAGGGAATTTGCGCGATCGCTTGTTTGATTTAATTCCATCTCAGTATTTGTTTGCATCAGATTCCTCAATATTTATACAATTTTATCAGAGTTATTGCCATACTGTTTGCAAATTGAGAACAAATCCAGGTTTATGCTAAACCTAGCTGTTAACAATTTTGTGCTGAGGAAGAAGTAAACAATCTAATTTTTCTGCTTCTATCTTGGTATTATATCACAATTTAACTAAATTGTGAAATTGAGATTTAGAGCAAATCGCATAGCAAGCAGAGGCAGAGTAAGGATGAGGATTATAACTAATTTGGATTGGTTTAATACGGTTAATGATTATGCTTTAATAATTCGACTGAGAGATTTTTCTACCGAATATTTGCAAACGCACCAATAATAAAAAACGATATTGATCTCGCTAAACAACTTGGGAACTCCCTCTAGTAAGCTAGAAGTTATCTTGTTTTTTAAGTGCTGCGAGTCCACTGCGATCGCAAAAAATAATAACCCCACGCCAGCTAGCAATAGCCCGTAAGGAGTAGATTTTAGTTGCCGCCGAAAAAACCATCCGTAGGAAAATAAAACAAGAGCATAGAACAAACTAACCCCTAATTTAGAGATTCCCATTCCCACAAGGTATATATGAATCCTGTAAATTTCATTCAGCATAAATCCCCCTGTTACAATAGCTGAAGCTAGAATAAATTCCTTTTCTGAATTGGGAGGATTAAAAGTTTTAAGCAAGCCATAGCTAAAAGCACAAACAATCACAGGTACGCAACATAATAACTGGAATGTGCGAGTTAAAAAAGCGACATTTGGCTGAGGGTAAAACAAAGGATGAAAAAATAAATCGCTGACTTCTAATCCAGATGATTTAGTAAGAATAATTGAAATCACTACCAGTAGCAAAGATAAAGTATTAAGCCAAATTATAGACAGAAATGTGGTCATAATTAAACGCTAAAATAATAGGTTTACCATAGAAACATAAAAAAAATATTACCACTATGGCTACTTATTTGCTACACTAACAAAAGTGTTATCAGATGGAGAGACAGCCATGCTGTCAGTTAAAGAAGCAGAATCAATCATTTTAGATTTGGTGCAACCCCTTGACAGTCAGGGAGATGTAGAAACGATAGACTTATTGGCCGCGTGGGGACGAATTTTAGCCGTACCTGTGACAAGTTCCCTCGATTTTCCCCACTGGGACAACTCCGCAATGGATGGTTACGCCGTGCGGTTTGCCGATGTTGAAAATTGTAGTCTAAATCAACCCGCAATACTGGAAATTATAGAAGAAATTCCCGCAGGATATCAGCCTAAATGTACTGTTCAATCGGGACAGGCGGCGCGGATTTTGACTGGGGCTGTTATGCCTGCGGGTGCTGATACAGTGGTGATGCAGGAGGAAACGCGCAGGGAAGGCGATCGCATTTCGATCTTAGTTTCTCCTTCCAAACCCAAAGCTTTTGTGCGTCACAAGGGCGATTTTTACCAAGCGGGCACGCCTTTGCTAATGCCTAATACAGTCCTCAATCCTCCAGAAATCGCCGTGTTAGCTGCCGCACAATGTATCCAAGTACCAGTTTACCGCCGTCTCCGCGTTGCAATTCTCTCCACTGGGGACGAATTAGTGTCTCCTGAGCAACCTTTACAACCAGGTCAATTGGTAGACTCGAATCAGTATGCTTTGGCCGCCTTGAGCTCACAAGCGGGTGCAGAAATCATCCGGTTAGGGATTATTCCCGACGATCGCGAAAAGTTGAAAGATGCGATCGCATCTGCCATTTCCACCGCAGATATCGTGCTTTCTACTGGAGGCGTTTCGGTGGGAGATTACGATTATATTGAAGAAATTATCGCATCTTTGGGAGGAGAAATTCACATTCGTGCCGTAGCAATAAAACCAGGAAAACCCCTAACTGTAGCAACTTTTAAACGAGAGGGACAGAGAAATTCCCCGATTTCACCAATTACCAATTACCAATTACCAATTACCAATTCTCAATGTCTTTACTTTGGTTTACCTGGTAATCCGGTTTCTAGTTTAGTAACGTTTTGGCGTTTTGTCCAGCCAGCAATGCGGAAACTTTCTGGACTTAAACAAGAAGCTTGGGGGCCAGAGTTTGTACAGGCGCGATCGCGCATTGACTTACGATCGGATGGGAAGCGAGAAAGTTACCTCTGGGGTCAATTACATTTATGTGCTGGCAATTATGAATTTGAACCTGCTAGCGGTAGTCAAAGTTCAGGTAATTTAATTAACCTAGTTAATACTACAGGTTTAGCAGTTATCCCTGTGGATCAAACTTGGATTCAAGCAGGAGACTTAGTTCAAGTTTTAATTGTTAACTGTTATCAATTAGCCATTAGCAATTAGCCATTAGCAATTAGCCATTAGCAATTAGCCATTATGCGAATTTTAATTGTTGAAGATGACCCAATGATGCAATTGGGACTAGAGCAAGTTTTAGGGGATTGTCCTGATTTAGAAATAGTAGGACAAGCAGAAGACGGTTACTTAGCAGTCGAAGCAGCATTAAGGCTTAAACCCGATCTGATCGTCATGGATATCGGTTTGCCGCGACTGGATGGAATTGCAGCAACGCAACAAATTAAAGAAAAATTGCCTGATGTGCGGGTGGTGATGCTAACTTCTCATACGGCAGAAACAGAAATTATTGCTGCTCTTTCTAGCGGTGCAGATGCTTACTGTATTAAAGGTGCTTCAGTAGAGCGTTTGTTAGCTGCGATCGCCGCTGCTGCTGAAGGTGCTACCTATCTCGATCCTCAAATTGCTAGGACTGTAATTGAAAATCTCAAACCTCCTACCCCTGTATCTACAGCAAGTATAGGTCAACTCTCACAGCGGGAATCAGAAGTGTTAAAATTGATGGTAGAAGGTTATAGCAATCCTGAAATTGCTGCTGCACTTTATCTCAGTCCTAATACTATTAAAACTCACGTTCGCGGTATTATGAATAAGTTAGCAGTGGATGATAGGGTGCAGGCAGCAGTAGTCGCGTTGAGAGCAGGACTTGTTTAAAATTATAAGGATGTGAAGTATTCGGTTCTGGCGTTGATTCTGGAACAGGTTGTTTTATTGACGCGGATGCTGGTCAAACTAAACTTAGTTAATTACTTAACTACAACACTATCAACAATCGGCAAAGTAAACCAAAAAGTAGCACCCGCACCCGGATTACTAATTACTCCAATTTCCCCTCCGTGAGCGGCAATAATTTGACGACAAAGATATAGTCCCAAACCCAAACCAAGAGAATGCCGAACTTGAGAACCCCTAGCATAAAGGTCAAAAAGGCGATCGCATTGTTCAGAAGGTATTCCCACGCCGTCATCCTCCACAGTACAGCGAATCATTTTGATTGAACGATCGGCAATTTTCCTCTGATTATCCACTTCTATTATTGTCGCAGTCATCGTCAAATTAAGTCCCGGCGCATTGTGTTTCAAAGCATTAGCAATCAAATTTGAAAATACCCGCCATAACTGCGTAGAGTCAGCATTAACTAATGGTAAATCTGCTGAAACTTGATTTTTTACAGCCGTTTGATGTTGCACCAACATTGGTTCTAAATCTGCGATTGCAGAGTCAATTAAACCTCTCAAATGTAGTGGTTCGCATTGCAAAACTAAACCCCGTACCTCGCTAGCCTGTACTTCCAAAAGCGAATTTATTAACTTTAATTGCTGTTCGCTCCCTTGAATCATCCGCAACAAAATAGATCGCGGTACTGCGATCCCATCCCCAGGCTTTTTCTCCCAATTTTTCAACACCATTAACATCCCTGCAACCGGGTTTCGCAAGTCGTGAGAGAGAGCATGGATAAACACCCGCAAAGCTTCCTCCGCCTGCTTTCGCTGCGTGATATCCTCAATTAAACCTTCATAATAAAGCACCTTGCCATTAGCATCCCGCACCGTTCGTGCGTTCTCAGAAATCCAGACAATGCTGCCATCTTTGCGGTAGATTTGAGACTCAAAATCCGATACTCTTCCGTGTTCTTCAATCTGTCTAATAAACTCAGCACGGCGATTTGGTTCTACATATAATTGATGTTCTATATCAGTAAAAATATCTGTTACTTCTTCCGATAAATCGTAGCCATAAATTCTAGCTAAAGCCGGATTAGCTGTAATATATCTCCCATCAGGAGTACTCTGAAAAATTCCCTCCCCGGCATTTTCAAAAATACTGCGATACTTCGCTTCCGCTGCTTCTAACTTATCATAAGTTACGGCCAAAGACCGCCTAGTTTCAAACTCATCTCGCTGTAAGCGCTCGTACAAATATACCGACAAATCGCAAATAAAACAAAACCAAAATAAGTATAAATAAAATCCTGCAAAATGGAAAGCTGTCATCTTCGCGATGGTGAGATTAAGCGCCCAATTTACTCCTATATAACAAGCAACTACACCTAACTGTGAAACTACATGAAGGGGCCATCGCACAGGCATTAATGTCGCCTGAGTTAAAAATGCCAAACACCACATTAAAGTCTGAGGTTCTGCTTGACCAATTAGGGCCGCTCCTACCTGTACAATGATAGTTAGCGACCAAGAAAAACCTAAAAATAATAAACTGGGATAGCGCCTTCCTAGTTCAGTTTGGTGCAATGCTAAACAGGTAAGTAATCCTAATTCAACAGCAATACCAATATAGAGATTTGCCGCTTTAAATTGTTTGGGATCGAAGATAGATTCTCCCCAAAGATAAACCGTAATTGTTAAAGCAAAAAAGACTGCAATCCACAAGGCGGGACGCAGGCGGTTTCTCAGAAAACGGTCACGCCAAACCTCATAATTGACGGACACCTGAGCTGCTTTAACATTGCTCAGATTGGTCATAGGAAGAAGGAAGAAGGAAGAAGGAAGAAGGAAGAAAGAAGAAGGAAGAAGGATTTAGCTATATAACAACCTAGAACTAATTACGTAACGCCGCCTTCTAGGCGGTAATATACCGCCCAGAGGGCGGCGTTACGTAATAGAAATAGCCTTGTCTATCTTCGTGATTGTTATATTTCATAATTCAAACAATAGTTAGCAATAGGTAGTGTAAACCAGAACTTTGAACCAACTCCGAGATTACTATCAACTCCCATTTCGCCACCGTGAGCTTTAATAATTTGGCGAGAGATATATAGTCCTAAACCTAGACCAGTCAACTGTCTATTATTAGGGTCTTGAACGTAAAGTTCAAACAGAGATGCACATTGCTGAGGACTTATCCCTACTCCATTATCTTCAATCGTACAACGAATTATGTTACTTTCGCTTGTGCTTTTCCCTAAAGTATAAGTCGATGGATGGGGGATTGAGCATTGTCTTGTTTTGGTACTTGCATTAATTACATCTATCTTAAGGCTTAAATTCACTCCGGGCGGGTTATGTTTGAGAGCATTCGTCAGCAGGTTTTCAAATACGCGCCGCAACTGTTTAGCGTCGCCATTTACTAGGGGTAAATCTGCGGGTACGCTTTGAGTTAAAGTTGCGTTGTTTTTACCTAAAATATGTTCTAAATCCTTTATAACGTCTGAACTCAAATCGCTTAATTGTAGTGGGGTGCAGTTAAGGACAATTCCGTTGACTTCGCTGGCGTGAGCATCTAGAAGAGAATTAACCATAGTTAACTGGTGTTCGCTACCCTGCACCATTCGTTCTAAAATTGAACGAGGAACTGGTATTTTTTGCTGATTTTCCCCTGGTAAATTGCCCATGCAAGGCTTGTTAAGCAAATTTTTTAGCAAAATCAACATTCCCATTAGTGGGGTGCGGAGATTGTGAGAAACTGCGTGTATAAATAGGTCTTTAAGTCGGTTGCTTTCTTGAAGTTCTTGCATTTTTTGCTGGAGTTCTTGGGTGCGTTCTTCGACTTGGCGTTCTAGGTTAGCATTGAGAGTTGTTACTTGCTGTAACAACTGCGCTTGTTGGAGAGCGATCGCGACTTGTGTAGCTAGTTTTTCTAATAAATCAATTTCAAATTGTTGCCAATGGCGCGTTCCCGCACACTGATTGACTACCAACAGTCCAAATAGCTGTTCTCCTAACATAATTGGTAGGTTTAATGTTGCCCGCACTTGATAATTATGGTAGTATTCAACCATTGCGGCTGGTATTTCTATCTGAGTAGTATCGGCAATGGCACAGACGGCATTATGGGCGTAATATTTTCTCACTTCATTAATGTGATTATTGTCGGTAAATTTCCAGGCTAAAATCGAAGGGAAATCGGGATTTACAGACTCGGCAACTATGATACTATACTGAGATTTTGTCTGGGATGCTTCGATACTATTTAAAGTAGCAATAAAGGCGCGGTCTGCTTTAAAAAATTGTCTGACTTCGGCGACAGTAGTATTAAGAATTTCGTCGAGGTCAAGCGATCGCCTAATTCGCAGTGCAATTTCGCCTAACAAGCGATCGCGCCAAGCAGACACCCGCAGAGCTTCTTCAGTGGCTTTACGCTCCGTCACATCCTGTACCGCCGCCACCATCCCATTGTGCTTAACGGCTGAGTGTTCCCGCAAAGTGCGATCGCTCCCATCTGGGAGGACAATTCTGTACTCAATACAATAATGTTTTTGCTCAAATACTGCTCTCTGATGCGATCGCGCCACTAACTCCCGATCTTCGGGATGTACTGCTTGTAAAAACGCTTCCTCGCTGGGTTCACAGCAACCAGGAGCATAACCCAGCAAACGGTAAAGTTCCGCCGACCACCGCAACTCAATTATAGACTTTCTTTCCCCTCTTAATTTAGGTGAATAAGAAGGGTAAATCAAGGATTCAAAATTATCGCTGGTCGCATTACCAACTCCATATTTTAAATCCCAGTTACCTAATTGAGCAATACGTTGAGCATTAGCTAAACTTGCTTCACTCTCCCGCAATAGAGAAGCCGTGCGACCTACATCTACTAATGCCTGCTGTCGTTCCGCAACAGCAGCAGCTAAAATTAAAGCCGTACTCGCGATCGCACCCATAAAAACTTGTAAAAACAACACAGCTTGATTGAGATTTAAGCTCTTAGCAACAAAAGGGCCCGCTCCCTGTACAGCACCAAAAATAGCGATAGTTGAGACAATGACGCTAGCCAAAATTGCCCCTTTTTGACCAAATCTCAAGGCAGCCCAAACCACGAAAGGAAAAGGTAAATATTCCAGTGGATAAAGTGCAATAGCGGCTTCAGTTTTCGAGCAAAATACTAACAAACTAATGCCGACTAATAAACTCAGCCAGACACCAATTTCAAAATAATTAATAATTAAAAATTTAAAACTAAAAATTGGATAAATACCATTTACAATCTTTGATTTTAAATTTTTAATTCCTAGACTCCCAATCAACAACAAGGGAGTTACAATTAAAATTCCCATGCCATCTCCGATCCAAGTTGTCCACCAATTTGTCCAAAAACTGCTCCACTTAGCAAAGCCGAAAAAGCACCCGCTCAAGTTGCCAAAAGTAGCAACTATAACGGTAGATATTACTGCACTAGCCAGCAATGCCATCACATCTCGCAGACGTTCCAAGCGAGGAGAAAAACCAATGCGATCGAGCAGCATTTTCCCAGCGATCGCTTGGAGAGTAACGCTAAAAGCACTGATAGCGATCGTCGGCCAAGGTATACTTAATCCCCCCGTTGAATTCAATAAAAAAGAACCGATCGCTACCCCTGGCCACATTTGGAAGCCTTTCAATGAAAATGCTGCTAAGGCAATTCCCGCCGGTGGCCACACTGGGGAAGCCTCCGCTTTCGCCAGTCCCAACATCGACGCGGACAGTTTTCCCGTCAAAAAATAGGCTAAGGCAAGGATGCCTATGTGCAATATCAGCTCATAGCGGTTTTTAAGCAGTTTCATCTGAACTATTGATGCCACATCTGCCAGAGGTAGTAGTAATGATTAATTAAGTATTACTTTTAAATTACACTTTCCCAAAGCGATCGCACTTCCTTCCACTGCATTACCTGATTGGGTGAAGGAAGTAAAAATTTTTGAGTTTTAAGTTGTTAGTTTTGAATAATACAGAAGTTACAAACTTACTACAATTTTCGCTACTTTTCTAAAGCCCAAAACCCCTTTTACCATCAGGCTTCACCGTCATCCAATTCGTCTTAGCCATAGCTAATTGCTCATCAGAAACCGTTGCATCAATCAGATTTGCCCCGCACAAATTGGCCCCGCGCAAATTCGCTTTACTCAAGTAAGCACCTGCAAGATTAGCACCTCTGAGATCCGCTGATTGTAAATTTGCCGTACTACAATAAGCTTGACTTAAATTCGCATCCCGCAAATTCGCTTCCACTAATCGGGCGTGACCTAAATTTGCCTCCGACAAATCAGCCCCTTGCAAATTTGCTCTAGTCAATCGAGCCTCGTAAAAATTTGCCCCCGCCAAATTCACTCCCTTCAAGTTCAAACCGCCAAAATCGCAATCGGCAAAATCTCTCTTGCCTTTAAAATAGGCAGCTCGCAGCGTATTCGCATCCCACTTCGGCGGAAGTTTCGAGCCTTTTCCGCCGGAAGTGTGGCTCGTCATCCCTGTCATTCCAGTTCTGGAAGTAGCGGGATTGCGCCCATTTTTAGACTGCATACCCGTTCCCCCAGTTTGAGAGAAGGAGCTTTTATTACCCAAGCGAGTTTGTCTAGCCCGAATATCCTGAGCGATTTTCGCCGCCGGCGACAGCCATGCTGAACCGTCAGCGTTAAATACAGTCGGGTCTTCCGGCTGCTGATGGGGTCTTCTTTGGCTCACCATGCCATCGGAAAGGCTAGAGGTATCTTCTTGTTCGTGATTGAGCGCTCTGAGAACTTCGTTAGCCGACTGGTAGCGGTAGCCAACCATTGGCTGAAGCATTTTGTCGAAGATACCTTCAAGGTGTTTGCTGACATAAACATGGGACTGCCAGATAATTTCGCCGCTTACTGGGTCAAAATCCAAATCTTTAGGAGATTTGCCTGTCAGCAGGAACAAGCACGTCATCCCCAAGGCATAGATATCGCTGGCGTAGACTGGCCGCATCGCCATCTGTTCGGGCGGTGCGAAGCTAAATGTGCCGACGGAGAATTTTGTGTTAGCCGTCTGATCCGTCATATCCAGTAAAATTGTCTGGCCAACTTGATCTTTTACGGCTCCGAAGTCAATGAGTACCAAGCGGTTGTCTTGACTGCGGCGGAGGATGTTCGCGGGTTTAATATCCCGATGGATAACCCCTTGACTGTGGATGTAATTGATTACTGGCAGCAGTTCTTTCAGAAAGTCTATAATGCCGGATTCATTGAAGGGGCCAGAGGTTTTGACCTCCTGTTTGAGGGTAGCGCCTTTAATGTATTCCTGAACCAAATAAAATTGCTGACCGGCTTCAAAGTAGTCTAGCAGTCGGGGGACTTGGGGGTGATCGCCCAATTTGCCGAGAGTTTTGGCTTCGCGCTTAAATAACTCCCGCGCCATTTCTAAAATTCGCGGCGATGTGGCGTTGGGGCGCAGTTGCTTGACTACGCAAGTCGGCTGACCAGGTAACGAGATATCCTTGGCTAGGAATGTGGCTCCAAAACCCCCTTGTCCTAGAGGTTGGATTACTTGATAGCGAGCTCGCAGCAGCAATCGCGAACCGCACGCCTGACATTGGATGGCTTCAGGCGGGTTCTGAGGTTGGGGGCAGGCCGGATTTATGCAGTAGCTCATGTTAATCAAGTGTGCCTAAGTTTTGCTAATCTAGCTAGGACAGCTCCACTACACAGACCCCTGTGGGTACACCAGCTAGAAATATGATTTTCTGCCAGTTGTCGGGGAGTGTGGGCGGGGCTGCTAATTTTCGATGCACCTACGTCTTTTAGCTTGATATCCTTACTATATTTTAATTATCTCGCTATTCTGGTCGATTTTTCGAGAAAATATTTAAAGACTCTTTAAAGACTTATTGAATTTAGTATCTATTATAGAATTTATTTCTAAACTTAAGTGCTTTTTGCAGCCTTGGATACTTTTATCGGACAAGGCCTAAGCTGCATAGTTTTTCTATTGACACTTTTAAGTAAATATGCTGTGAAAAGTAGGAAGCGATCGCGATCGCCCAGTCCCCCAGGGGTTGAAACCCCTACCTCAGAGTTTAACTCCTCTCCAGAAGACTAATGAATTTAACAGTCGTCATTCCGCAGGACTTAACCTTAATCTCAGGCGCTTAAGTCCCCAGCAAGTTTTGGCTTAAGTCGCCCTCTGGATGCTACGTTACGAAAAGGACATGGAAAGAGGACAAAGGACAAAAGAATGCGTATCTCTATCAACTGGCTGCGGGAACTGGTAGACATCGCCGTAACGCCAGAAGAACTAGCGGAAACCCTGACAATGGCTGGGTTTGAGGTAGAAGAAATCGAAGACCGCCGCACTTGGGCCGATGGTGTGGTATTGGGCAAAATAGTTGCTTGCGAGCAACATCCCAATGCTGACAAGCTGAGAGTCTGTCAAGTGGATATCGGTAAAGGTGAACCGTTAAACATTGTTTGCGGAGCTCCCAATGCTAGAGCTGATATCTATGTAGCTGTCGCCACTATTGGGACTTATCTACCAAATATCGACTTGAAGATTAAACCTGCTAAACTGCGGGGCGTTCCTTCTGAGGGGATGATTTGCTCTGTGGCGGAATTGGGACTAGCTAAAGAGTCTCCTGGCATTCACATCTTTGAACTGGAAAATCCCGAATTAGGCAGTGATATTCGGCCATTATTAGGTTTAGATGATGTCATTTTAGACTTGACAGCAACGGCAAATCGCGCTGATGCTTTGAGTATGGTGGGCGTGGCCAGAGAAGTGGCGGCGCTAACTGGAGCAAATCTGAGAATTCCTGAAGCGGCGGGGGTGTTAATTCAAGGGAAAGAAGGCGGTGAGAGTGGAAGTTTAGCGATAGATATTTCCCCGTCTCAAGCTTGCCCAATTTACATTGGCACTGCCATCGAAAAAGTGAAAATAGGCCCTTCTCCGACTTGGTTACAGCAACGTTTACAAGCGGCGGGAGTAAGGCCAATTAGTAATGTGGTTGATGTTACTAATTATATTCTTTTAGAATGGGGTCAACCGCTTCACGCTTTCGATAGAGATCGGTTGGAAACTGTAGCTGGTAGTAGCGATCTAACTATTGGCGTTCGCTTTGCCAATTCGGGGGAATCACTGAAAACTCTTGACGGTCAAACACGGAATTTGCAAGCACAAGCGCTGTTAATTACTGTTAATGACAAGCCTGTAGCTCTAGCTGGCGTGATGGGTGGGGAAGAGACGGAAGTTCACGAAGGTACGCAGAATTTGGTTTTGGAAGCTGCCATTTTTGAGCCTGTAGCCATTCGGCGTTCTGCTCGTTCTCAAGGTTTGCGAAGTGAGGCTTCTACTCGCTACGAACGGGGGGTAAATCAGGCAGAATTAGCTTTAGCTTGCCGCTGTGCTTTAAAGTTGATTGTTGAATTGGCAGAAGGAGTCCCTGTTGTTCAGGAAAGTGCCAGTATCGGTGTAGATAAGTCAAATTTAACTCGCAGTGTAGAATTGCGTTTAGATCGAGTTAATCAAGTTTTAGGACAACTTAAACGGGGCGAAGGTACGCTTTATGAAAAGTATCTACAACCTGATGAAATTAAGGGTATTCTGACAGCTTTAGGCTGCGGTGTGGCTCCAAGTGTTGAGGAAAGAGTGTGGACGGTGACGGTACCAGTTTATCGTCATCGGGACTTAGAACGGGAGATTGATTTAATTGAGGAAATTGCGCGGCTTTACGGTTACGATCGCTTTTGTGATACTTTACCAAGTAAGACGGCGGCAGGTTTTTTACCATTAGAATATGCTGCAATTCGTAATATTAGAGCAGCTTTTCGCGCTTCAGGTTTGACGGAGTTAATGCACTATTCTCTGGTGAAAACTGAGGGGGAAAATCAAGTAGTTTTGGCTAATCCGCTGTTAGTTGAGTATTCGGCTTTGCGGACGGAGATGTTGTCAGGATTGATCGATGCTTTTGAGTATAATTTAGAGCAGGGAAATGGCCCATTAAATGGGTTTGAAATTGGTCGTATTTTCTGGAAAAATGGGGAGGAAATGCGGGAAGGGGACAGGGTTGCTGGTATTATTGGGGGCGATCCAATTCAAGGGAAATGGCAACAAGGTGGACGAGATCGCGCTTTGACTTGGTTTGAGGCGAAGGGGATTTTAGAGGGTGTGTTTGAGTCCTTGGGTTTGAGGGTAGAATATCAAAGCGATAGCAGTGATTCGCGACTGCATCCAGGCCGCACAGCAGGGTTATCAATTCTCTCTAATTCATTAAAAAAGGGTGAAAGTAATCCTTTAGGAATTTTCGGACAAGTACACCCGCAATTGCAACAAGAACGAGGTTTACCAGAGGCGGTTTATGCCTTCGAGTTTGATTTGAAGGTGTTGCTAGCGGCGTTGAATGAAGCTGATAATTTGACTCGGAAATTCAGTGTTTATTCTAGTTACCCTGCGGCTGAAAGAGATTTAGCTTTATTTGCACCTATTGATGTTTCTGTTGTTGAGATTGAAGGTGTGATGAAAAAGGCGGGGGGGAGTTTGCTGGAGTCGGTAGAATTGTTTGATGAATATCGCGGCGAGAATGTGCCGGAAGGTCAAAGAAGTTTGGCTTTTCGGTTAATTTATCGAGTTAGCGATCGCACTCTTTCTGATGGTGATATTGAACCTGTGCAACAAAAAGTTCGCGATGCACTGGTGAAGCAGTTCGCTGTTAGTTTGAGAAGTTAGGCTGTTGTTAATGGCCGTAACATTTCGCTAACGATAAAGGAAGTGTCAGGAAAGTGCAAAGGTGAAATAGTCATGCTATCAGCAAGTATTAATTCACTTTTGTAGCCTTCCTGACTCGGTTCTCTAAATACGTGGAGTTGGCGGTCATTGACATCCAATACCCAATAATCAATAATGCCTGATTGAGCGTAAATTTGGGCTTTGATTCCGCAATCTTTTCTGAGAGTTGTATCGGCAATTTCAATAATTAAGTAAATTTCTGATGGGGTTGGGTGTCGGTCTTCGTAGTAGAGTGGATCTCGAACAAGCAAGGCAATATCTGGTTCCGGTTCGGAGTTATCATTTAATTTAATAGAGTCTTGTACGCTAATCAAAACTGACTTCCCTAAACGATCTTGCAATAGTTCTACAGTACGTTTTACTGCTGCATTGTGCGCTGTTCCTTTGGATGCCATTTTTACTATTTGTCCTGTTAGTAATTCTACTTTTTCATCCTCGTCAATAATACCAGTTTCTATCATCAGGTGATAATCTTGAACTGTAAATAAATGAATTTCTAATAATGTTGTCATGGCTGTCTCCTGTACTTGCTTAACGTGACCATTTCGGTGGTTAAGATACCGCCCAGAGGGCGGCGTTACGAGTAATATGGTGTTAAGTTATAATTTAGCGTAACATATTAAATAGCAAGAACGTCAAACTTTATGGAAGAATTAATGGAATTAAAGGAGTTGTTGCACCGAGGCAAGGTTGCAGAGGCGCTGCTACTGGTGGAAGAATTGGAAGAAATGAGTAAATCTGATAAGCTGAATAAAATTTTTAGTTATGGTATAATTTTGCTGTTGCATTTAATTAAAAAAGTTGCTGAAAACCGCACTACTAAGTCTTGGGAAACTTCGATTTTTAATGCAGTTAAGCAAATTCAACGTACTAACAAACGGCATAAAGCTAAAGGAAACTATCTCACGGAAGAGGAATTAGTGGAGACTTTACAGGATGCCTATGAGTCGGCGTTGAAGTCGGCGGCTTTAGAAGCTTTTGAAGGGATATATAATTTTGAAGAAATTGCCAAAATGGTCAAGGAAGATGATATTATAACAATGGCAATGGATTTGATTTTAGATCGATAGTCTGAAAGTTAAATTATTAAGGAGATTGAAGGCTATGACTAAGTATGTGATGTGGGGAAGTTACTGTGAGGATGTCATCGAAAAGCGTGCGCCTTTTCGGGATGCTCATTTGGCTGGTTTGGCGAAGCAAAAAGAGTCTGGTGTGTTGATTACAATTGGGCCAACTAAGGATTTAACTAAGGTTTTTGCGATTTATGAGGCTGAGGATGAAGCAAGTGTGAGACAATGGGTGGAGGCCGATCCTTATTGGCAAAATGGGGTTTGGACTGAGTATGATGTGAAAGAGTGGATTCAGGCTTTTTAAAGGAGTTAATATGGTGAACAGCTTAAGACTAGGTGACGATGATTTAATTCCAGTGGACTATGGTGATTTACTGGATAAAATCTTAGGAGTTTTGCAGAGTCAAAATCCTTTTAGTCGGTCAAGTGATAACTATCGCCTGGTAATTGATATTGATGCAATTGCCAATGAAGTCTCCCAATTACAAATCATTCCTCCCTTGGGTTCTTTTGAACGCCAAGCACGTTCTGCTACAGTCAATTTTCCAGGGGAAGTTGAAACTAAATTTGGCAATCAAATTAGACAAATTAGAGATTGTTTGCGTCAACATTTAGCATCTGCTGTGGGAGGTAATGATGCTATTGCAGATTTCGTCTCTAACTTAATTGAGCCTTTAGAATCACCAGTTTTTCAGGGAAGCGGTCAAGAATTAGGTTTCAAATACGATTTTGCCAAATCCTCTCCTATCTTAGCGAAAAAGAAGCTAACTTTGCAGCGCCCAAATACTGTTGGGACAACGGCAATTTTGAAGCTGCATAAATTGACTATCACCGTGCGAGATTCAGACATCTTTCAGCAACAACTCAAGGAGGGTTTACAAAATTACATTAATGAAAATGCTGAGAGTGAAAGCGATAAGCAAGAACTGCGTCATCGGCTTGATGAGGAGGTTAAAAATGGAAATTCTGATTTTCACAAGTTGCTCAAAATTGTAGACAAAGAAACTCTAGGGAAGCTAAAAAAAGAAGCTAAAATTACCTACTTGGAGTATCTACTAGAACACCTCCGCACTAGCAACACAGATAGTGTTGGTATTATCTATTTAGAACAATTGATACGACGGCTTAGGTGGATCGAAGAATACATTAGCGATCTCACAAAAGATGACGGCTATTATAATGTCAATTATGCTGGTGTCACAGTTAACTACAGAGATATGTTTTCCAGAGCGGAAGCCTTAGATGCACTTCCCATCATTCCAATTGTAGCAGGCTATTTAGGAGAAACCACAGACAGCCATTTGAGCGAACGTAAATATATTTTTGGTTTAAAAATGAAATTTGGCAACGAAGTTCAAGCACGCGGCGGTGAACCTGTGTTTGACTATAACCTGAATTTGCTAAATCCTGAAAGTGAGGAACACCAAGCTGAATTGGCGGATAGCTACACTAGCGAAACCTTTATTCGCAAGGTATTAAAAATAGCATTCTTGTACTATTTTGTATTTGCTTCTCGGAGCAATCCCTTAGCACCCGATTACAACCCTGAATCTGAATTAACTTACGATCCTAGACAAAGCTTTGAAGCAGTAAGGTCTGTACTCAGAGATTCTGATGAAGAAAAGAAAAAGGGAATATTTCGAGGCATCATAAAAGGCTTAAATACATATCATGTTGAAGTAAAAATAGAGCGTTTAAAACAACTCTTAAGAAAGTTTTTAGATCGCGAAACAATTTTGCCAAGTCGCACAGAGCCGCGACATATCAGCATCAAAAGAGGCATTCTAGAAGACCTCGATAACGCTTTAACGACAGGTCGATTTTTTAATGATGTTCTGCAACGAAATCCCAAGCAAGCACTTCAGTATATCACTGTTGAAGAATCGAGCATCAACGAAACAGCTATCTGTCAACTACCAGTCAATATCATAATTGAAGATGTCCGTTATTTTTCTACTGATGAATTTCAAAATTTCAGTATAGAATACAACATTAAGGGCATTAATGCTTTGCCTGTAATGTGGGTTCCCGAAAGTCTAATGAGCGTATGTGACAACTCTTTCAAGCAGTATAAAATGCTGTTATTTTGCTATAACAATAGACGTTTAGACAGCCAGGAAGGTTTGAAACCAGAAGCAGGATTTGTTTACAAATTCTCTATTTCACTGCTGTCTTATATTTGCTTGGAAATCTTGTTACACAATCAGAAAAAGAATTTGTTTATTCCGATGGTGAGACTTCACGAATGCGACCACAATCACCCTTCGCCGTCGGAAAAGTTTATGGCTAACGTTTCCAAAACATTGTCTCATCTTTTTAGTGAAAAATACCGATCGACTTCTCAAGGGTTTCGCATCAAGGGAAAACCCAATGGTTTCAGTATCCGCAATGGTTTAAGTTCCCTCTATTCAATTCTTCCTAAAAAGTTTAAATTCAGGAATGTTCCACTATCTCCAGAGTTGGATAATTTAGCAATTATTGTCGTCTCCAGTTGCGAAAGTGATGCGAAAAAAGGTAATAGCGATCGCTTTCAGAGAAAAACCTGTTTGTTAGGTGAAGTTGCGGGAATCAAACGCCTATCAGAGGATACAATTCAAGTCGGAATGCTAAAAACATTATCAGAAAACTACAGCGTTCAAAACCTTTATACTCAGCCATCAATCCTCGAAGATACTGTCAGCCAACTCTACAAGTATGGCTATCGCAATTTCCTGTATATTGCACAAGCACCTTATACAAGCACGCTGCACATTACCCAGACAGATGAAGATGAAGAATTATTTTTCATGTCGAAAAAGCTGATTGAAATTTTAAAAGGAGAGCGACAAGATATCAGGATTTATCCGATATTTTTTGATAAATATTACGTCCGCAGTCTGAAAGGACACAAGGGAGAATCTTTCTACATTCAGGATACAACGGAACTGGAAAGTTTATCAAAAGATCCCAGTCAACAAGCTGTGATGTTTTTCAATTTGTTTAATGGTATCAGAGTAGAACAAGGGGAAAAGAACTTTTACAATGGTGTGATTTCTTACTCGACACTATTGAATATATATGAAGGCATTCTGGATGACCAAGATATTCGCCAAGGTTTGATGTATGATGGTGAAATTAAAGATACTTTACTACACTATTTAACCATATTCCACTTTTCCAGGTATGAAGCCCGTCAACAGATTAGTTTGAAACTCGATCCATACTCTCATATTATCGGCGATGATTCGGTTGGTAATCTATCTATATTTAGTCATGCGGGCGGGAGTGCAGAGTTTAACTCGCTGGCTTTTTTGAATAAGGTAAGAGAAGTATTGAGCGTAACTGAGAGAGGTGCAAAATAATGATAAGTGAAGATTTTGGACGGCTGTTTGAGGTGGGATTCAATATCGGGATTCTGGCATATATTAAAAAGGAAAAGCTGGCTCACAATTTTGGTGATTCTTACAGTCGGGATTTGCAGCAGCTCAAATTGCCAAAGATGATGGCGGAAATAATCAAAGAAGCTAATCTGCTGGCTAGTCTAGATGCTCAAGTTGTTGAAAAATGGAGCCTGTTTTTTGTTCAAAAAGGCTTTCTTGGTGGGTTGAATTTTTTCCGGGAGTACGTCAAATCTACTGGCTGGAATTTGCACAGATTGCAAATTTTGTATTGTCATTGTAGTTTTAGTGATGCTAATAGTATCAGAACCTATAAAAAAGGTGAAAAAGAAGCGTTTAAAGAACTATTATCTCAGTTAAAAACTACCAAACTTAGTTTATCAGATGATGAAATTAACTCGTACATCCGGCGCTACTCGAAAAAAGGCGAGTTTTTGCAAGCTGATACGCTCATCCTGTTACAACACGGGAATGATTTTAGAATTCTCTGCGTTGATTTGTCTGTGTTTTCTCCGATGTTAGCTCCAAAACCGGAGGATATCAATGAAATAGAGGCGATCAGAAAATATTTACTCAGAGAAATTAGTTATTTGCGATCGAAAAGTGTGTTTTCTAATCTGCGGATGGATACGAGCACTTTAGGTGTGGATTTCTCGGAGGATTTAAAACGCTTTTTTACAGCTTTTAAGTATAAGGATAAGGAAAGTACGAAGTTAATTCAGGCTGGTAGCTATGCTCACAGCTTTTATGGATTTCTGGAACAAACTGGTATAATTTCAAGTGAGGCTGACGTTTTGTTGAATGTGGTGGGTTATGGCGATCGCAATATTAGCGCTATTTCCCTACGAAAGGACAAACTTAAGTTGTTAGCAACTTGCGCCCAGATTTACAAAAACGAACCTACCAACAAGGAAATTAGTGACTCCCGCAGCGAAGTTTTGGATGTTATTCAATTTAACGCGGCTCGCAGTTTCAAAGAAGGCCGAAAATTTGTCAATTCTCTATTAGGAATTGGGAAAAATGTCACTGAACCTGTATGTCATACAGAGAGAATCGACGATTTTGAGAATTCAATAGATATTATCTCAGATAAACTGGCAGATGATTTGCAAATTTATCGCGGATTACATCTGAGAAATGCTCATGCTGAATTGATTGTGAAAGCGCTTCAATCTGATGAAACCTATATCTTTTTGACGGGGAATCCGGGAATTGGGAAAACTACGGCGATCGCAAAATTTCTCCAACAACATATCCATGACGGTTTCCTATTCTTCTACGTCAGTCCCCGCAAGCAAGTAAACTTAGATATTATCGAGAAATTCATAGATAAAAACACTGGGTTGCTGTGCGACGAGCGGCTATTTTGTATTAACACAAATTCCGACATTATTGCAAGTAATGGTGGTCGGCTTACAGTCAAGTACGCATCGAATAGCCATAGGAAAAACTTCACAAAACAAACAGTTCATTTTCTTCAAGACAATCCAGAAAATAAGACAAAAGAATACCACCAACGACAAATCGAAAGAAAGAATGAAACCGTAATTCAACCAGCTAGCGTCAAAACTATGGGAGTGCTAAATAGCATTTGCAATGGAATTTATAGCCTGATAAACTGTAAAACCTCTAACAATATTGTCGCTACGGTATCTATCCAATCTTTAAGAATGAAAGAAAATGGACAAAACACCCTAGATTATTTAGAAAAGATATTTCAAGATACTTATAACAAACGAGAAAAATTAGTCATACCCGCCAAGATGCAAGAAATATCTAGTCGCATCAAACACATTTTCATTATGATAGATGAAATTACTGGAGATGACGGTGGCGTTGAGTTTTTAGCCGGAATTGCCAAGATTGTCAAAAAACATGAATTGTACAAGCCGGAACATGGTTTTAATACTAAAATTATTGTAGCAGATGCTTCGATAGTTGACTCCGATGTGATTAAACAACACCTTGAAAATACATCCCCAGAACCGGATAAAATCTACTTTAAAAAGTTACCAAAAAATTCGGATGTAATTGCACCTTTACAAACCATTCCTTTTGAATTCAAAGGGCTACCTGCAAGGGCCATCAATGCGAATTCCTACCCAGCCCGCAGTTTGCAGATAACTTACAAGGTATTTGTAGAAACTGTTAGATATAATGAAGATGTGTCTTTAAAGGAGAATACTAATTTAGTAAAAAGAGTACAATCAGAAATAGTTGCAGATATCGAAACCAAATTAGCCTTACCTGGTGTTGAACAAATTATAGTCTATATTCAAAACAAGCAAAGATTGGCAGAATTAATCGCTCGAATTCGAGATAGTCGCGGCAAATTTGAGCAGTTTACCGATTATCTAGAAATTCACGCTAGTATCTCGGAACAGGAAAAACAAAAAATACAGCAGTGTAAAGATACAGCTAAAGTTATCTTTATGACTGCATCGGGAAGTCGCGGCTTATCGTTCCCGAAAACAAAACATATTTTAGTTGATATTCCCCGCTTCCAGATTGAGAAAAATCTGATGGAAGTGATACAGGTGATTTATCGGGGACGCGGGGAAGATAAACATGGGAAAACCCTTGATGGTGAAGATAAGGAGTTGTTTTTTTACCTGTCTGATACAGCAGTTTATTATGCTGATGATGCGGAACTTTCTTTAAAAGAAAGTAAATTGAATTTGTTAAATTTACTGCTGATTCTGAAGACGGCGGTAATGACGCGAATTTTGGGATATGGTTATTTAGGTAGGGAAAAGTTTTTGATGATTCCCATCGGTGGTAAGTCGGTTTCCGCGGTGGGCGATACTTTTAGTAACAAGATGGCTTCTTTAATTAAGACTTTAAAGAGCGAAAGCCAACGAGGAGATATGTTATTAAAGGAGGTTTATACGAGTTTAGAAGAACTTTTAGATCGTGGGGAGTTTGTTTTGACAAATTCTGACAACTCGCGTCACAAGGGCGATTCTTACCTGGAAATGCGGGATGATTTTAATCGCAAGTTTTTGGAAAAGTGCAATCCTCTTGCAGGTTTGCTGAGTTACGATCATCTAGAGATTGGTCATGTTTGTGGTAGTTTGTTGGTAGTACCTCTAGCTAATAAAAAGTTGGCAGAAAAGTACCAGATATCGCTGCATCAGAAAATTAAAAAATGTGTAGATAATCAGTTGCTGCAAAAAATGTATCGGATTAGGGATAGCAAGTCGTACCCGGAGAATGTAATATCGGCTATTAGAGGAGGTGCGATCGAATTAGTCCAATTTCTCAACAGCGATGTGGAAAAAACTCAGTATTTTGAACAGTTTAGCCAGCAGTTCGATCGCTATTATGCCATACCGCTGTTTGCCTTCGTTAGCGGGGAGGAAATGCAGGAGTATTTTGCTGACAGCAGGCTGGAAGAACCGGAAGACAGGCAGTTTCGAGAGATTTTGTCGGCTTATATGCGCTCGCTCTACCCTGTAGGTAGTGTAATGCCAATCGGACATAAATATCAAGATTTCCCGTTTATTGTGTTTAGAAGTTACAGTTTAGAACAAAGTAGGGAAAAGATTTTTACAGATAAATATCTTTTGACTTCTAACGAGTTAAACGTACTTAACTTGATTTTGTCTAAGGATTAACATCTGATATCATTAATTATGATAAACCTTCACCCCATCTCAGATTTTATTGACCAAAATGCTACTATCAATAACTTATATTCTACAGGACTTACCCACTTCCAGCCAGAAACCGGGTTTCTTCCTCAATATCTAGTTGAGAAAGCAAAGATTTTTCAGAGAAACCCGGTTTCTTTGCATAACTCATATCCTACCTATTACTACGAAGGAATCTCCCCTCAAAATGGTGAATTACTCAAACTTCCCCGCACTCCCATAGCTGAAGCAATTGCTAAAGGTTTAATGCAGCAATTAGCCAATAATAATGATTATTCCCGCGAAGGTAAAATGTATGGGATACTATTAGTTAAAATGCCTAATGGCGAACAACGGGTACTCAAAGCATTCTCAGGCCTTCTCAATGGTTCTCATACTATTGATGGCTGGGTTCCACCAATTCCGGGACGCGATAAAGTAGCATTAGAAGAAGCTTATACCTTAGCTGAATTAGATGCTATTAAACAAGAGATAATTACCCTAAAACAACTTCCGCAATGGCAACAATACCAAACATTATCTAGCGAGTTTGAACAACAGTTAAAATTAATGAGCGAACGTCATCGCAGTTGCAAACAACAGCGACAGGAAAAACGTCAACTTATCTCCCAAACCCTCACAGATGAAGCACTTAATTTAGCTCTCGAAAACCTCGATCAAAAAAGTCAACAAGATGGAATTGAAAGGCGTAACCTTAAACGAGATCAAAATGAAAAATTGCAGCCATTAAAGGCGATAATTGACAATGCTAATGCCAGAATTACTCAACTGAAACAACAGCGAAAAACTCTATCAAAGCAACTACAAACTCAGATGTATGCTGCTTACAGTATCGCTAATTTTGCAGGCCAGTCTCGTTCCTTACAAGAATTAATGCCAACTGGTTTAATGCCTACGGGTACTGGAGATTGTTGTGCGCCGAAGTTACTCCACTATGCAGCTATAAATAACCTTAAACCCTTAGCAATGGCAGAGTTTTGGTGGGGAAATTCATCAATAAATCTTGATAAAATTCAGGGAGAATTTTATGGAGCTTGCGCGGAGCGCTGTCAGCCCTTGATGGGATTTTTACTATCAGGTTTGTCTCAAAATTGTTTTTTAGAAACCTCTGAAAATCAGATCGCAGTAGGGAAAAGGCAATGCCGTTTCCCTACCATAACAGAAAATTTACCAATTATTTATGAAGATGAATGGCTAATAGCTGTAAACAAGCCATCAGGTTTACTTTCTGTTCCTGGTCGTTATCGCGATAGACAAGATAGCGTTTTAAGTCGCTTACGTCAGTTGTTACCGGATGGCATAAATATTATCCCTGTTCATCGTTTGGATATGGAAACTTCAGGAATTATGCTATTAGCTCGTTCCCTACCAATTTATCGGGAATTAAGCCGTCAATTTCAACATAAATTAGTTAAAAAGATTTATGAAGCGGTACTTTATGGTAATGTAATAAATGATGGTGGCGAGATTTCATTGCCACTATGGGGAGATCCTGAACATCGCCCCTATCAGCAAGTAAATATAGAATACGGGAAACCCAGTTTAACTCGTTTTCAAGTGATGAAAAGGGAAGGAAATTTTACTCGGATTGAGTTTATGCCGTTAACCGGTCGTACTCATCAGATTCGGGTTCATGCGTCAGATAAAAGAGGTTTAGGAATACCAATTTTAGGCGATCGTCTCTATGGATGTCAGACCGCAGCAAATAGGTTACACTTACACGCAAGGGAGCTTTATTTTCAGCATCCGCAGTTAGGGAAAAACATTAATTTAGAGATAGAAACTCCTTTTTAACCCAATAAAGTTCAGTAATTATTCCTCAACCACCTCAAAACGCGATACCTAGGGCGAGATTCGCTAATACACCTAATCTACAACCCTCAAAACTCCGCGCCGCAAACCATCAAAAACTCGGTCAATTTGCTCATGTTCTTCCACAGTCAAAGCATCCTTTGACATCATCGCCGCCATAAACCTTCTCTGATCGGCGCGAGTAATCTTGCGATTGATAAAGATCCGCTTTACCACTTCTTCAACACTGGCGCTATTCAAATTTTCCTGAGATTGCATCCCTTTAATACTCCACTGATTGACAAATCCCCATTACTTCAAATTATGGGTATTTCCAGCAGCTTTTCTAACTCAAATTTTAATTTCTTAGATGCAATCCCGACGAGTGCTGCTTACTTTATCAAGATACCAGAAATTGGCACGCGATCGCCGCACTCTCTAAAAAAACAAGACTGGAAAACGCGATCGCCCCAGTCTTGTCCAGCAGGTATTAGTTCCAAAGTGTTAGACCTTAGCAATCACCAACTACTAATTACCTAACCCATAAATGCGGATGGCGAGACTCGAACTCGCAAGGACAAGCCACACGCCCCTCAAACGTGCGCGTATACCAATTCCGCCACATCCGCTTTTTAAGCTTTAAGTTTTGAGATTGCTTCCTACCTCGCAATACTGCGCGGTTTTGAGTTGAAGATTTTTCTTCAGCCCCAGAAGTTGCAAGCTCATACTTTTCACTTTATCGCTGCCGATTTACAATCTTAACACCAAAACCATAAAATTGTGCAACAAATTTTTTAAATTAGATTTTGGGTAAAATCCACTACCACAATATACTTAAAAGGTCTATTCTACAGATCGCAAAGTCACAAGTACCAAAGATGGGGTTTTCCAAACTCTTAATTGCCAATCGCGGAGAAATCGCCCTCCGTATCATCCGCACGTGCGAAGAGATGGGGATTCCAACCGTCGCGGTACACTCCACCATAGATCGTCACGCCCTCCATGTCCAATTAGCGGACGAAGCCGTTTGCATAGGTGAACCCACCAGCAGCAAAAGCTATTTGAACATCCCCAATATCATCGCCGCCGCCCTCACCCGCAATGCCACAGCCATTCATCCCGGCTACGGCTTCCTAGCGGAAAATGCCAAATTTGCCGAAATTTGTGCCGATCACCAGATCGTCTTCGTCGGCCCTTCTCCAGAAGCCATGCGATCGATGGGCGACAAATCGACAGCCAAAGAAACCATGCAGCGAGTGGGAGTGCCCACAGTCCCCGGTAGCGGCGGATTGCTAAAAGACGAAGCTGAAGCGATCGCGATCGCCCGTGAAATTGGCTATCCCGTAATGATCAAAGCCACAGCAGGCGGCGGTGGGCGCGGCATGAGGCTAGTTCGAGAAGAATGCGAACTCCCCAAACTCCTAGCCGCCGCCCAAGGTGAAGCTGATGCAGCCTTTGGCAACCCAGGGATTTACCTAGAAAAATTCATCGAATGCCCTCGCCACATCGAAATTCAAATCCTCGCCGACTCTCACGGTAACGTCATTCACCTAGGCGAAAGAGACTGTTCCATCCAACGGCGGCATCAAAAACTCCTAGAAGAAGCCCCCAGCCCCGCCCTTACTCCCAGACTGCGAGAAAAAATGGGTCATGCGGCTGTCAAAGCTGCCAAATCTATCAACTACACAGGCGCAGGAACTGTCGAATTTCTGCTTGACAAATCCGGCAAATTCTACTTCATGGAAATGAACACCCGCATCCAAGTAGAACATCCCGTCACTGAAATGATTACCGGCCTCGACCTAATCGCCGAACAAATTCGCATCGCCCAAGGCGAAAAATTGCAACTGTCACAAAACCAAGTTGTAATGAACGGGCACGCCATAGAATGCCGTATCAATGCCGAAGATCCAGACCATAACTTCCGTCCCCATCCCGGTAGAATCAGCGGTTATTTACCCCCCGGCGGCCCCGGCGTGCGGATGGATTCTCACGTCTACACAGATTATGAGATCCCGCCTTATTATGATTCTTTGATTGGTAAATTGATCGTCTGGGGACGCGATCGCCCCACAGCCATCCGCAGGATGAAACGCGCCCTCCGAGAATGCGCGATCACCGGCGTACCCACGACTATCGGCTTCCATCAAAAAATCCTAGAAACCCCCGCTTTCCTTGCCGGCGAAGTTTACACCAATTTCGTTGAAGAGTGGATGCGTCAAAACAAGCGTTAACCGTTAACCGTTAACCGTTAACCGTTAACCGTTAACCGTTAACAGTTAACCTAACCAATTACATCATCGTCAGCAATCCTTGCTGACCCAACAGCATCTCCCGCAGGAGACTGACAATACCTACCCAAATAATCGGCGTGATGTCCACACCCCCAATCGGAGGTACAATCTTCCTCATCGGGATTAACAACGGTTCCGTCGGCCAAGCAATGAGGCTAAACGGTAGTCGATTCAAGCTTATCTGCGGATACCAAGTCAGGACAATGCGGAAAATAAACAGCAAAGTCATCACCACCAGAACAAAGCCCAGTATCCAACTCGCAATAGTAATAGAACTCATGTCAGCCATCAATATCTTAAGTTTTGTAAAGTAACTTCCTCATAATTTTAACCTGTTTGCGTAACGCCGCCCTCTGGGCGGGTTCCTTATACCGCCTAGAAGGCGGCGTTACAAATACTTTTGCGTAAGTCCTATTATAAAATTAATAAAAATCAAATTCTTGTAATAGAGGGCTTTGGATCTATGACTCCTTCACTAGCTAACTTTTTGTACAGTCTGCTTTGGGGTGCTGGGCTTGTATTAATTCCTGGAACAGTCGCACTACTCTTTATCAGCCAGAAAGATAAGATCAAGCGCACCTAAAAGGTTGGGAATGGGTTAACTGTTAACTGTTAACTGAAAAACAGTGAACGGTCGATGGTCAACAGTTAACGCTCTTCCTTCTTCCTTGTACTTATAAGCCAGGGCTTACGCACTCCGACCAAAGAAACCGGGTTTTTATCGAATCTGTAGTCTACAACGAAGTATTTTCGTAAAAAACCCGGTTTCTGGGCCCATGAGCGTAAGTCCGATCGGCTTAATCTCAGTAGAGGTTTTATGTCTAAATCGTTAACATTAGGACTGACATAGGAGAAAGGCTAATGGTTAATTTTGGATTGAACTGGAGCAGTCTGCTAGGAATCGTCCTAGCAGTGGCCGGCGCAGGCCTGTACTTTCTGCGATCTTGGAAGCCCAAACTAGCGCGAGATCACGATATTTTCTTTGCCGCCGTAGGCTTGTTGTGCGGCGGTATTCTGCTATTTCAAGGATGGCGGCTAGACCCAATTCTGGCCTTCGGTCAGTTCCTTCTTTCTGGTACCGCCATCTTCTTTGCAGTAGAAAGCGTCAACCTACGGGGTGCTGCAACCGCCGGGGCCAAGAGTCGCAACCAAATAGTAGATGAAGAGCGACCTGTCAGTAATGCCTACGCTTATGACAGTTATGACGCTGAGGTAGAGCGACTTGAACCAGAAGAAGATTATCCTCCCCGTCCTCGAATTAGGGCCAGTCAAGATCCTCGTTCGACGCGGGACAGCTACGACGAAGAACCCCGCCGCCGCCCATCAACTCGTAGTAACAGTACACCAAGACCAGATTTGGGAGAAAAGTCCAGGAGGCGGCCAGTGCGTCCCGCAAGTCCCACAACAGATAGACCTGATGACTGGGAAGGGGGCGATCGCGAAGACAAACCTACTCGCACACGCAACACCCGCCCCCCTGGGTCAGAGATCCCCAACCCCGAAACTAGCACAAGACCAAAAAGGAGCCGTTCTCCTGAAGAATCTAGACCGCGCCGGAGTAGAGGTAGCGAAGACGCAACGCCAGCAGACTACGTTGAATATCGACCCGTAGACTATCCCAATGATGATCCTAACAATTCGACTAATTTTGACTCATAAGCACAGGGGTAATGGGTAATTGGTAATTGCTAATGGGTAATTGGTAATTGCTAATGGGGGAGAAAGATAAAAATTTCCCCCTACCCTCTTAACTAAAATAGAAAAACCGGGAACAAGAAACAAATAAAAAACAACTATTAAGAATTAAAGATTGACAGATTGACAGAAAACTGACTATGCGATTACTTGAAATTGGCGATCCCGCCCCTTGGTTTTCCCTTGCCTCCACAGTTAACCCGTTGTTTCATTTCTCTACCGTTGGAGGTCGGCGGATCGTGCTGTTTTTCTTTGGCAGTAGTGCCTTTGATCCAATCCAACTAATGCTTAAATCCTTCCAAAATCTGCGAGCGGAATTTGAGCAATTACAAGTCTTATTTTTCGGTGTCAGCATAGATTCTGCCGACAAAGAGTACAACCGACCCTCAGAAATCGCCCCTGACTTCATCTTTTTCTGGGACTTCGACAAAACTGTAAGTAATAAGTACGGTGTTTGCCAAACTGTTGAGCAAGGAGAAACTACTGGCATTCAATATGCTCCTTGTACCTTCGTTCTTAACGAAAACCTCCAAATATTAAACCGTTTCTCTATGGGCGATCCCGCTCAACACGCCGAGCAAGTCTTGCGTTTTTTCAAAGCTTTGCCCCCGGTTGAAGAAGCCCGCCCCGCAACCAGACACGCGCCAGTCTTAGTAATTCCTAACGTTTTGGACAAAGCTTTTTGCCGTAGCTTGATTGATTTTTATCAAGCTGAAGGCGGTAGTCCCTCTGGTTTTATGAGGCAAATAGACGGGAAAACTGTAGGTTTGTTAGACGATAGTTTCAAGAAGCGACAAGATGTCTTTATTCAGGAGCCTAAATTACAACAAAAGTTAAGTGATGCGATCGTTCGTCGCGTTTGCCCGGAGGTAGAAAAGGCATTTCAGTTTAAAATAACTAGGTTTGAACGCTATCTTGTAGGTTGTTATGATGCTGATAGTGGCGGCTACTTCAGATCCCACCGAGATAACACTAGCAAAGGTACGCTGCACCGACGCTTTGCCATGACTCTCAACCTAAATGTAGGAGAATACACGGGCGGATATCTACGGTTTCCAGAGTACGGGCCTAACGGCTATCGAGCCGAGACGGGAAGTGCGATCGTCTTTTCTTGCTCCGTGTTGCATGAGGCGACACCAGTAACTAGGGGTCAACGTTTTGCTCTTTTGTCGTTTTTCTATAATGACGAGGATGCTAAAGTGCGCGAAGCCAATTTCCACTATCTTGCTAACGAGCCACCATCCAGAATCGGGGAGCCAGTTTGAGAATGGTTAATATTGATATAATACCAATCTAATATGAAGTTACAATTGATTTAAATCCTGGCTGTCCCCGTCCTCCTTACTAAGGAAAAGAGCATTCACCACATAAACCAGATGAATTTCAAAATTTTGGGCTTAGCAGTATCAGGAATCTTAACAGTTGGTGCGGTGCTGGGAGCAGGTGTTGCTGCCACACCGTCACCGATGCGGGTAAAGGACTTAACCCAAGTTAATCTGGGGTATGTAGACGGTGCGATCGCCCAACAAGATGTTGACGAACAAACAAATATCCGCGTCTACGAACGAGCTAGTCCGGCTGTCGTTACTATCGATACGGACAAGGCTAATGGTAGTGGCACGATCGTTACTCCAGATGGGATGGTTTTAACTAACGCTCACGTTGTCTCCGAAGGCGGAACCGTGACAGTAATTCTGGCAGATGGCAGTAAGGTAACAGCCGATGTCGTCGGCTTTGGGGAAGATGGTTTAGACCTAGCTGTGGTGAAAATACGCGATCGCACTAATTTACCGACAATTCCTCTGGCGGCTGCTGGTTCGATAAAAGTTGGTCAACGGGCCTATGCGATCGGCAATCCCTTCGGTCAATTTCAGGGTACTTTTACTGTCGGGATCGTCAGCCGTATTGACAAAGATCGAGGCTTGATTCAAACCGATGCTGCTATCAATCCAGGCAATTCTGGAGGGCCTTTACTTAATAGTGCTGGAGAATTAATTGGAGTCAACACTTCAATTTTTACTCGCGGCCAAGGTGGAGGCAATATTGGCATTGGTTTTGCTATTTCTGTGGACAAAGTGCCCCCATTCCTGACGGCAGTTCAAGAAGGTAGAGCTTCCCGCGTATCCCAGAGGCGAGGCTCACTTTTTGGCAGCCAGCAACCTCAAAAATTGATGCTAAACGGGCCAATGGTCAATGGCAAGCTTAATGAAAAATCCAGCATCTTGCCAGTGGACAATAGCTTTTTTGACCTCTATTCCTTTGAGGGTAAAGCTGGCCAGGAAGTCACTATTGATATGAAGAGCAAAGATATTGACCCTTATTTGATTTTGTTGGGGCCAGGTCAGCGCGAAATCGCTCAAGATGATGATGGCGGCGGTAATAAAGATGCCCGAATTGTGGTGACGTTACCCGCAGATGGTACTTACACTCTACTGGCAAATTCTTATGAGGCGCGGCAATCGGGGTCTTATACTTTACAACTTAAGGGTAGTGCGCCGACTCAGGTTACTCCGCCGGAGTCAAGAAGTGTAATTTTGCAGGAAAATGGGGTTTTAGCTGAAGGTGCTCCTGTACTTGAGTCTGATGGGAGTCTTTACCGCGAGTATACTTTTGAAGGTCGTGCCGGACAGTCTGTCTCGATTATGCTCGAAAGTTCTGAGTTTGATCCGTATTTGGCATTGTTTGGCCCGAATAGCAGGTTAGTTGCGGAAAATGACGACATTACTGAGTCAAGTAAAAATGCTGCGATCGCTGTGACTTTACCTGTGGCGGGTACTTATCGAGTGATTGTTAATGCTTATGATTCTACAGGTCGAGGCCGCTACACTCTGACAGTCCGTTAAAAACAGAGAAAGGAAAGGTCTTTTTCTTTATTCCCAATTCGAGGTAATTCATGCGTCAAGTTAGATTTTGGGCGATCGCGCCAGTTAGCCTACTAGCTGCCTTTTCTGGCAATCCACTCATCGCTGCGCCATTTTCCCCCTCTAGTCAGGTTGTTGGTAGCACTAGCTCTTCCTTTATTTCAGCAGAATTTCCTCAGAGGAAGTCTGTTTTGTCCGCTAATTCTATTTTAGCTCAGGAGAGTCCTGAACCGTCGCCTAGTCCTTCAGTATCGCCCTCTCCAAGACCGTTACCACCTTCGCCTAGCCCTTCCGAATCGCCTAGACCGTTACCACCTTCGCCTAGCCCTTCCGAATCGCCATCTAGCGTTATTTTGGAAAAAGATGGGGAACTGAGCCCTACGAACTCGTCTGTACTTGAAATTGATGGGAGTCTGTTCGACCAATATAGCTTTGACGGTCGTCAAGGTCAAAACGTAACTATTAAGGTAGAAAGTCCTGATTTTGATACGTACTTAGCACTGTTTGATTCTACTGGCAAATTGATCGAAGAAGCTGACGATATGGGGGATAGTTGCAACTATCAAGATGAGACAACTAAGAAAGATTTTATCAGCAAGGGGTTCTGCAATTCTATGCTGAGTATTACTTTACCTGCCACTGGCAACTATAAGGTAATTGTGAATGGTCGGGATAAAACCGATCGGGGTAAGTACACTTTGACTATCCGTAACAATTAAAAAGGAAGGGGAAAGTAAAATTCAAATATTGCTTTCCCCTTGATTATAAGAAACATAAATTATACCATTTCTCTAAAATAGGACTTACGCATTACTTACGTAACGCCGCCATCTTGGCGGTGACTTGATCGCCAAGATGGCGGCGTTACGGAATAAATTACATCCCCAACCAGGTAAAGAAATCCTGGCGGGTAAACAATTCTAGCAATAACAGCGCTACAAATCCTATCATCGCAAAACGCCCATTAATTTGTTCTGCATAGGGAGTCCAACCAAAGGCAGGTTCGGGTTTGCTTGGTGTTTCTGGAGTTGATTTTGGTGTTGAAGTTGGGGTTTCAGATGTCATTTTGGTTTGATATTTTAGGTGAATTTTACTACTACAACTGGGATTATTGCCAATGGCTTACTGTTCTAATTTTTGCACGGATTCGATCAGCGTTCGCACTGTTTCTGTACCTTCCGATGGTTCAAAGGATAAGGGAAATTTACCTTTAACAATCATCCGCAAACCCAAGGGGCCAAGACTGAGTAAGCCTTTGATGTCGCGAAAGTAGTTACCTACTACTTGTACACCAAATTTACGCTCATCAATCCAACCGCCTTCTTTAACTAAATTAATTAAAACCTTGCGGTGACGAATGGAACGACTGGCTTGTGCGTCTTTGCGATCGAGGATTTCTTGTTTAATTTTACCAATTTGATCCATCGGTGCAACATCCATCGGACAAACAGAATTGCAGTAGTAACAGCGGGTACAACCCCACACCCCATCGGTGCTTTGATTGTATTTTTCTAGTCGGTTTTCTGTTTGGTCATCGCGGTTGTCAGCTACCATGCGGTAGGCTTTGGCGAGGGCGTGGGGGCCGACAAATTCCGGGTTAACTTCGCGGGCATTACATTCAGAATAGCAGGCTCCGCAGAGGATACAATTACCTGTTTGGTTGAGTTTTTCTCGTTCTTCCGGTGTTTGGAGAAATTCCCGTTCAGGAATTTTTCTAGCTTCCGTACTAACGTAGGGTTCGACTGCTTCTAGGTTGTTCCAAAAGCTAGTCATATCTACGACTAAATCTTTAATTACGGGCATATTACCCATTGGGGCAATGGTAATTTCTGGGATCGAATCTGAAGGAGTTTGGGCTGAGTTAGCGTTGGCAATTTTTTGGAGTCTTTGGACTTCGCTGGCGATATTTTCTTTACAAGCTAAGGTTGATCGGCCGTTAATTCGCATGGAACAACTGCCACAAATTGTATTGCGGCAATTTTTACGAAAGGCGAGGGTTCCGTCTTGTTCCCATTTGATGCGGTTGAGGCAATCAAGGATAGTATTACCTGGTTCTGCATCGATGGTGTAGGTTTGAAATTCGGGGGCGGAGTTTTGGGTTTGGCGAGTTATTTTAAAGCGGATTTGCATGGTTGAATTTGGGGGAGTTGTATCTATTTTAGGGCCTAATCTTTAGCAATAAGCAATAAGTCCCGGCGAATATAATTCGCGGCTACACAAATAAATGAAGACCCGGCGAATATAATTCGCGGCTACACAAACGAAGTCCGCCTTCGCGGACTGTAGAATTTTAACCCGTGTAGGCGGGTTTGGTTTGTGTAGACGCGGTTTCAACCGCCGATTTTCTGTAGAATTTTAACCCGCGTAGGCGGGTTTGGTTTGTGTAGACGCGGTTTCAACCGCCCAGTTTAAAGTAATATGGTTTCATTGTCTAAGTTGCGATCGCAGGTGCATCTATGACCTACAGCCTGAGAATTGCCGATTTACCAACCAGCGAACGACCTCGCGAACGATTAATGGCGAATGGCGCTAAAAGTCTCTCTACAGCGGAATTAATCGCGATTCTTTTAGGAACCGGTCAGGGGCCTGGGAAACTTTCGGCGGTAGGTCTGGGACAATTTATTTTAAATCAATTAAGCCTACATCAGCGCGATCCGCTGTCGATATTGCGAAATATTAGCGTTCAGGAATTGACGCAGATTCACGGGATTGGGCCGGCGAAGGCGACGACGATTTTAGCGGCGGTTGAGTTGGGAAAGCGGGTTTTTCAGTCGCGATCGCCTGATTTAGCGATGATTGATAGTCCCCAGTCGGCCGCAGACGCGCTGAGTCAGGATCTCATGTGGAAGCAGCAAGAACATTTTGCCGTATTGTTGCTGGATGTGAAAAATCGGTTATTGGGGACCCAGGTGATTACAATTGGGACGGCGACAGAGACTTTGGCGCATCCGCGAGATATTTTCCGGGAAGTGATTCGTCAGGGGGCCACGCGCGCGATCGTTTCCCATAATCACCCGTCGGGGAATCTGGAACCGAGCCCAGAGGATATTGCTTTAACTAAGCAATTGTTGGCGGGGGCGCAGTTTTTGGCGATTCCCGTGTTGGATCATTTGATTTTGGGAAATGGGGATTTTCGGAGTTTGCGACAGACTACGAGTTTGTGGGAGGAGTACCCGCAGGGGGATTGAGGGAGGAAATGTTAATTGGGGGGTTGATTTATTTGGGGTGGTTGTGTTATATTTGTTTTTCGCGGGCGATTAGCACAGTGGTAGCGCACTTCCTTCACACGGAAGGGGTCACAGGTTCAAATCCTGTATCGCCCATTTGGTTTTATTTTTAATGTACAATGACACATTAATTGTCATCAATGACAGATTTATGACAATACAATAAATAATTTAAGAATAATTTAATTTCACCCTGACTAACTGCCTATGCCTAATTATCGAAGACCTAATGTTTCTGGAGGTACATATTTCATCACACAAGTCACTTATCAAAGAGATTCTTGGCTTTGTAGTGACATAGGGAGAAAAGCTCTCCGAGAAGCAATAGAAAAAGTAAAGGAAAAATATCCTTTTTGTATTGATGCTTTTGTTTTATTACCCGATCATTTCCATTGTTTGTGGACTTTATCTCCTGATGATAAGGATTTGTCGGTGAGATTGCGCTTAATTAAAACTTATGTTACCAAACATTATGGACAAGAATTAGGGGTTAATCGGGAGGTTTCTCAATCACGACAAAAGCGAGGAGAAAGTAATCTTTGGCAACGTCGGTTTTGGGAGCATTTAATTCGGGATGAACGGGATTTTGCGCTCCATTGTGATTATATTCATGATAATCCGGTTCGACATGGATTGTGTGAAAATCCCCAAGATTGGCAGTATTCCAGTATTCATCGGTTTATCGCTCAGGGAATTTATCCGCCAGATTGGGGTAAAGATGGCAGAAAAGAAAAACCTCAAGGATATTGCGATGATTAGCAGTCGTAGGGTGTGTTAGCGACAGCGTAACACACCTTAAATTAACATAAAGATGGTGGGTTACATTTGTGTATATTTGATGGTGCGTTACACTCCGTTAACGCACCCTACAAGATCGGCGATCGCACTAAAGATTGTTTTCCTTTTTAGCTTTTAATTGATGATTTTAAAATCTCTCATAAAACTAAATAAAGAAGCTAATTGGTTTATTTTAGTTATATTTTCCGTTCTATTACCACCTACATTAATATAAAGTTGATTACCATTCATATTTTCCAATTTACCAAATTTTTTAATATGTTTTTTACCCTTGATACTTGACAATAAATCATCTCGATCACCAACATAATCTAGTTCAATTAATCGAGATATATCAAAATCATCAATTATTTTTTCAGCAATATGCTCAACTACAAAATCTAAAGCATCTATAATATCATCAAATTCTAATTCCTCATCTTCTAAAAGTATTTGTACAGAAGTATTAATTTTCCTCCCTTTCCCATTTTCAGTTATTAACATTTCAAGTTTAGGTGAAAAAGCCTTATGATATATTTTTCCATCATAAAAATCTATTTTTCCAAATTATTATACGTTCATTGACCTTAGAATTAGTGGAACGAGAAGATGTTTATCACAACTAATTCAGACAGACCAATGAGCGATAAACACCTTAACGGTTCTGGTCAGCGGTTGCCGATATCTTTGCAGTCGTAGGGTGTGTTAGCGACAGCGTAACACACCTTAAATTAACATAAAGATGGGGCGTTACATTTGTGTATATTTGATGGTGCGTTACACTTCGTTAACGCACCCTACTGCATTGGAGAGTTCCGGTGCAGCGCGGTTGTTAGATGCCATTTCTAAGGGCATTTGCGAGTCCATCATCTCCATGCTTGCCAAGCGCAAGATCGCGAACTTGATCAGCAATATCACCTGTGCCACCTTCTGATGTCATTCCAACGCCGAGCCTGATCTGCTCCTTTTCTAGTTTTTCAACAAAAGCCGAGACTTCATGCTTCAGTTCGTCGTATTCAGATGCGATATCTAGAACATCTTTTGTAGTGATCAGACTTATGCAATAACGATGGATAACACGGTTACGGCGTTTATAAAGATTGTTGAGCTTATCAAAAGTAGCCTGATCAATAATCTGATTCGAGAGAGACATTGTGTAAATCTTTTGTTCTGAAATGATCTTATCTCTCTCTTCTTGATGCAGGAGGTCATCAAGAAGGCTATTACTGCTGGTATCAAGTTGATGCTTGAGGATTAAGCCCATTCGAAGTGTAGCGTCGATTACCGCCGCCGAAAGCACAACGCATTCCACAAAGCAGCCTTGTTTAGCAGCGCGTGAGTTAAGCTCAACGGCTGCTGCAAAGCTCTTCATAAAGTTGTGCAGCTTTTCCCAAGAGTCCATTCGTGCTGTTCCAATTGCATCTAAGTATTTATTATACCGAAATTTTCCGTCTTGTCAGCCACTAGGTCACAAAAAGCCGAAAATTTCGGGATAATCACACCCATAGGAGGATGATAGCTAGAAACATTAGATGAAGTTCTGGCGATTATTAATCATTTATCAAGAGTTCATCAACCGATTGGAGAATTATTGTTAAGAAAAACCGATTTGCGTTTATTAGTTTTCGATCCGAGAAAGGAGGTAATTATACAATGGACAAGCTAGATAATTATCGGAAAATTATTAATGATGTTTTGCAATATCATGCTAATATCCCCTATTCCCAGGGTGAAATTGATTGTGTATTAATTGTGAGTGAGAATAGAAATCATTTTTTATTGATGAATAATGGTTGGAATGACTTACAAAGGATTCATGGGTGTTTAGTTCACATTGAAATTATTGGCGATTCGGTTTGGATTTTGCGAGATGGGATTGAAGATGGGGTGACAGATGAGTTAGTCGCCAGGGGAATTTCTAAAGATAAGATTGTTTTGGGTTTTCAGCCGCCAGAGGTAAGGCAATATACGGGGTATGGTGTTGCTTGATTTTAAAGGGTTAGCGATGACGATATTTAAAAAGAAAGTGCGATCGCTACAATTACAAAAAGAGGAAAGCTTTTTTAGCTTACTTGCTTTTGTTGTTGTCTTTGCTGCAAAAATTCAGCAAAATCGCGAACTTCAGCGACTAAATCATCGGACAAATTATCTAAAACTGTTGTTAAATGTTCTCGAACTCCCATTGTTTCGCGGGCAAGAATTGTTAAAATTAATTGATGAGGATAAACGGTTTCTACACCTATTGTCTCCATAAATGAGCCGGATTCATCCTGAGTAGCTGGCATAAAATCCCCATTCTCATCATACTTAACCCAGTCGCCAAATAATTCGACAAGATAAGCTTTACCATCTCCAAGAATTTCCACAATTGCGCCGACTGTTCCCGTTTGCGCTACTCCTCCATCAGTTAAGGGGATTTCTTCAGCTAGCTTAACGCCATCAAATAGTTGAAATTTATTCATTATAAACCTCCTGATCTATCAGGTACTGCTGTTACAAATCTGGCAATATCTTCATTAAATAGAACAATCCAAACTGTTCTAATTCGTCGGGATATCCCAGAGGCCCCTGTAACTTGGATATAGGCACGATAAAGTTGACCTTGCTCGTTCTGACTCTGAGGTTGTAGCATATCCAAGGATACCTCTGCTAAGATTGTCTCTCGAATTGCCTCTGGTGATTGAAATTCCATTACCTCTTGCCAGAATTTCCGCTTATCTCCTCCTTTTCCTGGTTCAGTGGTACGACTGAAGAGATATTGTGCTTTAGCGATGGGAAACTCGAAACGGTTAGGTAAGGTCATTATTGATACTTCTTTGCATCGCCATTTGTAAATAGAAATATGTTAATTATAATTAGCTTAAGCTTCAACATATTCGCAAATAGAGACAGGTTCAGGAATAGGAAAAGCATCCTCTTGTAGTCCTTCAAGATGGAATGCGATCGCCTCTTTAATTAAATTCCTCACATCTTCTAAACTTTCAGCTACAGCCACACATCCAGGTAAATCGGGAACATACGCACCGTAGCTAGTTTCACCCTTCTCAATTACAACAGCATAACGCATTAATCTTCCTCCTCGTTTATTTGAGCTTGACGCAAAACATTTTTAAGCGTACCTATTGGCATATCAACACCTAAATTACCTGACACAGTGACAGTCCCAGCCTTTTCTGGGTGTTTAAATTGACGATGGCTGCCCTTTGTTCTGGCTAAATACCAACCATCATCTTCTAACATTTTAATGATTTCTCTAACTTTCATTTATAGTTTTCTATAAAAATCTCTTTTATCATAATTCAGCCTCATATTTCTCCTCAAGTTTACCATGACTCATATTGGATTGTGAGGAGAATAATCTAAAAATTCCCAGTGAAGTAATTGGGGTAAGTCAGTTTCTAACCACTGGTCAATTGCGAAATCCCAATATCTATGAGTCCCACCAGTTGAGTCGGTAGACTCATCCAGATTCCACTGAATTGTAGTTTTACCTGTCAGTTGCAGCGTGCGACTGCGATCGAAGTCTATAAAAACTAACCCCGCTAAAGGATTAATAACCAGGTTTCCCAGGGTATTAAACATACTGTTTCCAGCGTAATCGGGAATGCGAAGCGATCGCTCATTTAGAATCTGGACAAAGCCTGGATTTCCCCCGCGATGAGAGGCATCAACCCCACGAGTTGGGTGGGCGCTGGCAACAAATAGAGTATCGGCCGATCCAATCCAACGCTGCTGTTCAGGTGTCAGGGATTGTCCAAATTGTGCCTCAGAACATTGTTTTGCAGTCGTTAAATCGAAATTTGGAACAAGCTGCCGTCGCTGAATGTACTTGGGGCAGTTGGGATAGGATTCTACAACATTTAAACATAAGCGATCGCTTCCTTGTTGAGCGATCGCGCCATTAATCCGCCACCGACGGCGACTGACAAGTTCGATCGCCAGCATTCCGATCTGATTTTCAGTCTGGATGTTTGCCCAGAAAGGATCGTGAGGATTAATCATAGCTTGGGTTAAGTCAAATGCGATCGCCTGCGAATCGACAGGTTTAACAAAACCAGGCAACCCAAACAACACCGATGCCCAAACTTTCTGCCCTGCATCCACACTGCCCAGAACAATCATGCGTTGCTGTTCGATGAATTTGATTGCATTTTGGAGAATTGTATCCCCAATGATTTGCCCATTTTGTTGGGCTGCGATCTCCTCGCCAACCCGTTGCTGTGCGTGGAGTTCGCCTTCGTGAAAAGGGCTTTCAAGTCGCATAGAGTATACCATCCAAATCTTGCTAAAACACAAAAACTATCGAATGATTGCTATAACACTTAATTAAAATTATATCCTAGTATTTTTATAAAAATCTTCCCCTATTTAACCATCAACTTTTTCTTTGATCTTTTCGATCGACGTTTCTGGATTCAATTCTCTAGTTACAATTTCTTAACCAATTGGTTAAATTAGATACGTTTTGTTGCGAAAATTAATTTTTTCAAATAAATGATCTAATTTGAAATTAAAGAGCACGTTAAAAACCATTAAACTCAAAGGATTTAAAATGCAGACAAAACAAGCTATTCGCTGTCCAAATTGCGGCAGTTCCGCCGCCGAACGCCACTATCACTCTAGCACTCAGCTAACGGAAACTAAATGTCCCACCTGCGACTATTTAATGATTACTTGTTCTCGCACTGGTAAAGTTATAGAGACATCTGCCACAGGAGTTTATTGCCGCCAATAATATAGTTACAACATCAACCTTTAAGGGTGGGTGCTGCCTAATTAATATCTCCCTTACCAAAAAGATAGCCATCGGCAGCATCCACACCAAAATTAAACTCGCGAGGCCCGCAACTGACCGCAGGCTGCATCTGCATCTAAACCGCGAGAATAACGCACGCTAACTGCAATATGTCGCGCCTTTAAAGCCTCCACAAAAACCTTAATTCGATAATCACTTGGTCGCTCATAATCAGCTTCCGCAATCGGATTATAAGGAATCAAATTAACATGGCATTGAAAACCCCGCAAATTATCAGCCAACTCAGCCGCGTGTTCAGGCAAATCATTCACGCCTGCCAAAAGAATATATTCAACACTCAACCTGCGACCAGTAATCTTCACATATTCCCGGCATTCTTCCATCAATTCATCAAAGCGATAATTACGAGCACTTGGTATTAACTTTTCCCGTAACTTTTGATTAGAACCGTGAAGGCTAACAGCCAGAGTAACTTGTAGGTGATGTTCAGCTAGTAGGTGGATGCGATCGCGGATTCCCACTGTCGAAATTGTAATATTTCGCTGTCCAATGCCCACATCTTCATTGAGACACTTAACCGCCGCTACCACATTCTCCAGATTCAGTAGCGGTTCCCCCATACCCATAAACACAATATGGCTGACGCGCCGTTTAAAATCTTCTTGAACCGTCAATACCTGATCGACAATTTCATGTTTAGCTAAATGGCGCTGAAAACCACCCTTACCAGTAGCACAAAAATCGCAGGCCATCGGACAGCCAACCTGTGAAGAAACGCAAACAGTCAGACGCTTTTCCGTCGGAATACCAACAGCTTCCACAATTTGACCATCGGCTAACTTCAAAAGATATTTTACAGTTTCATCGGGAGCAACTGAGCGATGATGAATTGTTGACCGACCAATGGGGACATGGGCCAGACTTTCACGCCACTGTTTCGAGAAAACAGAGATTTCCGAAAGCGATCGCACCCCTTTCTCATAAATCCACTGATGTAACTGCTTAGCGCGGTAAGCAGGTTGTCCCTGCTGTTGTACCCATGCTGTTAACTCCGCAAGAGTTGCACCTAAAAGGGGCGAGGAAGAAGAGGCATGGGGCTTTGGGGATTCGACAACGGGCATAGGACGGAGGAAAACTAAAAACGGACTACTACTAATTTAACCCGGTTTCTTTGTGTAAGTCCTAGAAATTTGAACCGATATTGCACTCATGTCACCGCCACAACCTAAAATCAAATCTGTAGTTTCGTACAGGGTGCGCGGATCTTACAGTTTGTAACCACTATCGATTAAATTTTCATGTTGCTACACCATCCAGCCCTACCCTTAGCCTTTCAATTTACCTCTCCAGGCCCCATAATTTTCAGCCTGGGGCCACTATCGATCCGATGGTACGGTCTTTTAATTGCTTCAGCAGTCTTAATTGGCGTAAACCTTTCCCAATACCTCGCCGAACGCCGCCGCATCAACCCTGAAACCATCGGCGACCTCGCGATCTGGCTAGTTGTGGGAGCGATTCCCTGTGCTAGACTCTACTACGTTCTCTTCGAGTGGCAACAATACAGTCAAAATCCAGGCGATATCATTGCAATTTGGAAAGGTGGAATTGCCATACACGGAGCTATTTTAGGCGGACTAACAGCAGCTTTAATCTTCTCCAAAATTCAGCAAATTTCTTTCTGGCAATTAGCGGATTTGATGGCTCCTTCTGTAATTTTAGGTCAAGCAATTGGTCGCTGGGGAAATTTTTTCAACTCAGAAGCTTTCGGAGGCCCTACAGATTTGCCTTGGAAATTGTACATACCCCCCGATCGCCGCTATGCACTGCCTCCAGAATACAGACAATTTGACTATTTTCACCCTACTTTTCTCTACGAGTCTTTATGGAATTTGGCAGTATTTGGCTTATTACTGACATTATTTTTTCAGGATTTACAGGGAAAACGCCGCCTGAAAACAGGCACGTTATTTCTAGTTTATATAGCAGCCTACAGCACTGGTCGCATCTGGATTGAAGGGTTGCGAACTGATAGTTTGATGTTAGGCTCGTTGCGAATTGCTCAGTTAGTAAGCTTAACAGGTATTTTTGTAGGATTGACGGGGCTAGCTTGGCTTTACTTTTTCGATCGCCCTTTGCCAGATGTGGTGTCAGCAAGCCAACAACAAACTAATATTAACCGCTCGCGAGATGATGGTGATACCAATAATTAAAAAAACCCTAGAGATAGGTCTCTAGGGTTCAAACCAGGGTGCATCTACCACTCTTGTTTTCTGGATGGGATGGAGTGAACCCGGATCAATTGCCAAAATTAGTAGAATTTTTTTTGAATGAGTACGATCGATAACACTGAGTCTCTGAAACCTGGAGTTTATATCGTTGGGGCCGGCCCCGGCGACCCGGACTTATTGACAGTTAAGGCTCAGAAATTACTGGCTAAAGCTGATGTAATTATATTTGCCGATTCCCTAGTTCCTAAGCAAATTCTACAGGGTGTTCGCCCTGATGCTGAGATTATCCAAACTGCGAATAAAACCCTCGAAGAGATTTTGCCGATCGCGATCGAAAGAGTGCGATCGCAACTTTCAGTAGTCCGCCTTCACTCCGGCGATCCGAGCCTCTACAGTGCCATACACGAGCAAATGCAAGCTTTAGCTGAAGCCGACATCCCTTTTGAGGTAATACCAGGAATTAGCGCTTTCCAGGCAGCAGCCGCTAAACTTAAAGTTGAGCTGACAATACCCGGAGGAGTACAAACTATTATTCTTACCCGTATCAGCGGTAACACAGAAGTTCCACAACGCGAAGAATTAGCAAGTTTAGCCGCACATCAGGCGAGTTTATGTCTATATTTGAGTGCCCGCCACGTCGAAGCAGCTCAAGCTAAGTTAGCCGAACATTATCCAAGCGATACACCAGTAGCAATTTGTTACCGTTTAGGCTGGCCGGATGAAAAGATTTTGCTAGTTTCTCTTGACAAAATGGCAGTTGTTACCCTTGATAATAAATTAATTAGAACCACAATGTATGTGATTAGTCCAGCCTTGGGAGCAGTAGAAGGGCGATCGCGCCTTTACCATCCCGAACACAGTCACCTATTCCGTCAAAAAAAATGTTAATTGCTAATGGCTAATTGCTAATGGCTAATTGCTAATGGCTAATTGCTAATTGCTAATGGCTAATGGCTAATTGCTAATTGTTAATTGCTAATTGTTAATTGCTTTACTGGTTTATTGCGGTAAGATAAAAGACATCAACGCTGGAACCTTCGGCTTAGCGCTCACGTCGAAGCCAACCAAAAACCAACAACCAACCAACAACCATGATAGAATTAACCCGCAGAAAATTCATTACAATCACCACACTTGCCGCCGGATTTGCATTAGCAGCTCATCCCATTTCCGCCACAGTTATTACCACAGATACCAAAGGTTTATTAGCAGGAGAAGTAAAAATTCCTGTTAAAGATGGCTCAATTCCAGCATATAGAGCAATGCCGGCAACGGGTAGCAATTTCCCAGTAGTATTAGTAGTGCAAGAAATCTTCGGCGTTCACGCTCACATTCAGGATATTTGCCGCCGCTTTGCCAAATTAGGTTACTTAGCGATCGCACCTCAAATGTTCGCCCGTCAAGGCGATGTTTCCAAAATGACCGATATTCAAGAAATCATCAGCAAAGTTGTCTCTAAAGTTCCAGATACTCAAGTTATGTCTGATTTAGATGCAACTGTAGCTTGGGCAGAAAAATCATCAAAAGGCAACATTAACAAACTAGGAATAACAGGATTTTGTTGGGGCGGTCGCATCGTTTGGTTATACTCAGCTCATAACCCCAAAGTCAAAGCTGGCGTAGCTTGGTACGGACGATTAATTGCTGAACCAACCTCTTTAAATCCCAAAAATCCGATTGATATTGCAGCCACTTTAAAAGTACCTATTTTAGGACTTTACGGTGGCAAAGATGATTACATTCCCAGTGATACAGTTGAGAAAATGCGTCAGGTTCTCAAAACTGGGAGTAGCGGTTCGGAAATAGTGCTTTATCCAGATACTCCACATGGCTTTAATGCCGATTATCGCCCAACTTATCGGCAAAAAGAAGCTCAGGACGCATGGAAGCGATTACAAGCTTGGTTTAAGCAGTATGGAGTTGCTTAAATGACGGCGATCGCGATCGCTTTTTTACTAAGAAAAAAGAGCGATCGCCTTTCTTTTTTAATTAGCAATTGAGAAAATATACTTTTGACAAACACCTGCATTTAATATATAATAGTGAGATCGTATTTATCTTACGGGAAAAATCTATGGCAACTTATAACGAGATACTGCAACAAGTCCAAAGTTTAAGAATAAGTGACAAGTTACAATTACTAGAAGACTTACAAAAAATAGTTAGTCAAGAGGTGGAAGCAAAAAGACCTGATGAAATAAATCAAGGTATATCATCTCAGGAACTTCAGGATTTAATTCAACTTACTATAAAAGAGTCTTTAGACGAGTATTTTAGCGATCCCGATCGAGGATTAGAATTGAAACCAGAATTTCGCGAAAGTTTATTAGAAATACAAAAGCATCGAAGCACTGGAAGACAACGTATTTTGGCCGCCGATGCTTACCAAAAATTAGGAGTAAATTAGCGTGAGTTATTCTTTAGAGTATGAACCAGAAGCACTGTCATTTAGTACATCAGACTCTCTTTTCTCAGATTCATCTCCCCAATAGAATATACCATTAGTTAACCAGCCGAAAGGTAATTTTATATAGAATATACCATTAGTTAACCAGCCAAAAGGTAATTTTATTTTAAATAATTTAGGATGGGAGTAATCTAAGATAGAAACCAATATTAGTAAAAATGAAGCCCAAGCAAGTTTAATATAGTTTTCCTCTAAACATCCCAATAGAGGCAAGCAAAGCTTATTTGTATACAAGATGCCAATTAGAGCAAATCCCAGGATAAGTAATGCGAAACAAGCCAGATCGTAAATCACCCAATTAATTAAAGCTCTAGCTATACAATTATTATTATAATTTTCATTTTGTTTACCTATAGAGTGATTAAAAACTATTTCTATTAACACCGAAGAAATATTTTTCTGGCTATTTATATACTTTATATACACAGAAAATGTAGGTGCATCCCAAAAAAATATTACAAAAAATAATGCAATTGTTGCGAGTAAAACTTCAGCACTCTTTTGTTCAAAATTAGGCAGACCAAATAAAACTAAATAAATTCCTATGACAACAAATAACAATAAACAAGAAATTTGGCTAAAAGGAATATGCCATTTAAAACAATTTTTTTCCATACAGTCCTGATAATCACGACAAGATCGACTGGTTTCTAATACAATCAAAGCATGACCTATTCTTAGAAAATTTAGAGAAAGTCCAAGTAAAAAAGCTATTTCTATAACAGGAACTTTAAACTTTTGTACTATAACATTAACATTAGCAGTAGAGGCTGTTGGATCAGGCATAACATAGCCACCCATGATGAAGCAACTAAATATTTGATTAACCACTACACCAATTAGCAACCCTGTTAATAAGAACTGTAAGGTTGATCGAAACCGATCGTTCATATTTTGCCTAGATTAAATACATAAATTTTCTGACCTTAATATGTAAAAGACTCACTAGGAACCTAGTGGTCTTTTTAAGCAGTCTTTTCAAACAATTGACGATCAATCTGGTAGACGATCTGTATTTGTCGTGATAGGATAAGGTGATAATGCTCCATAAAGGTTTCCAGCATTCCTTCTAAGGGCAAAATTGTATCAGCTAATACTTTTGACACCTCACCTATACTATTTTCGACACCTAGCATTCGCGACAGCTAAAATTATTTGCATTGACTTTCTTCTTGTGGTTGATTTCGTGTGGTTGATCTTCTTTGACAGCTTCTAGTATAGCTGTAGAACCAGCAATGCCAGCAAAACAACAGGCACTCAGTAACAATATGATCTCCATAAATCGATTCTCCTTGCATTTTGTTGGTTTTCATGAAAAATGTAAGTGAGGTGGCCATATAGTAAACTTACAACCTGAGATGTCAATTTCTTTGCTGCAAAAGACTTATAGCATCCCGGATTATTCTTTGTAATCACGATCAAACAAGTCAAGACCTGGCGGGGATTAATGTTTGTAAGCATGATATGGCCACCTACTTCTTACAGCTATCACTATGATGCCAAAAATGAATTGTCACTGTCAAGACCGAAAAAAGCCTAAAAAGTCTTAAAAATTATGATTTGCCAAGTCCGAAAGTTACTAAAAATTACGAAAAGTCACAAAAATCTGTTAAAATAATCCAAAATAGGTAATTCTAACGACTTATGGAGATAGACGAAATTTTAAAACTGACCGATGACTTAATTTTTGAAAGAACTGGCAAACATCTTGATGATCTTCAAGAAGCTATTTTACGTGGCGGTATTCAGGGTCAATTGTATAAGGAAATTGCTCGTGAACATGGTTTTAGTGAAAGTCATGTTAAAAATGTGGGATATGCTCTTTGGAAAACGCTATCGAAAGCATTAGGAGAAGAGGTTAGTAAAAAAAATGTTAGAAGCGTTTTAAAAAATATAAAAAATGATGTTTCATCATCTAATTATCCATCAACCATTGTTTCTGGAGTTTGCCAAAGTAACTTTACAATTAATAATAATCTAAGTGTTTCTCCCGATAAAAAAGATCAATCATCCCTTTCCTCATCATCTACATCCGATGAAACCATATTAGATTTAACAGAAGTACCAACGATTGCCTCAATTTCCCACCGCCCCACTGAACTTGAAACACTACAAAAATGGATACTCCAAGATCGTACTCGCATCATTACCATGTTAGGTCTAAGTGGCATCGGCAAAACAGCCCTCACTCTTACTCTTATCGAACAAATAAAACCACAATTTGATTACATTATCTACCGCAGTCTCGACACCGCGCCAACCTTAGAAAAACTCCTCAAATCTATCCTGCAAATTTTTCTGCAAAACACGGAAAATCAATTACCAGATAATCTCGATGAATTGCGTCAAAATTTCCTTAACTTTCTCCGTTGTCATCGCTGTCTGATTATTTTTGATGATGTCCAAAATATCCTAAGTAGCCGAGAATTAGCCGGAAATTATCAACCAGACCAAACCAATTATAGCAAACTATTTAAACAAATTGCCGAACTTTGTCATCAAAGTTGCCTCATTCTCATTAGTTGGGAACCGCCGATCGATATTATCTCTCTTTCTCAAAAAAATCCTTTCGTTAAAATTTACCCATTACCCGGTTTAGAACCCACAATTATCACAGAAATTTGGCAAAAAATAGGCTTACAAGATCAAGAGAGATGGTTGGATATTATTAATTTTTATCAAGGCAACCCCTTATGGTTAAATTTAATCGCTTACACAATTGAAGATTTATTTAATGGCAGTGTTGCTGAATTTAGTCAACTTTCTCCTTTATTTTTAACCACAGAATTACAAGCTATTTTACAACAACATTGGCAACGTTTATCTGATATTGAGTTAAAAATTACCGAAGTTTTGAGTAAATATCCTCAAGGTTTAACTATGAAACAAATTCATAAGGAAATTCAATTAGATCGAGAATTTACTCCTCAAATATTGCCAAACTTAGTTAATGCCGTTCAGTCTTTAACTCGACGTGGTTTAATTGAAAAAAAGGGACAAACCAAAGGAACTTTCTTTACTTTATTACCAATTTTACAAGCGATAGATCAACTAAAAACCAGATCGCTGCAACCAATACCTTAACATTATACAATTATTAGGGGATAACTTAAACCATAGCTATCGCTATACTTAGGACTTAGACTACATCAAGTAAAAATTAAAAGTTGCGATTACTTCGAGTTTGCTTCGTAATCTCGCAACTGCACTTCCCTTGGCTCGTAAAGACAGAAAATCGTACTATTTGCGTAAGTCTTATATATAATAAGTTGGTAGTAGGGATACAGATTGCTAAACTAATCTATATACAACCAATTCAGATAGGTACGCCCGTGCTAGACGAAAAAGCAAAACAGACAATCCTGCGTAAGATTCCTCACGGACTATACATCTGCGGCGTTAAGGACGGTGAAGAAGTAAACGGTTTCACCGCTAGCTGGGTGATGCAATCATCTTTTAAGCCTCCCCTAGTCGTAAACTGCGTTAAGCAAGATTCCAAGTCCCATGCCATGATTAAAGCCAGCGGCGTTTTTGCCTTGAGTTTCCTAGAAGCTGGACAAAAAGAACTCGCCCAGAAATTTTTCAAAGCTCAGCGGCGTGTTGGCGATAAGTTTGAAGATGTAGAATTTTATCTGGGAGAGGAAACAAGCTGTCCGATTATCTCAGATTCCCTGGGCTATATAGAGTGTAAAGTTGTCGGTGCTGTGGAACATGGCGATCATACCGTTTATGTCGGAGAAGTCGTCGGCGCAGGGGTTCACCGTGAAGGCGATCCCCTTCTACTCGAAACTACTGGCTGGAATTATGGCGGTTAAAACGTAACGCCGCCGTCTCGGCGGTAAAGTCATCGCCTTGACGGCGGCGGTACAAATAAATTTGCCTAAGTCCTATTTAATTTAAATTGGTATAAGTTTTTTGAGCCAAAATCTGCAAATTTAGTATTAGCATTAATTGTGCAAAGTCTTCTAAGATTGTAAACAATAGATCCGCCCGCCGTCAGCTATCATTCCTAGGCCGATTGGCTAGTTGGTTTCTTATATTCCTCATGTCTGATAGCGATCGATATGGCAATTATTTCCTCTAAAAAACAACCCCCCTCTCCAGATTTACCGGAAGAGTTCAAAAAACCTCCCCGGCGCAAAGCTGCTAAAAGTCAACCGGAATCTCTGGTGGAACCGGAAGCTTTTGCTGATGAGGAAAGTACCAACAAGCAGGAAGAGAAAATTAGACCTCATAGGTTGGCTGATTATATTGGTCAAAAAGATTTAAAAGAGTTTTTGGCGATCGCACTTCAAGCGGCCAAGTCCCGAAATGAACCCCTAGATCACTTATTATTGTACGGCCCGCCGGGATTGGGCAAAACTACTATGTCGCTGATTATTGCTGAGGAAATGGGTGTTAGTTGCAAGATTACTACCGCCCCGGCATTGGAAAAACCGCGAGATATTGTAGGATTGCTAGTTAGTCTCAAGGCTGGAGATGTTCTTTTTCTTGATGAAATCCACCGTCTCTCGAAGGTAGCAGAAGAAATACTTTATCCGGCGATGGAAGACTGCCGTTTAGATATTACTATTGGTCAAGGTAAGACTGCTAAAACGCGCAGCATTCCTTTGAAACCGTTTACTTTGGTGGGGGCGACTACGAAAGTGGGTTCGCTAACTGCACCTTTGCGCGATCGCTTTGGTTTTATCCAAAGATTACGTTTTTACGAAATTGATGAATTAACTTCAATTGTACTTAGAAGTGCCAAAGTTCTCGACACCCCTATTACTACAGAGGGAGCCGAAGAAATTGCCCGCCGAGCTCGCGGTACTCCCCGCATAGCTAATCGCTTGCTTAGACGAGTACGAGATTACAGCGAAGTGAAAAATTTGACACCAATTGATGCCGAAGTTGCCTCAATTTCTCTGGAACTTTTTAATGTCGATCCTTTAGGTTTAGATTGGACTGACAGGCTAATTCTCAGCAGAATGATTGAAAGTTTTAACGGCGGCCCAGTTGGTTTAGAAACTATCGCTGCGGCTACGGGTGAAGATTCGCAAACTATTGAGGAAGTTTGCGAACCTTATTTGATGCAAATTGGCTTTATGCAGCGGACAAATCGCGGCCGGATCGCTACGCCTGCTGCTTGGAAACATTTGGGTTATATTGATGCGGAGGAATAGAAAATGGTACTGATACCTGCAAAAAATCTCACACTGGAAGAGTTTTTGAAGCTGCCAGAAACTAAGCCGGCGAGTGAATATATCAATGGTCAAATTATTCAGAAACCTATGCCGCAAGGAAAACATAGTATTCTTCAAGTTGAACTGGTAACAGCTATCAATGCAGTAGTCAAACCTCAGCGAATTGCCATAGCATTCTCAGAATTGCGGTGTAGCTTTGGTGGGCGTTCAGTTGTGCCAGATGTGACAGTTTTTGCCTGGGAAAGGATACCTGTTGATGAGAGTGGTGATATTGCAAATGTATTCCCAACTTATCCAGATTGGACAATTGAAATTCTGTCTCCCGATCAAAGTCAAACTAAGGTGACTGGTAATATTTTGCATTGTTTAAAACATGGTAGCAGATTGGGTTGGCTGCTCGATCCAGATGTGCGATCGGTGTTGGTTTATCCGCCTGGAAAACAACCGGAACTGTTTACTGAGGGGGGGGATGTGTTACCAGTTCCAGACTTGGTTAAATTGCATTTAACGGTGGGTGATGTATTTGGGTGGTTGAAGTTGGGAGGGAGTTAGGGAAAGTGTGCGATCGCTCTATTGCTGAGGTATTACGAATTGTTACAGATTCATCCAGTAATGCACTAAAAGTGAGATAATCCTGATTATGGAAGTGAGCGATCGCTGCTGACCTGAAAAGGCAATATTTGGGGGTGCAAATAAGTTAAAACAGGAGGTAGATTAGTTACAAAGTTTGTTGTATTCAGCTTAAGGTAATTTTATGGATGAAGAGCAATGCAGTGAAGTATATGATCAAATTCGACAGCAACTTTTGAATTTAGAACTGAACACCCTTGTCGAAAGCGTAGAGGGAATGATACAGGAAGAAAAAATAGTTGAACTAAGTGAGTCTCGACGAGGAGGAAAGAGGTTACGAACAGAAAGATATTCAGAAAAAGAAAAGTTACTATTCTTGCTAGAAGCTCTGGAAGTAACAGCTAAAAGAATAGATATGAGCACAGCTTTATTCCAATCATTAGGGCGGCAAGAAATTCAATCAATAGAATTTATAGAGGATGGAAATAATGAAAGCCGTCCGATTCTTTATTATCCGCGTGATGATGCCTCCAGATTTGATTCCTCTATTTTACGAAACAAAGACGATATACTTAAGTTAATTATAATGTTGCGAAATGAAATTATTAATTATTAAATAATTATGCCAATAAATTCTCTAACCGATCAGTTGTTAACGGAAGTAGAAGAGTTTTTTTCACAACAAAACCTACAAAAATTTATTTACCCACATAAAAGCTATGATTTATACGAAGTTTATGTTTTTACATTAATCTTAGAAGCTGCCCAAAGAGAAGAGGCTAAGATAATTTTTGATACTCCATCCAAGAAGAAATTCAATAACAACAGCCTAGTTTTTCGTACAAGTCCAGGACAAATTTATACTTATACTGAAAATCAACCAGCGTATACTTATGCAAGGTTAGATTTTAGTCAAGCTAAGAATTATAACAATAGCAGCAGTTCAAAAGAATCTATATTAGAGCTTCATTTAGGTATAAAAATTCAAGGATTTTCTGACATTGCTCACGAATGTGATGTATGCATATTACCTCAACGTGAAGCAGATTTTTGTCGTAAACATCAATGTATGCCTAGTTATAAAAAAATCATTGCTGCTGTCGAGTGCAAGTGTTATGAGAAAAGTCACTTAGGAATCAATGTAGGGAGAGGTTTCTTGGGATTAACTATGGATTTCAAGTCCTATAATAATATATTTTTTGTTTCAAACTATTCCAGCACAAAAAATCTTAAACAATTACTGACCCGACACAGTAGAAAATGGGAATTTAATATTATTCCCGGCTCTCAACAAGAAATTGAAAGTCTGATTAACTCTTTTCAAGAAATTTTTAAGTATTTTAAAGCTAGCTAAGTAAAATTCTTTATGCCAAAGATTATTGTCAAATTTGTAAAATGTACTGACTGATAATTTGTTTTAGTTCTTGAGAAGCTTCTTTAACGATCAAGGTAAAAATTCCAGCGAGGGACTAACTATATGCAAACTCAGCCTGCGATCGCGGGACATCTCTCCCCTGAATTAGCACAAATCTTTCTCGAAGGATTACCTGAAAATATTCGTAGCGCACTTGAAATGCGAGCTAAAATAATGAACTATCCAGTTTGGGCAGTAATTGAAATGGCGATCGCAGGTTATCTTGATGAAGAGGCTCTATCCTTTGTCGATTGCAAGCCAAAATCATAGCATGATCCACCATTATTCGGATACAATCTTGAAAGAGCTATTACCCCATTGCTGCAACCTATGCTCAAAACGATCGAAGGCTTTTATCAGAATGGGCAAATCGAACTAACCGAGTTACCGCAGAATATGAGCGATCGCACTCAAGTGATCGTCACCTTTCTTGAACCCGGCAAAATCGATCCAACCAAACTGCGCCAATTAATTGACAAGCTAGAAACGATCGCAGGTATCCAGCAAGGTTTTGAGGAACTCAATGCTGGGAAAAGTCGCCCCATTGGGGATTTCATTCAGGGAATGCAACAGAAATATGACATTTCAGGTTGAAATTACCTCGGTTGCAGAAACCCAAGTTTGACTAATATTAATCCTTAGATTGTGTCAAATTGGCAAAATATATTATTTACGGCAAAACTTCTCGTTTCATTTCCTCAAGAGACAGCTCTTTCCCTGCTTTAAACTCCTCTCTTGCCTTCTGGATAATTTCTACAAATTTTGGACTAATATTCATAGTTTTCACATTCTAATTGACCTAGTTTACTGTTAAATCAAATTTGCAAAATATACTGACTAATAATCATTTTGAACTCTTGAGGAGCTTCTTTTGCGATCGCCGCGCCTAAATCTGGACGAACAACCCACCACCAAACCAGCTTTTCTAAATGATTGGGTGGATTATCGTTAGGACACCATTCAATAGTACCTTCATTTACACCAATAATATTCGCACAAAGGTCATTAGCAATGGCAACTCGCTCGTCTAGTTTTTCAAACTGTACGATGTCTTCCCAGTGAATTTCATTGGGAATAGAATTTAGAATTGATTCGATATCTATAGTCAGCATTAAACTATACCTCCGAAAGCTATAATAACTCTAATACCAAAGTCTTGTTGTTCTTCAAAAGATTGGGTACTAAGCCATCCTCTAACCCCACCCCAGATGTCCACAGCCGATCGCACATCGCCTAAGTGCGATCGCCACCACCTCGCCTGTTGTCATCAAGAACAAATTACTATACTTGCGCTTGTCAACTCCTTAGTATATAATCCAGACTATAATATCAACTTGATATAAATGCTTGAATTATCAGCCCTTGGTCTGCTACAACGGGAACCTCTGCACGGCTATCGGCTAAAGCAACAACTGGAGGTGTTTATGAGCAGTTGCATCAGCGTCAACTACGGAGCGATTTACCCACTCCTGAAGCGTTTAGAAGAGCGAGGCCAGATTGCCACAATTGCCGAAGAAGCCGGAGATGCTGGATGTCCGCGCAAAATTTACGGCATTACCCCCTCTGGACGCGAACTCTGGCGGCACAAAATGCTCGAACACCCCCAAGAAAGCTGGGTTAACAGCGGTTCCCGGTTCCAAATCAAATTCTTCTTTTTTGGCGACTTAGAACCCGCAGAACGGGTGAAATTGTTGGAACACCGCTTACGAGTATGTTACCTCCGGCAAGACTACATTGACAGCCTTAAGAGTGAATATCCACTCATAGATGACTATCAATTCGCCTCTCGCGATCGCTGCAAGTCATTACTGACCTTAGAAATAGAGTGGTTAACCGAGCAACTAGCCAAACAAAGAAGCGCGATCGCACAAGTACGAGACTCCCCAATCGATCTAAATCCGTCTTGCGAAAAGGAAAATCCATCGCACTCACCCAATCGGGTGAGTCAGAAGAAGGATGTGCAATCTTCGGTAAACATCCTAACTTTTGAGAGATAACAGAAAACTTTCCTAATAGTATCGTAACCAAGGCTTAGCAAAAACATCAGGCGATGGCAATCCCTGCTAAACATACAAACTCCGCACTTCAACAAGCTCAGTCAAGACCTGCGCGGACTAATCAAGTTAAAGGACTTTTCCAAGAGGTCTAATCAGCCAAAATCTGGGTAAGTCCGATGTAAAAAAATCTATCTAACTGGTGTTGTAAATGACTTATTCTAAATCCCCTGAATCCGTCGTTGATGCTGAAGATCAACAGTCTCCTACATCGGAAATTCACCCAACAGATGCAGACAGCTATCAACCAGACGATTTTCCCCCGATTGTCGATCGCCCCCGTCCTAGCAAACCGCGATCGCGCTTACCCCTAGTCGCCGCCATCATTGCGATCGCACTAGGCGGAGCTTTCGGCTGGCACTTGTGGCAGTCCAGTCACGCTCGCCCACAACAAGCAGCAGCAGGTCAACCTCAAGGCATACCAGTCAAACTCGCACCCGTTGAAACCAGCTTAATTCAAGATACCTCCGAATTTGTCAGCAGCTTAGAAGCAAAACGCTCAGTAGAAATCAAGCCTGAAATTGATGGCCTGATCTCAGAGATATTTGTCAAATCCGGCGACTTCGTAGAAAAAGGACAAGCGATCGCCCGCATCAAAAGCGACAGCGCCCAAGCTGACTTGAGACAATCCCAAGCCAACCTCATCCGCGCTCAATCGCACTTAGCAGAACTGCAAGCAGGCTCAAGGCCAGAAGAAATCGCCCAAGCCCAAGCCCAAGTCGCCCAAGCCCAAGCCAACCTCGCCCAACTGCGATCGGGCAATCGCCCAGAAGAAATTGGCCAAGCCCAAGCCCGCGTTAGCCAAGCTGAAGCCGACCTCGCCGATGCCCAAAGCGGAAGTCTCCTAGAAGACATCGCCCAAGCAAGAGCGCAAATAGAAGCCAGTAAAGCCGAAGCAGAGCTTGCCAGCCAGCAACTCGCCAGATATCAAGCATTAGCAAAAGAAGGCGCAGAGTCCGCCAACACCTTCGAGCAATACCAACAAAAAGACCGTTCCGCCAAAGCCAACCTCCGAGAAGCCCAAAGGCGCTTCGATCAGCGACAAAAGAACAGACAAGCCGAAATCGAGCGGCGGACAGCAGCTTTGCAACAACAGCGAGAAGCTTTGCGCCAACAGCAAAACGGCTCTCGCCCAGAGGAAATCGCGATCGCCGAAGCACAAGTCGCACAAGCCAAAAGCAAACTAGCCGAGTTAGCCAATGGCACTCGCAAAGAGCAAGTCGATCAAGCTGAAGCCCAAGTGGCCGAAGCCGCAGCTCAAGTGCGCGGCTTTGAAGTACAACTGCAAGAAACAGCAGTGATCGCACCTTTTGCCGGAGTTATCGGTGACGTACCCGCGAAAGTTGGCGACTACTTGCAAAAAGGCGACTTACTTACGGCTCTAACTGAGAACCAATTACTAGACTTGCGATTGTCAATTCCTTTAGAGCGACAACCTCAATTACGCTTAGGATTGCCAGTAGAAATGTTGGATGCTCAAGGCAAAGCGATCGCCAAAGGTCAAATCAGTTTTATCTCCCCAAATGTCAGCGCCAATTCCCAGACAATTTTAGCTAAAGCCACTTTTTCTAATCCCAGCGGCGAACTGCTCAATCAGCAATTCGTGAAAGCCAAAGTAATTTGGAAACAAACCCCTGGAATTTTAGTTCCAGTCACAGCAATCACTCGCTTAGGCGGCCAAACTTTTGTCTTTGCTGCTCAAAAACCCGAACAGCAACAACCTGGAATGCCTCCCTTAATCGCGCGGCAAAAGCCAGTGAAATTAGGAACTATTGAGGGTAATAATTACCAAGTAATAGAAGGATTGCAAGCTGGGGAAAGAATTGTTGTTGCAGGTATTCTTAACCTGACGGACGGCGTACCTATTATTGCTCAAGAAGAAGGGCAAGGGCAAGGGCAAGATAAAAAATTACCAGGAGGGGGCAAAAATTAAGGTACGTAGTTTAGGTACGTAGTTGCGCTTCAGCGCTCTTAAAAGGCGAATTAAGAGCGCTGAAGCGCAACTACATACCAAATGTGATTCAAAAGGGGGCTATTTTAAAGTTTCACTAAAGTGTAATTAGCAATTAGCCATTAGCAATTAGCCATTAGCAATTAGCCATTAGCAATTACCAAAATAATGTTTGCAGATTTCTTTATTAAACGACCAGTCTTTGCTAGCGTCTGCGCCTTAATTATTATCCTGGTAGGCGCAATTAGCATTCCGACTCTGCCGATCGAACGCTTCCCCGACATTAGCCCTACCCAAATTAACGTAACAGCTAACTATAGCGGGGCGAGCGCTGAAATTGTCGAAAATGCAGTTACAAATATCCTAGAAAGGCAAATAAACGGCGTTGAAGGGATGAAATATCTAACTTCCAGTAGCAGTAATGATGGAACCAGTACCATCACAGCTACCTTTGACCCGTCACGTAATAAAGATATCGCCGCCGTCGATGTTCAAAATCGAGTTGCAGTTGCTCAACCACAACTACCAGATGCCGTACAACGCACAGGAGTTAGAGTTACAAAACAATCTACCAGTCTCCTATTAGCCATCGGCTTATTTACAGAAAATAAAGAATACGACACCATATTTTTAAGCAACTACGCTGACCTATATTTAGCAGATGCCTTAAAAAGAATAAAAGGGGTTGGCGACGTGCGAATTTTTGGGGAAAGACGCTATGCAATGCGTTTATGGATAGACCCCAATAAATTAGCCGCTCGTAGCCTCACAATGCAAGATGTAACCAGGGCGCTTAATGAACAAAACTTGCAAGTTGGTGCTGGGAGAGTTGGTCAAGAACCGGCTCCCCAGGGGCAAATGTATCAAATTGACTTGCGTGCTGAAAGTCGCCTAAAAGAACCAGCAGAATTTGAAGAAATTGTCCTCAAAACTGAGGCAAATGGAACGTTAGTTAAGTTAAAAGATATCGGAAGAGCGGAACTAGGAGCAGAAAGTTATAACTCTTTCCTGCGATTTCGAGGCAATGATGCGGTGGGTTTAGGGATTTACCAACTACCGGGAAGTAATGCTTTGAATGTCGCCCATGCTGTCAAAGCAGAAATGGAAAAACTAGCTGTTGGTTTTCCTCCGGGCTTGATACATAGAGTAGCGCTGGATACGACTTTATTTGTAGAAGAGTCAATGTCAGAAGTAGTCAAGACATTATTTGAAGCAGTCTTGCTAGTGGTGATAGTGATTTTTGTTTTCTTGCAAGATTGGCGTACTACTATTATTCCTACCATCACAATTCCAATTTCTTTGATTGGGACATTTGCTTTTATCAAAGTTTTTGGTTTTACGATCAATAGCTTATCTCTGTTTGGTCTAACATTAGCAACCGGATTAGTAGTTGATGACGCGATCATTGTAGTAGAAAATATTGACCGCTTGATCCGCCAAGGTATGAATCCCCGCCAAGCAGCCTTTGAGTCAATGCGGGAGCTTTTTAGTGCTGTAATTGCGACTTCTTTAGTGTTGATGGCAGTGTTTGTGCCAGTGGCATTTTTTCCCGGAACAACGGGAGCGCTTTATAAACAATTTGCACTGACAATTGCTTTTTCTGTACTGCTTTCTACCTTTATTGCTATTACTCTCACACCCTCACTTTCAGCTATATTACTGCGGCCAGGGCAGAAGTTTAGCGGCCCTGTGGGTTGGGTTTTTGGTCGTGTTAATAGAGCTCTCGATTGGATGCAGCGGCAATATCGGCAATCCTTAATATTTCTAACAGGAATTAAAACTATTGTCACCCTCGTGTTCATAGGTTTTCTGGGAGTAACCGCTTGGCTTTATTTGTCAGTACCGACAGCATTTATCCCGGAAGAAGATCAGGGCTATTTTATGACAATTATTCAAGGGCCCCAAGGTGTGTCGCTGCAATACACTCAGAAAGTAATGGACGAAGTTGAAAAAGAAATCCTCAAGCTTCCTGAAGTTGTCGGAACTTTTTCTGTGGGCGGATTTGGTTTTAGTGGTAGCACTTCTAATCAAGGCATTATATTTACTACACTTAAAGCCTGGAAAGAACGTCACGGAGAAGATCAAACCGTACAAGCGATTATTGGGAAGTTACGAGGCAAGTTTTTTGCTATTCCAGAAGCTAGAATTTTTCCTGTGAATCCACCTGCAATTCAAGGTTTAGGTCAATTTGGAGGTTTCCAATTTCAATTGCAAGATCGCAAAGGTAATAGCGGTTTAGATGGTCTAGTTCAGAGCATGGGTGGAATTTTAAAGCAGGCGAATCAAACGCCGGGATTGCAAGCAGTATTTAGTACATTTGCTGCGAATACGCCTCAATTAATTGTGGAAGTAGATCGCAATCGTGCTAAGGCTTTAGATATTCCTATTGATGATGTTTTTAGTACGTTACAAACTGCTTTGGGTTCGCAATATGTGAATGATTTCAATCTCCAGCAGCGTAATTATCGGGTGTATGTCCAGGCCGATAAACAGTTTCGTGCTAATCCTGAAGATATTGGCAAATTGTACGTCCGCTCTGGAAAAAATGAAATGGTTTCTTTGAGCAATTTGGTAAAGCTAACTCCGGTGGTGGGAGCACAAACTGTTAACCACTACAATTTATTTAGATCGATTGAAATTAACGGTTCTCCGGCCCCAGGAGCTAGTTCTGGACAGGCGATCAAATCGATGGAAAAGGTCGCAACTCAAGTTTTACCCGCAGGTTTTGGTTATGAATGGTCGGGGACTTCTTTAGAAGAAATTGAGTCTGGGGGTCAAGCACCGATTATTTTCGGTTTGGGGCTGGTTTTTGTGTTCTTGGTTTTGGCAGCTCAGTATGAAAATTATGTCGATCCTTTCATTATTTTGCTTGCTGTTCCACTGGCGATTTTAGGAGCACTTTTAGCTCAATCGGTGCGCGGTTTAGCTAATGATGTTTACTGTCAAATTGGTTTAGTAATGTTGATTGGATTGGCGAGTAAAAATGCAATTTTAATTGTGGAATTTGCTAACCAGTTACGGGAGCGGGGATATCCAATTGCTAAGGCAGCAGTTGAGGCGGCTCAAGAGCGTTTACGACCAATTTTGATGACTTCTTTATCGTTTATTTTGGGGATTGCTCCCCTAGTTAACCCTGAAGGTGCGGGGGCCGCAAGTCGTCGATCGCTGGGAAATGCGATCGCAGGAGGAATGGTTGTTTCTACTTTCTTGAGTTTGTTTATGGTTCCAGTTTTGTATGTAGTGATTGTCTCGACTCGCGATCGCTTTAAGAAGCAGGAACAACCGCAACGTCCGCCGGATGATGACATAAGCTCGAATGAAAAAACTGATTTACAAGACGAGGAAAAACGCGATAAAGTATCGCCGTTTTAAGAGGTTAAATAGCTCTCTTCTGGAGTTCGAGCAATCTTTCCGCTGCTTCGCTATCTACAGGCCGAGAAAACAAATAACCTTGCCCATGTTCACATTGTAGCTCTTGCAATTTGTCTAACTGCTCTATTGTTTCTATTCCTTCAGCTACCAAATCCATGCCTAAATTGTGAGCTAATATGATGATGGTGCGGATAATTTCTAAATTCTTAGGATCTACACTCATCCGACTAACAAAGGCACGGTCAATTTTCAAAGTGTCGAAAGGAAATGTATGTAGATATGAGAAGGATGAATATCCCGTGCCAAAGTCATCTATGCTCAAATGAATCCCGCGCTCTTTCAAGTATTCCAGAACATTTGTTACGGATTTGGCATTTTCCATAACTGCGGTTTCTGTAATCTCTAATTTCAGGCTCAAAGGATTAATTCCTGTCTCTTTTAGCAAGCGATCGATTCGCTCTATAAAGCAGGGTTGAACCAGTTGTACTGCGGAAACATTAACACTAATTGATAAAGGAGGATTAGCAGGGAATTTTTGCTGCCATACCATAATTTGACTTATTGCTTCGCGGAGAACCCACGCCCCTAGTGGTATAATTAAACTACTTTCTTCTGCTATGGGAATGAATTCCGCAGGGGAAACTAAACCTCTGTCAGGATGCAGCCACCGTACTAAAGCTTCAAAGCCGATAATTTGATGATTAATCAGTGACAAAATCGGCTGGTAATAAACCTGAAATTCTTTATTTTCTAAAGCTCGTCGCAAATCTGCATCTAAATGTAAAGGTCTCGCAGCTCGTTCTTGCATTGATGTATTGAAGACGGCATAGCGGCTTTTTCCTAATCCTTTGGCGTGATTCATGGCAGTTTCGGCGGCTTGCAGGAGTTGTTCTGGTTGCTGATAATTAATAGAACTCAAGACAATGCCGATGCTGGAGTCTGTGAATAGTTCGCAGCCATTTAATTTGAATGGTTTGCTTAATTGCTTTTGAATGTTTTCGGCGATCGCGATCGCATCCCTTTCTTCCTGAATGTTTTCTAATAAGAGCGCAAACTCGTCTGCTCCGACGTGAGCAATACTATTAATTTTAGGAGTCCGATCCAATTCCTCACTTTCAGCACGACAATTTTGCAATCTTTCTGCTACAGCTAATAGTAGTTCGTTCGCTACTTGCTGGCCCATGCTATATTTTACGAGCTGAAAGCGGTTGAGATCCAGATAAAGTATAGCAAATAAATTCCCTTCGTCCCACAGCGATCGCACGGCAAATTGTTTAAGCCAAGCTAGAAACAAAGTTCGATTGGGTAAATCAGTAATTTGGTCGTAAAAAGCATACTTCCACAACTGCTTTTCTGCCCGCTGTTGCAAGGTAATATTTTGCACCATTGACAACACTCCAATTACCGCGCCGTCTTCTTTTTTTATCGTTGTATTTTGCCAGTCGCAGGTGATGATTTCACCTTTTTTAGTGAGGTTTTCATTAACATTTTGCTTCGTATGTTCGTTTTGAAATAGCTGCTGAAAAATATCTCCGATCTCGCTGCGAACTTCTGGAGGGACGATGATCTCGTAATGTCTACCTAAAACTTCTTCTTTGCTAAAGCCAAATATTGTTTCGGCGGCAGGATTCCACTCTTGAATGCGGGATTCTGGATCGGTGAAAATATATCCTATTGGCATCCGCTCAATTTGCAATTGAAGGCGCTCTTGTAATTCTTTGGTTTGTTCATATAGCTGGGCGTTGAGTATTGCCATTGCACAGCGTTCGGCGGTAATTTCTAATAGGTGTAGTTCGCGATCGCTGTAGGGATGAATGTGGCACCAATCTACATGAAGGACTCCTACTAAAGTGTCGTAGCGCTTGAGGGGTACGCCCAACATAGTGCGAATTCCGCAATCTTGAATATACTCGCTGCATACCCGCCCGTCAGTTTGAGCATCTTCTATATATAGCGGTTTTGTAGTGGCGGCGATGATGCCGGGAAAGCCTTCTCCGATGGGGACTGTGGTGCGATCGCCTATTCCCGCCTCAACTCCGATGCTGGCGCGTATACATAGCGTAGTAGGTGCTTCCCCTTCCCCTGGTAACAAAATCGTCGCTCTGTCAGCCTTCATTACTGTTACAATTCTTTCTAACAGTACGTTCAGCAATTCTTCCAGTTTCAAGGTACTGATGCTGTTACCCGTAACAATACTGAGTGCAGTCAAATCTTCGGTTTGTTGTCGAAGTTCCTCGATTAAGCGATCGCGCTCTGACTCTGCATATTTGCGATCGCTGATGTCAGCGACAACAGCCAGAGTGCTGTTAATTTGACCGTTAATATCGTACAGAGGCGCTAGGGAAAGAGCAATATCGACTAGAGATCCGTTTCGTCTCTGGCGTTTAACCTCCAGATTCGCTAGGGAGTCGCCTTGGAAGACGCGATCGCGCAAAGTCCGAAATTCTTCCTGTTTATCAGGTGGAATAACGGGAAGGGGGCAGTTTAACACCTCTGCTTCTCGCCAGCCGAAAATTCTCTCTGCCGCAGGGTTCCACATCTTAACTCGATCTTCGCGATCGAGTACAAAAATAGCTAAGGGTGAGGCATAAACAACCGCTTCTAATTTTTCTTTTGTTTCTTGTAATGCTGCTGCTGCCTGTTTGCGATCGGTGATATCTCGCGAGATGCCAATTAAGCCAATTATCTTGCCACTTTTGTCCCGGCAGAGGTATTTTGTGGCAAGGTAAAATCGCTTGATATTATCGATCATCCCAAATTCTTCCACAGTTTGAGTCTCGCCCGCAGTAATAACTAAGCGGTCATTTTCCATGTATTGGCTGGCAATTTCTGGTGAAAAGAAATTTCGATCGTCTTTGCCTAAAATTTCCGATTTTGGTCTTCCCAATATCTGAGCACTTGTAGAGTTTACCATCAGATAGCGCCCTTGAATGTCTTTAACAAAGATAGCATCTGTTGTGCCTTCAATGATTGCCTCTAAAAGATGGTAACTTTCTTGGAGTGAGTGTAAATTTCGGCGAATGAGAGCATAGAGAAAGGTGCTGGTAACTAAAACGAAAGCCCACCCTTTAACGGTGTGTAGATTAGTAAAAAAAACCGAGCTATTAGTCAGAATTCTCAGTAGCATATCGGAAATTAGAATCCACAGGCTACTGAAAAAGGCATAGATAAATACTGTTCTGTAAGCTAATTGCTTGACAGAAGTTAAATTGCTGTTCATAAATTTTTTGAGGTACGCCTGCGTGCGCGGCGGGCTATACTTGTGATGTTTTTCAATCTATAGCAAGGCTGATGAGAGTTAGAAAATAACCTTAAGCGCCAAGCGAGATTGAAGCGGATGAGAACGCGGCTGGGAGTCTCGATCGCAGTAGCGCGATCTTACTCTCTAATTGCCGATAGTAAATGCTGAATATAGTGTAGCTAAGTTTGAATTATATAAAAACCCAAATTGTAGACAATTTAAGTTAATAATTAAGTAAAGTAAAATTGAACTTCTGAGCTCGCTATGATTCGTTTAATTTTGACATCTTTAACTATTTCGTTAGTGATCGCGGTCACTTGGTTTAGTAATTTAACTCACGCGATCGCGCTTTCCTCAACACCAGAGACAGCTAATCCCCAGGAAGAATTGGGGGAATTGGTACAAAAGGCTTTTAGTGCTACAAATGAGGGAAATTTTGTTAATGCTGAAGGTTTCTGGACGCAGATTATTGACAAGTTCCCAGAAATTGCGCCAGCTTGGAGCAATCGCGGCAATTCTAGGGTAAGTCAAAATAAGCTAGAAGAGGCGCTTTCAGACTATGAAAAAGCGAGTGAATTAGCTCCTGATGCTCCCGATCCTTATTTGAATCGCGGTACGGCTTTAGAAGGTTTGGGGCGATGGTCAGAGGCGATCGCATCTTATAATCATGTACTGGAATTAGACCCCGAAGATCCAGCCGCTTACAATAATCGAGGGAATGCAGAGGCGGGTTTAGGAGATTGGGAAAAGGCGATCGCAGACTACCGCAAAGCTGCTGACTTAGCTCCCGAATACGCCTTTGCCCGTGCTAATTACGCCCTCGCTCTTTACCAAACTGGCGAAACTGCTGAAGCCATCACCACAATGAAAAATTTAGTGCGCCGATACCCGAAATTTGCTGATATGCGAGCAGCATTAACTGCGGCCCTTTGGGAAACGGGACAGCATGGAGAAGCTGAGAGTAATTGGGTGGCGGCTGTTGGGCTTGATGGTCGTTATAAAGACCTAAATTGGGTGGCAACCATCCGCCGCTGGCCGCCTGCGGTTGTGGCTGCATTGGATAAATTTTTGCATTTGCAGTAGTTTGCCCTTGACTTGACAAAAAAACTTGTCTATGATGGATATATGCAAACAAGGGGCTGTAATGGTTTCGACAGGGTGGCGAACGCTACTCCGTGATGCAGGTCGAGAGTGAGTCTTCTCTCGGAAATACCGGGCTCAACAAACAATAAGTGCAAACAACATTGTACCCTTTGCTCGTAAAGCCGCTACTGTAGCTGCTTAATAACCCATAACACGGTTCGAGCGTCTGTAGTTTGACTCCGTTAAGGATTACAGACAAAACCCCAACGGATGCCCTAATTAGTTTCCTCTGGTAGGCTAATCTTGGAAAGAATTTACCAGAGCATCCCACAATCCGGGACAATGGATAGTTCCCGCCTAAAGGATCAGATAGGCTAAACCTGTGAGCGATCGGGAAGCTAATACCCGCTTTGGACGGCAGTTCGATTCTGCCCAGTTCCATTAAGTTAAATACCTTCACCTTTCGAGGTGGGGGTATTTTGTTTTGATGAGGGTATTTTCAGTAGGTGATATCATGTCCGGTTAAATACTTGTCATTGCGAGCCAAGCGAAGCGCAGTTGCGAGGCTTCCGAAGCAATCTGAGGGTGTTGCGAGCGCAGCGAAGCAAACTAAGCCCGAAGCAATCGCAGAGACTAGGCGATTGCTTCGCTTCGCTCGCAATGACAGATCGTAAGTAATTTGCCGGACATGATATGAGAGTTTAACTCAGACAAAATCCAGTCACCAAGCCAATCTTAAGAAGATAATAGAAGCAGTTATTAGAAAAGCTAAGGAAATAAGACTTGTACATAACTCTTTTATCGTCAAGTAGTTATTATCAATTAAAAAGAATAGCTGGAGTTAAGAATTGTTAACACTCAACAGGTAAGAAATATGTTGATTTTGTTAAGGAATATGGCGCATTGTAAAGAGTGAGTAAAGCTGTTATTGAAATCGAATCTAGTACATAAAAGTATTGCCAACAAAAGACAGAGCGCTATAATAGTTGTCGTAGGTGCATTCCAGATATTTTCATCACCAGCGCTCTTGGGAGCTAGACATAAGTAAATAGAAAAATCCATCTAGAAAATATTAGCCCGATCGCCTGCGAGCAGGAACTTTTCTCCTCAGTCTATCTTTACACAGCCATTTTAACTATGTTACTGTCAGTATGGCATATTGAAAGCGTCTATACTCCCTAGACTGTTACAACTGTAAACGCACAGTTTATCCCTTGCTGTTCTCAGTTCCTGTTCTCGACCAATCCTCAACCAGAAAAACTCTTTACTAGATAAGACAACACCACAAGGAAGAAAAAATCACCATGACTACAACCACACAAAAATTGCAGGTAGATCGCCGCAGTGGTCTAACTCATCAAGAATTTGTGGACGAATACCGCAATCCGAATAAACCCGTAATTATTACGGATCTTTCAAAAGATTGGCGAGCAACAACAGAGTTTACACCGGAATTTTTCAAAGAAAACTTTGCTGACAGAATCATTGTTCTTGGGGATAAACCTTACAATGTTGCGGACTTGATGGATCTCTTGGTCAATTCAACCAAAGACAACCCCGCTCCTTATCCTTTGAAGATGGACTTACGCAAAGAATTTGCAGAATTAGTACCTTATGTGACTCCTAGACCTAGCATTACTATCCCCGATCGCACTTCTAATCCCTTAATCCCTAGCGTATGCTTGAATAGTTTATATGATTTAGAAATTTTTTTTGGGGGGCCAGGCGGAGAATTTCCTTACCTACATTATGATTACCTAGGTTTGTATGCGTTTATTAGCCAAGTGTATGGTGAAAAGGAATTTACACTATTTCCACCAGAGCAGCAGCCTTATCTTTACCCTCGGAAAGACTCTCCTTGGTTATCTGACATTGAGAATCACCACAATCCCGATCTTAAAAAATACCCACTTTTTGCTCAAGCAACCCCAACGACTGTCATCATCTCAGCCGGTGAAACCATGTTTATTCCCTGTGGTTGGTATCATACTGCGCGATCGCTAACAGTCACAATTTCAGTCGCCTTCGATCAGCTTTGTCAATCCAACTGGGATTTTTTCATCAACGAATGCGTGACTGGTCGGAGAAAAAAATATCCGATCAGATCGAGAATGATCGAGGCTTATTTAACAGTTTTGGGCTCTTTAATGACGGCTAGTGAAAGGTTGAGTGGGACAAGATAGCTAACGGCTAGTGGAGATATTTTTAAATCTCCACTACAATAAACACAGAAATGTTCGATCGCTTTGCCAATTCATTGAAAGTTGAGAAATGAATAACGAGTTATTAAATTCACAATTCAAGGAAACCGCCGTCGAGTTCGATCCATTTGCTAGCGGTGAAATCTTGCTGACAGCACCGGCAACAGAAGCACAAAAAGAAATTTGGCTATCCGTACAAATGGGAGATGAAGCCAATTGTGCCTTTAATGAATCCCAATCCCTGCGGTTACGCGGCCCCCTCAATCTAGAAATACTCCGTTCTTCCTTTCAAGAAATTGTGCAAAGACACGAAGCGCTACGGACTACCTTAAGTGCCGATGGCTCCACCCTTTGTATCACAGAATCTCTCAACCTGGAAATTCCCTTAATTGACTTATCAAAATTAAGCGAAAAAGAGCGAGAAACCCAACTTGCAGCACTGCGGCGACAAGCCGTTGAGCAACCTTTCAATCTCGAACATGGCCCCCTATTGCGCGTGCAAATTATCAAATTGCAAGCCGAAGAACACCTGACAACAATTACTGCTCACCACATTATCTGCGATGGTTGGTCATGGGGGGTAATGATCCCAGATTTAGCCGCAATTTATTCAGCCTTAAAACAAGGTATTTCCCCTAATTTACCCGTACCCGAACGCTTCAGCGAATACGCATTATTACAGCAGCAACAAGAAAATTCCTCAGAAGTTCGCGCCGCTGAAAACTACTGGATAGAAAAGTTTGCTAATCAAGTTCCCGTCCTCAATCTTCCCATAGATCGATCGCGACCTCCTTTCCGAAGTTACAACTCTTTACGGGAAGATTGGGAAATTAATGCCTCTGTTGTGACACCGCTTAAACGCGCAGGTGCAAAACTCGGATGTAGTTTCGTAAATACCGTGTTCGCGGCCTTTGAAATCTTTCTCTACCGGATATCGGGACAAACAGACTTAGTAGTAGGAATGCCGACCGCAGGTCAACTATTTGCTGAGAAAAACCAACTGGTAGGTCATTGCGTAAATTTACTACCACTGCGAACCGAAATTGAACCAGATCGACCCTTTAGCGATTACCTACGACAGCGAAGAGCCGCTATTTTAGACGCTTACGAACACCAACAAATGACCTTTGGTAGCGTCCTTAAACAATTAAATCTGCCGCGAGATCCCAGCCGAATTCCCCTCGTCTCGGTGATTTTTAATATCGATCAACCTCTAAAGGGTAATAGCCTTCAGTTTGATGGTTTAGAGGCAGAATTTTTCTCAAATCCCAGAATTTCTGAGAATTTTGAGATGTTCATCAATGCTGTAGATTTGGGCGACAAACTGATTTTAGAATGTCAGTATAATACTGATTTATTTACGGCTGAAACGATCCGCCGTCGCCTGGAAGAATTTGAAACTTTACTAGCAGGAATTGCCACCGATACCCAGCAAAAAATCTACGAACTTCCGATTTTACCGAGCGATGAAAAAGCTCAAATCTTGACAGCTTGGAATCAGACTCAGAAAGAACTACCGAAAGTTCAATGCGTTCACCAATTATTTGAAGCGCAGGTAGAACGCACCCCGGAAGCCGTAGCTGCAATCTTTGACGACCAACAACTCACTTATCGGGAATTAAACGTCAAAGCTAATCAACTGGCACACTATTTACAAACATTAGGAGTAGGGCCGGAAGTGCTAGTGGGGATCTGCGTCAATCGTTCCCTAGAAATGTTAATAGGATTGTTAGGAATTTTAAAAGCAGGCGGTGCTTACGTACCCTTAGATCCAGCCTATCCTCAAGATCGGCTAGAATTCATGTTCCAAGATGCACAAATTTCTGTGCTCTTAACTGAGGAAAAATTGCTAGCAGAATTGCCGGCATCGGCGGCAAATCGCATTTGCCTCGATCGCGACTGGCCAACGATCGCATCCTACAACCAGAATAACCCCACAAACCAGAGTTCGCCCGCTAACTTAGTTTACTTACTCTACACCTCCGGTTCCACAGGCCGACCTAAAGGTGTTGCGATCGAACATCATAGTCCCATTGCCTTTATTGACTGGGCCAGAAGCGTATTTTCACCCCAACAACTAGCAGGAGTTTTAGCCTCAACTTCTATCTGCTTTGACCTCTCAGTATTTGAGATATTTGTACCTCTAAGCTGCGGTGGCAAAGTCATCGTCGCAGAGAATGCCTTGCACCTGCCTAGCTTACCGGCCGTCAAAGCAGTTACATTGGTGAATACAGTTCCCTCTGCGATCGCAGAATTAGTCAGAATCGGTATCCCTGCCAATGTAAAAACAGTCAACTTAGCAGGAGAACCCCTTTCTCAAACATTAGCGCAACGGCTGTATGAAACTGGGAGTATCGAACAGCTATTTAACCTCTACGGCCCTTCGGAAGACACCACCTATTCAACCTTTACCTTAGTCGAAAAAGGAGCAAAACAACCGCCATCAATTGGCAGGCCAATTGCCAATACCCAAACTTATATTCTCGACTCTCACTTACAACCAGTCCCCATCGGCGTAGCTGGGGAATTGCACCTTGGCGGTGCAGGTTTAGCGAGGGAATACCTGAATCGGCCCGAATTAACAGCCGAAAAGTTTATTGCTAATCCCTTTAGCAATCAAAGTAGCGATCGCCTTTATAAAACTGGAGATTTAGCCCGCTATTTACCTGATGGCAATATCGAATATTTAGGCAGGATTGATAATCAAGTAAAAGTTCGCGGATTCCGCATTGAACTAGGCGAGATCGAATCAGTTTTAGCTCAATATCCCGCCGTCCAAGAAAATGCAGTAGTAGCCCGCGAAGATGTCCCTGGCGAGAAAGCTTTAGTCGCCTATGTGGTACCGGGGGATCTCAGCGCGATCGCCGATCCAGAAACCGGAGTTGATGCTAGTAGCGAACAAGTAGCAGAATGGCATCAAAAATGGGATGACCTCTACAAATCTGGGTATGAAAATCTCTCTAACCAGAAATCAAAAGATTGGAAATCGCCCAACTCTCAATTAGATGATGTTGCCTTTTTGTTTCTGGGACTCTCACAAGTTCTGATCGAAAACGCCGACTCGGATTGGCAGTTAGATGACTTAGCAAAGCTGACTAAAGCTGATGAAATGGACGCTTTAGAAGAACAAGTCAAACAATGGTTAAATCCCACCGTCGATCGGATTCTTAGCTTAAAACCAGATCGCGCGATGGAAATTGGCTGCGGCTGCGGTCAGATATTATTGAGAGTTGCGCCTCACTGTAGCTATTTCTTAGGAACAGATTACGCAGAATTAGTAATTCAGGAACTAGGAAAAACCGTCAAAAGTCCTGAAGTGAACCTAAGCCAGGTTGCTCTCGCTTGCCGAGAAGCTGACAAATTAGACGAGAGTGAAATAGCCTCTTTTGACACCGTAATTATGAATTCTGTCAGTCAGCATTTACCCGATATTAACTATCTGTGGCGAGTGCTAGAAAATGCGGTAAAGACTGTCAAAGCCGGAGGATGTCTTTATGTGGGAGACGTGCAAGGTTATGGGCTATTAGCTGCCTGTCATGTAGCCGACCTTTTGAAGCGATCGCCTGCCTTAATGCCTCTGGAAGAATTCAAAAAAGCCCTAGAATATCGCATTGCCAATGAAGAAGAACTGATGATCGATCCGGGATTCTTTTACGCCCTAGAAGAGCAGATTCCCGCGATCGGTCGAGTTGAATTTCAACTGCGCCGAGGTCACATTCTCAATGAAACAACTCAAGTTCACTACGATGTATTCCTATACATCGAGCCAGAATCCCAAACAGTGGTAGAACCAACCTGGCATGATTGGCAAGATGAACAATTAACTCTCGAAGCAGTACAAAAAATTCTGGAGGAAAATCAGCCAGATTTGTATTGCATCAAAAGAGTTCCTAACAGTCGGCTTCAGAAAGAAGTACAAGCTCTAAAATTGCTCAGAAATCAGGATAATTTACCAACAGTAGGAGACTTAACTGCTGCCTTAGAGAATATCCCCCCTGGTATTCATCCCGAAAGTTTGTGGGCTTTAGAAGAGAGTTTACCCTATACGGTAAATCTACAATGGTCAGACATCAGCAGTAAAAATGGCCACTTTGAGGCAATTTTTCAACGACGTACCTCAGAGAAATCCCCAGCGCTGAAAATCGCTCCTCCCCCAGAAGCAAGAAGAACCACCTTACCTCTAAACCGCTATGCAACCAATCCCTCTCTGAAGAAATTATCCAATAAGTTAATCCCGCAATTGCGGAGCTTTTTGAAATCAAAACTACCTGACTACATGGTGCCCCCAACTTTCGTCTTCTTAGGCGAAATGCCGTTAACTCCTAATGGCAAAATCGACCGTCGGGCATTGCCAAATCCGATCCAAAATCACCTAGAACTAGAATTAAACTACGTTGCTCCTCGTACACCTATAGAACAAGAATTAGCTCAAGTTTGGGCTGAGATTTTAAGGATAGAACGAGTTGGTATTCGTAACAACTTCTTTGATTTAGGCGGACATTCATTGTTAGCAATCCGAGTTATTTCTCGTTTGCAAGAAACCCTCGGTGTAGAACTATCTTTGAAGAGCTTATTTCAAGCACCGACAGTAGAAACCCTGGCGGAACAAGTGGAGGCTCTACGCTACGTGCAAGGAGCAAAGATTGATTTCGACACCGATGAAGAACGTGAAGAATTTGAGTTATAGCAACCGCTAAACTGATGTAACGCCGCCCTCTGGGCGGTAATTTACCGCCCAGAGGGCGGCGTTACATAAGTTCTCAAAGAAATAGAAATTGC
>NZ_JARFTR010000243.1 GCF_029167235.1 Kamptonema sp. UHCC 0994 | reverse complement strand
CCTCCCCATCTCCCTCATCCTTCCATCCCCAAACTCCTTGGAGCAATTTTTGGCAGCAGTGGCAAAGTGGGGGTCAACTCAAGTGGGCGGAAATTTCGCGATCGCAAGGCTCATTTTCCCTATACTGCGCTCCCGTTGAAGTTGCTACAGTTTTGAGCAAAATCTGGCCACAGCAACCAGTAGTTTTAATTGGTGGGGCCTTGGATTTAGAGCCAAAAGCTTTGATTTATCGGCAAGCAGTAGGTCTTCCAGACATTACCTGCGTCAAATTTTCGCCCGATCGCCACAACGAACTAATTCAACTTTACGTCCCCGATCGGCTACCCATGCCGAATACACCGCAATTTCAGGGGGCTGTGATTCAGGAAATCCGCACAATACTATGTATGAGCGCATCGGTTCCGGGGTTAGCGGTGTTGCTGATTGGAGATGTGCCCTTGAAGGCTCAGGTGGGTGCGATTTTTGCTTCTGAATTTGGTTCTAGAGTGCAGGTAGAAAAAACCGATTTAGATGAGAATGGGATTTTGGTGACTGGGTGGGAATTTTGGCGCGAAAATCAGGGGAAATTGCCTGCGCCTTACTTGCTGGCGATCGCAACTTTGCCTTTACCTTCCTTGGAAAATCCCCTAGTAGCGGCGCGAGTAGCTTATTACAAAGAACAGCGGAAAGATTGGTTTCGCCAGTACCTATTACCAGAGGCCCTTAATGAGTTGCAGAGGGCGATCGCGCCTGTGAGGGAGCGTCAAGGGGTTGTTGCTCTTTTTGATAGTCGCGTGCTCCATCGTAGCTATGGCAATCAAGTTTTAGCCGCCCTTAGCCCCTTCGCTCGAATTGACTATTTAGACACAACTTGGCTAACTCAAGCTTAAAGTAAAAATACTCCCCGATCGCACGGAAAACTGACCATGAATCGAGCTTCGCGCACCATCTTAATTGTCGATGACTCTTCTAAAGCTCGAGAACTCTATCGGGGATATCTGCTGTGCGATCGCGAGTATGACTACACCATCCTGGAAGCAGGGCTAGGACAACAAGGATTAGACCTCTGGCAGCAACAACAACTAGATGCCGTTTTGCTTAATTATCGCTTGCCAGACATGGATGGAATGGACTTTCTAAGCAAGCTACAACCCTCGAAACAAAGGTTCGGTTTGCCTGTAATTGTGATGACTAGAAAGGGCAATGAAGCGATCGCCGTTCAAGCAATGAAAGCAGGCGCACAAGATTATCTGATCGAGGAGCAAATGACTGAGGAAGGGTTACATCTAGCAGTCAATAGAGCAATTGAAACAGTACAGCTACGTACCCAACTGCAACAGCGGATCGATCGAGAACACCTAGTCGCACAGATTACCCAGCAAATTTCCCAATCACTGGATTTAGACCAAATTCTGCAAACAACGGTGACAGAAGTGCGACAATTTCTGCACGCCGATCGCGTCCTGGTTTTGCGATTGGAACCGAATGGCAACGGGAAGGTAATTGCAGAATCAGTGAGGGAACAATGGCGATCGCTACTCTCCTCCACAATTTACGATCCCTGCCTCCCTGACTTTCAAGTCAAAGCCAATCTAGTTGTACCAATCCTACACGGCTACCAGTTTTGGGGGTGGCTGATTGCTCATCACTGTGCTACCTCTCGAACGTGGCAGCCTTTAGAGATTGACTTACTTAAACAACTGTCAATCCAGGTGGGCATCGCACTAAGGCAGGCAGAACTTTATCAGCAAGCACAGCATGAATTAGCGGAACGCCAGCAGCTAGAAGTAGCACTAAAAGAGAGCGAAGAACGCCTACAAGTGGCACTGAAAGCCTCTCGCATGGGAACGTGGAACTGGAATCTCCAGACGGGAAAAATTACCTGGTCAGATAATCTAGAAGCCTTATTTGGACTGGAACCAGGAGAGTTTGATGGCTCCTTCGAGATGTTTGTGGCTCGACTGCATCCCAACGATCGCGATCGCGTCCAGTCAGCCGTCGAGCGTGCGATCGCGACTGGGGAAAACTATGATATTGAATTTCGGATAGTCTACCCCAACGGCAACATTCGGTGGGCAATGACCCAGGGCAAAGTGCTTTATGACCAAAATGGGCAACCGATGCGGATGACCGGCATCGATCTCGATATCACAGAGCGCAAACGAGCGATCGAAGCTTTGCAGCATAGTGAGGAACGCTTCCGTCAGCTTGCCGAGAATATTAATGCCGTGTTCTGGATCAAAGAGATACCGGAAAACCGAGTCTCCTATGTCAGTCCTGCCTATCAACACCTCTGGGGATGGAATCCACAAGAATTATATGAAGATCAACAGGTATGGGTCAATCATATTTATCCAGACGATCGTGAAGGGGCTAACAGAGCGTTTCAAGAAAAAGCAGCCGCAGGCAAATTTGATGAAGAATACCGTATTGTCTTAGCAGATGGCAATATTCGCTGGGTTCGCGATCGCTGCTTTCCGCTTCGAGATCGAGCAGGAGACATTTATCGGTTTACAGGCATTGCTGAAGATATCACCGATCGCAAACAAACCGAAGTAGAACTTCAGGAAGGGCGGATACAACTGCAACAGCAATTAGCTGAAATTGAAGCCATTTATCAAAACGCTCCCATTGGTTTAGCTGTCTTAGATGCCCAACTGCGGTTTGTCCAAGTTAATCAGCGACTAGCAGAGATCAATGGTTATTCCATTGAAGCTCATCTTGGTCGCACGATTCGTGAGTTGTTGCCAAATCTAGCTGATGCCGCAGAGGCAATCCTGCGTCCTATTCTAGAAACCGGAGAACCGCTGCTCAATGTGGAAATCCGGGGGGAAACCCCGGCCCAGCCAGGTGTACCGCGCATCTGGTTAGAACACTTTTTACCCCTCAAGCATGACGATCGCGTAATTGGCATCAGCACAGTATGCCAAGAGATTACTGAGCGTATGCAGACAGAACTCCTGTTGCGGGAAAGCGAAGAGCGCTTTCGCACCTTGGCAGACAATATGTCACAATTTGCCTGGATGGCAAACCCCAGCGGCGGCATCTTCTGGTATAACCGTCGTTGGTTCGATTACACGGGTACCACGTTAGAAGAAATGCAGGGGTGGGGCTGGCAGAAAGTACACCACCCCGATCATGTCGATCGCGTGGTTGAATATATCCGTAGCTGCTTTGAAACAGGCACGACATGGGAAGATATCTTTCCTCTACGGGCTAAAGATGGCACTTATCGCTGGTTTCTGTCCCGTGCCATCCCCATCAAAGACGAGGATGGCAATATTGTCTGCTGGTTTGGCACAAATACCGACATTGAAGATCGTAAACAGGCAGAGGAAGTCTTACGTCAATCTGAGGAGCGCTATCGTACTCTATTTGAGTCTATGAATGAAGGCTTTTGTGTCATCGAAATGCTGTTTGACGAAGACGATAGACCTATCGATTACCGCTTCTTGGAAATTAATCCGGTATTTGAGCAACAAACGGGACTCAAACAAGCACAGGGTAAAACGGCGCGTCAGCTTCTTCCAACTCTGGAACATCATTGGTTTGAGATTTACGGTAACGTCGCGTTGACAGGGAAACCTGCCCGCTTTGAAAATGGCTCTGAAGTGATGAACCGATGGTTTGATGTTTCCGCCTTCCGTGTTGGGGAGCCAGAGAGCCGCAAAGTTGCTATCCTCTTCAAAGATATTAGCGATCGCAAACAGACAGAGAAAGCATTACGCCAAAGCGAGGAACGCTATCGGTGTTTAGCAGAATTAATTCCACAATTGGTCTGGACAGCTAACGCCGAAGGAGCGTTACTGGATGTCAATCAACGCTGGTCTGATTTCACAGGGTTAACGCTGGAACAAGTTCACACAAATGGATGGGAACGGGTTGTCCATTCAGAAGATTTACCCGCTTTGTTTCAAAAGTGGACGGAAGCAGTAGAACAAGGTACTTCTTATCAAGCTGAAGGTCGGATGCGGCGAGCAGATGGAGTGTATCGCTGGCATCTACACCAAGCAATTGGGCAAAAAAATGAGCAAGGTCAAATTGTTAAATGGTTTGGCACTGCAACTGATATTGAAGCGCAAAAACAACTAGAAGTAGAACGCGATCGCCTATTGCACTTAGAACAAACCGCACGGGAAGCCGCAGAACGCGCTAACTGCATCAAAGATGAGTTTTTAGCAATTTTGTCTCACGAATTGCGATCGCCCCTCAATCCCATCCTGGGCTGGACAAAACTGCTACAAACTCGCAAATTCGATGAAATCAAAACTGCTGAAGCCTTAGCTACTATTGAACGCAATGCCAAATTACAATGCCAACTGATTGATGACTTGCTGGATGTTGCTAAGATTCTGCGCGGTAAACTCAGCATGGATACTACTCCAGTCAATCTGGTATTTGTGATTGAATCTGCGATCGATACAGTCAGAACAGCAGCAGTTTCTAAATCAATTCTGTTACATTCGGTAGTGCCAAATATTGGGCAAGTTGCTGGGGATTCCACCCGCCTTCAGCAAATAGTTTGGAACTTACTGTCTAACGCCATCAAATTTACCCCCAACGGAGGACGGGTAGAAATCCGAATAGAGCGAGTTAAAGATAACGCCCATATTATTGTGAGCGACACGGGCAAAGGCATTAACCCTGCTTTTCTCCCATATATTTTTGAGTCGTTTCGCCAGGAAGATGTTTCAATTACTCGCAAGTATGGAGGATTGGGGTTGGGATTGGCGATCGTGCGACACTTGGTTGAGGCTCATGGAGGAACGATCTCTGCCGATAGTCCGGGTGAAGGATATGGAGCTACTTTTACTGTCAGATTGCCCTTGTTAAATCTTGCACCAGAATCGAATCAGACCAACAAATTATTCGAGCAAGAACCTGACTTGACTGGAATTCGAGTCTTGACTGTTGACGATGACCCGGATGCCCGTGAGTTGCTGATAGTAATCCTCACAGAGTACGGAGCAGAGGTTATGACCGTTTCATCTGCTGCGGAAGTTTTCACGGCTTTGGAATCCTTTCAACCCGATATTTTAATCAGTGATATCGGTATGCCAGAAATTGATGGCTACACGCTTCTGCAACTGGTGCGAACTCTATCTCCTGAAAAGGGTGGGCAGATTCCCGCGATCGCGCTGACTGCCTATGCTGGAGAGGTAGACGAACAGCGTGCCTTAACCGTTGGATTTCAACGGCATATTACAAAACCCATTGAGCCAAACCAATTAGCTCAAGCTGTGGTAATGCTTATGAGGGCTAATTAATTTCTCTTTCCCCCTTCCCATATAATGTAATTTCAGTTGCAATCTAAAATTACCTACAAAAATTATGGGCGAATCCAAACGTCGTAAAGAAGCTCTCAAAGAGGACTACGGCAAAGAACAACCAATCCTTTCCTGGCTACCAATTACTAAAGGCCAAAGTGAAAGTTTTATCAAGTGGACGACTAGGATAAGCTGGCTCGGCATTGGGCTCCTGATTGCTGGCTGGGTGACAGTACGATTTGTCGGCCCTTCCTTTGGCTGGTGGGAAGTCAACTGATACCAAGTCTCCAAATTCTTGATACAATCTGCATTAGCATCAGCCGGCTTCAGCAATGAGCGAGTGTCGTAACCGTCTTGACGGTTGCGATAACAAGGATTTATTGCTGCTATTAGATATTTGTATCTCTAGCATTTCCAAACCGATCTCAACCTCGTTCAGGAACTAGGCCTTTATCTCTTGAGTCCATGAAACTAGAGGGGTTGGGCTAAATGTTGCTAATGTTGCTGTTGATACTTTGCTTAGATTGTTAGTCAGTTAACCTAAGACAACCAAGCCGAAGGAGTCATTACCCAGATGATTTATTCAGCATAGTGAAGTTATAGTAAGCATACACCTAAAACCCAATTCTTAAAAAAATATAAAATTGGGTCTTAAAATTAAGGTGTGGTGATAGGAGGACAACTGTGTTTCTGAGACTTGCAGAGCAACACCGCAAATTCGTACAAGACTTGGTGATGAACCTTCAAGCCTTGGCGATCGTGCTGGAGAAGCGAGGTTATTTGGCATCCTGCTACACTTGCGGGGGTCAAATGAATAGCGCCTCGTTTATGGTCAGCTTGGCGGATAATCACTTAATTCGGTTTTTAGTATCGGATTATGGGATTACTTGGACGGAGATGCGTGATGACCGCGAATTAATGAAGCTGGAGGGCGCTGAAGCCATCAGCCAGCTACAGGAACTAGCAAACCTGGTGAAGTACCAAATTCAACCTTCTGAAGCTGTTCCAACGGCGGCCCAGCGAGTTTAGTCAGTGGGAGGTCAAGGGGTTGAAAGTTTTGAGCAGAAGTACCATGCCCGATCGCAGCAGGATTGGATGCCCAAAATGTTAGTCTAAAGATGGACGATAAAGACATTAAACATTGGGTAGCCCACCTGCGCGATCGCTGTGAGGGTCTCGGCTCCTAGTATTTGGATTAACTTGCAGGCTATGACGCTTTTAGAGTCTGATTGGGAACATTTTTTTGTTGAAACGAATAACATCCGGTTGCACTGCGTTACTCAAGGTCAGGGGGAGCTAGTTTTACTCCTACATGGGTTTCCAGAGTTTTGGTATTCTTGGCGCTATCAAATTCCGGCCTTAGCGCGTCATTTCAAAGTTGTAGTACCGGATTTACGAGGCTACAATGATTCAGACAAGCCTGAGAGCGGTTATGATTTAGATACCCTCAGCGCTGATATTCGGGGTTTAATTGACCGTTTGGGGTATGTAAAAGCTCACGTAGTCGGTCATGATTGGGGAGGTGCGATCGCGTGGCACTTAGCTCAAAAATTCCCCCACTACCTCAACCGCTTAGCAATTTTAAACGCGCCACATCCCCAGCGTTTTGTCCAAGAAATGGCTAGTAACCTGGATCAAATTCGCCGCAGTTGGTATATTTTTGCTTTCCAGATTCCAGGCATCCCAGAGTGGTTAATCCAGCAGAATTTAAAAGATTTTGTCAAAGCTGCTTTGCAAGGTCAAGCAGTTCGTAAAGGTGCTTTTAGCGCTGAAGAAACGAAGATTTATCAGACTGCTTTAGAAAAGCCTGGAGTTTTGGGGGCGGCCCTCAATTATTATCGGCAATTATTTAATCATTTGGCCTGGAATTGGGGTCAGAAGACTGATTTGATAACTGCACCAACTTTGGTTTTATGGGGAGAAGATGATGCTTTTTTGAGTAAGAAACTCACTGAAGGTTTAGATCGGTTAATTGCCGCTCCTTTTCAGTTAAAATTAGTACCTCATTGTGGACACTGGATTCAACAGGAAGCTCCCCAAACTGTGAATAGGGAATTACTGAATTTTTTGCGGGATTCTTCTGTGTCTTTAGTAACGACTTAGATTATTCTCTAATCGGTTTAGATAGAGTGGGCGCTGCCACAACAATATATTTTTTATCGCAAAGGAAAGGATAAATTGTAACCGCGCCCACCCTACGACTTAAGCTTCTTCTAAATCTTCTGCCTCTTCATTTTCTTCTGCATCAATAGGAGCAACAGAGTTAGCCGAAACAACGGCTCCGCTGGCTAATTTTTGACGCACTAACTGCTCAATTTGAGCTTTAAACTCAGGATTTTCGTCAGTATATTTAATCGTAGTTTCCCGACCTTGACCGATGTTGTCGCCATTGTAACTGTACCAAGAACCTTTTTTGGTAATGATTCCAGTTTCTTCAGCCAAATCAACTAAACAGCCTGTAGTAGAGATACCTTTGCCAAATACAATGTCAAATTCCGCAATGCGGAAAGGAGGAGCAACTTTATTTTTGGCGACTTTGACTTTGACGCGGTTGCCATACTCTTCTGTGCCTTTTTTGAGGCTTTGGATGCGACGGATATCAAGTCGCACGCTGGCATAGAATTTGAGAGCGTTACCGCCCGTTGTCGTTTCCGGGTTTCCGTAAGTGATGCCGATTTTTTGCCGCAGTTGGTTGAGGAAAATAACAGTACAGCCGGATTTGCCAATATTACCAGTGATTTTGCGAAGCGCTTGGCTCATTAGTCGAGCTTGCAAACCCATGTGGGAGTCGCCCATGTCGCCTTCAATTTCGGCGCGGGGTACGAGGGCGGCTACGGAGTCAACGACAACTATATCAACGGCGACGGAACGGACGAGCTGATCGACGATTTCTAGGGCCATCTCGCCCGTATCGGGTTGGGAAACGAGGAGATTGACAATATCAACGCCGAGGACTGAGGCGTAGCTGGGGTCGAGGGCGTGTTCGGCATCTACGAAGGCGGCGATACCTCCTGATTTTTGCACTTCTGCGATCGCGTGTAGCGCTAGTGTGGTTTTACCTGAACTTTCTGGGCCATAGATTTCAATAACTCGACCTTTAGGCAATCCGCCGCCCAAGGCGATGTCTAGTGTCAACGCCCCGCTGGGTATCGTCTCTACCCTCATCCGGGTAGCGTCTCCAAGGCGGACGATCGCTCCTTTGCCAAAGCTGCGCTCGATTTGGTTGAGCACTAGGTTTAGAGCTTTTTGTTTTTCGGGGTTATCACCAATTTTTATAGCCATTTGTTTTCTAGCTTAAAGTAGAGGGCGGTGGTGCAGAGAGGGCAGAGTTACTACCATGACAAGTGGTATGGTAGCAGTTATTTTAGTCTGTCGGGGGGGCTAATATCTATTTCAGCAATGCGATCGCCGTCGGCTGGTTTTGCCTGCTGTGTTTATGGCTTGGCTGCTCGTGAAACACTGATTCTCCCTTCAGACTCTTTAAAGTTTTATATCATACTTTGATTTTTTTGTCAACCTGTACTTCCGAGGGGATACATGAACCGCCAGACAGGCGGTTAACGTGAGTGATGCCTAAGTCCTGTATTTGCTATCAATCACTTCCATAAAATTCTGATAAAATGGCGATAATTTCGTTGTTGTTAATGTCTTATCGGTCAGATTTTGAGTAAATAGTTAATAGGAGTATGCTTGTCGATGATTCAACTTGGTAAATCAGTCGATACCCGGAACTTGTTCCTTTTTGGATATTACTATTTTTAACTCTTACCTTCAAGATGACATAATCTTCACCCACGCCGGAAATGCGGTTTCCGACAAAATCTCCCGCTTGTATTTGCTCGATAATGGACTGAATATCGGTGCGGATATTACGATATCTTTTTGATAATTCGCGCAGGTTTCTCCGATACTGTGGGGTCAGGTCAATTTGAACTAAAGGTAATTCCTTCGGCATCAATTCCCTCCCACATTTCAGAAAGTGGTATGCGTTTTCCTTCTTTAGCTTCCTGTAAGGCTATCCTGAGACTAGCTTTGATTTCTTCTATGGGAGTATCGTCTGGGTCATTTTCGAGTTCTTCTTTAGTTTCTGAGAATAGTACAATAATTCGCACTCTACTGGGGGTTTCTCCTTCTATGGGTTGGTCGAGATACACTTGACCTTTTTCATCAATTGTTCCTGTTACTTCAATAGCTCTCATTTGTTTCATCTTAATTTCAGTTGGATTTAGCATAACACGCCTTTGGTAATTGTTAACTGTCAACTGTTAACTGTTAACAGCTCTACAACGCGATTTAATTCAACCGAATGGGAAGCTTTAAATAAGATGCGATCGCCAGATTTTATAAACTCTTTCAAACGCTTCGCCATCGTCTCCCGCGCATCAACTTGGGTGATATCTCCTAGTTCAACAAAAGGCAAGCCAGCCGCGCCATTTGCGATTGCTGAAGCTTCCTCAAAATCTGCCAAAATAAATAAAGCATCAAGATTCAAATACCGCGCCAGCGCGCCTACTTGTCTGTGAAACTCAAGCGATCGATTCCCCAACTCCTTCATCGTACCCAACACTGCAATATGCCGCTTTCCGGGAGTATCTGCTAATAGCTTCAAAGCCGCAGTCATCGATTCTAAACCTGCATTATAAGTCTCATCCAGAATGACAATATCATTAGCTAACTCGTAGCGTTTAGCCCTTCCTGACGGTAATTCAACCGACAAACCACGCTTTAAAGACTTCCAACTTACACCCAAACTCTTTGCTACTGCTAAAGCTGCTAAATAATTTGCCGCATTGTGACGACCAGGTAAGGGTAAAGGCAGCTTTATACCATTGAGAGATATTGTCTGATTATCAATAAATTCTGGACACAAATCGCCCTTATCTAAGCCGTAAGCAATGGTTTTACCTTTCCAGACTTTTGCAGCGGTTGCCATTAATAGATCGTTGTCACTATTAAGAATTGCTAGGCTGTTCTTCGGCATTTCAGCTAATAATTCGCACTTAGCTTTTGCAATTGCTTCTCTAGAACCAAGCCGCCCAATATGCGCTGTTCCCACATTTGTAATTACTGCAATTGTTGGCCGCGCAATTTGACTCAAAAGTGCAATTTCTCCAGGGCCCCGCATTCCCATTTCAATGACAGCATACTGATGTGACTCTGAAAGTTCTAATAGAGTTTTTGGGACTCCGATTTCATTGTTATAATTTAATTCAGTTTTGAGGACATTTCCCTTGGTTGTCAAAACCGCTGCAATTAATTCTTTAGTGGTAGTTTTGCCGACAGAACCGGTGACAGCAATTACGGGAATATTAAATTGGTCGCGCCACCAACGAGCGATCGCCTGATAAGCTTTTAAAGTATCATCAACCCGTAATAGCGGGAGCTTTAAACCATCGCTTTCCCAAGTGCGATCGACAACAGCCGCGATCGCGCCCAATTCCAACGCCTTAGCGACAAATTTGTGGCCGTCAAAATTTTCTCCCCGCAAAGCCACAAACACCTCACCACCCTTGAGATTCCGCGTATCTGTCGCTATACCCGTTGCGATCGCACTTTCAGACTGTACCGGCGGTGGAACAGCCAAAATTTCAGCTAATTGGGCGGGGGTGACGCGACAAACCATAACCAACACTCACAGTTCAAAATTATTTAGCTTAACTATTCTAATACATCCATAATCGTGTTATTGATTTCTCAGTGTAGGGATTGCACTGACTCATTTATTTATTGTCTCTCCGTGTTTGTACTTAGCATCTGCAAAAACCTTGATTGTGGAGTAGGCGCGTCACCATTGAACACCCGGTTTTACCTTCCAAAAAGGGTTTGACCTCCCGTCTAAGGCTTTGACCCCCTCACCCCGTCACCTAAACGCGAAGATTTACGCAACTTTTATGCAAACTTTACAAATTTTAGAGTAATTTTTAACCCTCCTACTTGAAAGTAGCAAGCACTTCGTGTAATCTTTAAATTAGGACTTAGTTTAGAGTTAAAAAAATAATAATTAACTTAACCTAAGATCGAGCGCCCAGCAATCCCAAAGCAGATAGCGCTAAAAAATTCTAGCTAAGCGAGGGAAGGTGACTTCAAGTGAACAATACTTTGACAGAGGGTTACAACCGAGAAAGCCATCCAGAAGAGCAACTACTCTACAACCACTGGCTAGACCAAGTGCAGTTAGAGCAACCAGCGGAGCTCATAGAGCGCTTTCGCAGTTTATTCATTGAAGGTGTGGGATATCCCAATCGCGAAATAGCGACGGCTCTTGAAAAGCTGATCGCCTCCAAAAACGCGGAAGACGAATTTAAGTTCATCCTCAACCGCTGCTGTCACATCCTGATCAACCGTTGGCAAACTTATCCCGCCAAGCATACAGCTATCCCCGAATTAATCAGTCTATTTGAATGTATCCCCTCCAACCCACCCACAAAGTATTTACGCAACCGTAGCAAAAGAGGGCTACCCGAATTAGTCAAACAATTCACCAAAACTGAACAGTACGTAACGCTACAACGCTTGGCAAAAGTAATGAGCCAAAGCCGAGAAGCAAACAGCAGTAGCAACAGCAACACAGCCCAAACTAGGCCTTTAGGAACATTAATTCCCCGGTATCCATACTTATATAAACACTGCTTACTCAGTGAAGGAAGTCCCTCCGAACATCAGAAAACCATCAAAAAAATTCAAACTGAAAATCAGCGGCAATTTGAAATCGATCTCTCCCAATACGTAGCTCACGCAGTGAGAAAATCCCAAATAGCTCGCAGAGAAACCTCAGTATCCTTCGGGAGAATTATACAACCCATTAAAAACCCGACTCTTTTGAACGATAGCGAGCTCTTTTTCGCTCTCAAACAATTCATTGGCAAAGTTGAAGGAGCCGATAGCTATCGGAATTTTGCCCACCGCTTTCTCAGCAATACCAACTACAACCAATCTTACCGCGCCTTTAAAGATGACTTATACGAATACCTGATTACTACCACCAACGACTCAACCTATGGCAAACAGCAATTTAACGAAAAACTCTATAAACAACTAAGAAACACCTTTCCCCAAAGCGACTCCCAAAAATTCACAGACTTCTTAATGATCAGAACTTGCAGCCAACTGTTAAACTTTCTGGTAGTCGAAAGTCCTCAGCGCCCCAACCACTTTGTGTTCATAGACCTAATTTCTAACGTGGGCGCAACCCAAACAACCGGTCTCCTGCTGAAAATCGTGCTGATTTGCCGTCAAGTCAAACCCTATCTAGAAAAGCGGTTTGCAATTCTATTCAACCACTACGAATCCACAGCGCGAGAAGGAGTCCTCTGGTTAGTCAAAGGTCTCGAAAATCTAAACTTAGCTCTGAGTACCAACTTTGGCTCACTCGACCTTTCCTACCTCCGCTAAGAAAAGACGAGTCAACTAGGGATAAAACCCACGATAGATCGGCAATTTTATGTTAAAGTACCAGTTATGAATCAGATTCGGTTGTAGGCTTTGTTTACTGCTACAGAATTGTAAAAAAATCCCACCTTCTGTACCAACAGGCATTTCTCCAAAGCTGAATCTTTACATAATTTAATGCTGGAGAAATTCTATGTCGCTCTATGTAGGCAATCTTTCCTACCAAGTTACCCAAGAAGACATCATTACCGTCTTTGCCGAATATGGAACTGTCAAGCGCGTACACTTGCCTACAGACCGTGAAACTGGTCGTCTGCGAGGGTTTGGTTTTGTAGAAATGGCAACCGACGCAGAAGAAGACGCAGCTATTGCAGCTCTCGACGGGGCAGAATGGATGGGACGGGATCTGAAAGTAAACAAAGCTAAACCCCGCGAAGAAGGAGGGGACAGAGGCGGTGGTAATCGGGGCGGCGGCAATCGGGGCGGTAACAGCGGTAAATCTTCTAGAGGAGGAGGGGGGCGCTATTAAATTAGAAGCACTAGGATTTAAGATTTAAGATTAAGGGAAAATGTAAAATAGTGTCAAAATTCGATAGCCTAGTAATTGCATAACCTTTAGTTAGGAATTACAAGGAAGTAGGAAGAATGACTCAAGTGCTACTCGGCGAAAATGAGAGAATTGAATCTGCCTTGCGCCGATTCAAGCGTCAAGTCTCTAGTGCAGGGATTTTGGCAGATGTCAAGAAGCGCCGACACTTTGAAACTCCGCTGGAAAAGCGCAAGCGCAAAGCCGTTGCGCGACGGCGCGACAGGCGTTTCCGGTAAGGGGATTATGCCTTGACTTACATTGCGGGAGCCGTCATGTTCCGCCCATATTGACTGCAAAGCGTGGCATCTGCCCACTTGGTTTCCGCAGTTATAAATTAGTAAAGGCGGTCTTTGCGGTTAAGGCAAAGTCCGCTTTTAAATTGTTAACTGTTAATTGTTAACTGTTAATTGTTAATTGTTAACTGTTAACTGTTAAGAACCTATTTATTCTTTCCCTTCTTTCCCTAGCCCCTAGCCCCTAGCCCCTAGCCCCTAGCTATATATTAATGGAAATCGACAAAGAACTTGACAATACAATTTTAAGCTTCGCAGATATTCAGTCCGAACTGAACTTGCGCCACGCAAGAGAAGCTCTACGAGACATAGTAGAAAATATGGACTTGACACCCCAAGAGCGAAGCGGGCTCGAACCCGCCATTGGAGGGTTACAAAAAATGCTCGACAAGTTAGAGCGAACTTGCGTGCAAATAGCAGTATTTGGCATGGTAGGGCGCGGTAAATCTTCAGTTTTGAATGCTCTGCTAGGTCAAAATATCTTTGAAACTGGCCCGACTCACGGCGTTACCCGCAATATGACAATTGGTGAGTGGGATATAGGCCAAGAAGAGATAGGAAGTAGGGGAGATGAGGGCAAAAAATTAGGGGTAAAGGGACAATTGCCAGTGCTTGCTAATGCTCCGATTGTTTATCGCTTATCCCAGGTTGAATTAATCGATACTCCGGGGATTGATGAAGTAGATGGCGAGACTCGCGAAGCTTTGGCGCGTCAGGTGGCTAAACAGGCTGATTTAATTCTATTTGTTGTTGCTGGTGATATCACAAAAGTTGAATACGAAGCGCTTTCTCAGTTGCGAGAAGCTGGTAAACCGATGCTTTTAGTATTCAATAAAATTGACCAATATCCTGATGCCGATCGCATTGCTATCTATCACAAAATTCGGGACGATCGGGTGCGGGAGTTGCTGTCGCCTGATGAAATTGTGATGGCGGCGGCTTCGCCTTTGATACCTAATGCTGTGAGACGTGCTGATGGCACTATGAATGTCAAAATGACTCGCGGAGCGCCGCAAATAGATGATTTAAAACTTAAGATTCTGGAGATTTTAGACCGGGAAGGTAAATCTTTGGTGGCTCTGAATACGATGCTCTATGCGGGTGATGTCAACGAGCAGTTAGTGAAGCGAAAGATGGAGATTCGCGAGGATAGTGCTAATAAAATTATTTGGAATGGGGTGATGACTAAGGCGGTGGCGATCGCGCTGAATCCGATTACTATTCTGGATATTATCAGCGGCGCTGTAATTGATGTAGCGATGGTATTAACGCTGTCAAAGCTTTACGGAATTGGGATGACGGAAGCGGGGGCGGTGGAACTGTTGCAAAAAATGGCGATTAGTATGGGTGGTATTACTGCGAGTGAATTGGTGGCTAATTTTGGTTTGAGTTCTCTTAAAGGTTTGTTGGGAATGGCTGCACCTGTAACGGGTGGCTTGTCTTTAGCGCCTTATTTATCTGTTGCGGTAACTCAAGCTGGGGTTGCTGGGGTTTCTTCCTATGGAATTGGACAGGTGACAAAGGCTTATTTGGCTAATGGCGCGTCTTGGGGTGATGATGGGCCGAAGGCTGTTGTTAGTAGGATTTTGGCTTCTTTGGATGAGGGTTCTATTTTGAATAGGATTAAGGATGAATTGCGGGCTAAGTTGAATTTGGGTGAGGTGGGAAGGGTGAGAAAAGAGCGGTCTGAAGCTTAAGTTTATATAACTCAGGACTTAGGCAAAAAATCCCCTTGACAATCCCCAAAAAGCACCTTACACTAATAGTACGAACACAAAGTAAATTACCAATGGTTACTATATCTACTATTAATCGCAAATCTCCGAGTCGATGGCATGGCGTTCTCGCCCCCCACAGCATCGGCTACCGGATCAAGCTGCTGGCCCAACTCAGCGGCCGCAGGTTTCAAGAAAGGCTGGAACCGTTTGGCTTAACGCCTTTTCATTGGTTAGTGCTGTGCTGCTTGTGGCAAGAAGACGGTCTCCCTACTTCTAGCATTGGGGAGAAACTGCAACAGGTAGGGGGTACATTAACAGGTGTAATCGATCGCATGGAAGAACGGGATCTAGTCCGCCGGGAACGCGATCCTAACGATCGCCGTATTTGGCGCATTTGGCTGACGGAAGCTGGCCGGGAACTAGAAGACGTACTCCCACCGATCGCGATCGGTATCCGCGAACAAGCCATGAAAGGAATTTCCGTCCCCGATCGCGAACTCTTCTCAGACCTAATGGATCGCGCGATCGCAAATCTTTCCTAAGCAGATTTCACCGATAGAATCACCCTAATGGATGAAGTGCAACCGCTGCCACCTCTTGTAAATTTAAAACTAATCCTCAAATTACCGAAATAGATGAAGTGCAGCCGCCGCCACCCTTTGTAAATTCAAACTAATCCTCAAATACTACGTACTCTAAACAAAAGCAGTCTTAATACCGTAAAACTACGTACTCTAAACAAACGACATCTTAGTAAATACCAGGAGAGAACTACCATGCAACGCCCTAACGAAGAAATCAACACCGCAGAACTCAACGGCAAAGGAAAAGGAGTCGCCGTTCTAGAAAAGCCCAATGTCGGCGTTGCAGATGTTAGCGATAAAATAGTGCCTGTGGCCGAGACCGAGACAGCGATCGCACCCACCACAGAAACAGAGCAAAAACAGCAGCCAGCCGAACCGCCCAAGAAAGGCGGCCCCAACTTACTAATTTTAGGAATATTAGGAATAGGCGCGATCGCCGCCAGCACTTTTGGCTATCGCTACTGGCAATACGCCTCCGCCCACATCGAAACCGAAAACGCCACAGTTTCCGGCCACATCCACCAAGTCAGCACCCGTATTAACGGTACTGTCAGCGACGTACTCGTAGCAGATAACCAGCAAGTAAAGCAGGGACAACTGCTAGTCAAACTCGACCCGCGCGACTACCAGGTTAAAGTCCAGTTAGCCCAAGCGGCCCTCGAAAGCGCCCGTCGCCAAGCTCAAGCAGCCGAATCCAGCGTTTCCCTCGCCTCTCAAACCAACCAAGGTAAGACAACCCAAGCTCAAGGAGACATCTCAACAGCCCAAGCTGCCATAGGTACTGCTCAAGCCGCCCTGAGAGAAGCCCAAGCCGGCGTACCCGCAGCCGAAGCTATTGTCGCCCAAGAAGAAGCCGGAGTCCCAGCAGCCCAGGCGAAGGTAACACAAGCAGAATCAGGCATTCCCCAGGCTGAAGCGAGAGTTAGGGAAGCCCAAGCGGGAGTTTCTGGGGCTCAAGCGAGGTTAGCCCAAGCTGAGGCGACGGTGACAAAGGCTAAGGCTGATTTGCAACGCTACAATGAACTATTTAACGAAGGCGCGATCGCAGGCCAACAACTAGACGCAGCCCGCCAAGCCTACGATGTCGCCGTTGCTCAAAAAACCGCCGCCCAACAAGGAATTGAACAAGCCAAAGCCCAAGTCGCACAGGCTCAACAAGGCGTAGCGACGGCCCAAGCAGCCCTTGCTGAAGCTAAAGAAGGTGTGAACCAAGCCCAAGCAAAAGTCGCCCAAGCTAAAGTAGGGATAGCCAGCGCCGAAGCGAAAGTCGCCCAAGCCCAAGAGGGGATTACTTCGGCTCAATCAAAATTAGAAGCTTCCAAAGGCGGATTGCAACAGGCGCAAGCGACCGGTCAGCAAACGCAGGTTAACCGATCGCAGTACAATGCAGCATTAGGTGCGATCGCGCAGTCAGAAGCCACCCTCAAAGACGCTCAACTGCAACTTTCCTACACGAATATTACTGCACCCGCCGCCGGACTTATCGGGCGAAAATCGGTAGAAGTTGGTCAGCGCGTGCAGCCGGGAACGCCTTTAATGGCGATCGTTAGTAATGAGTATTGGGTGACAGCCAACTTTAAAGAAACGCAACTGGCAAATATGAAACCCGGCCAAAAAGTAGAAATCAAATTAGATGCTTTCCCTAATCATCAGTTTGAAGGGCGCGTCGATAGTTTCTCACCAGCATCAGGTTCTCAGTTTACCTTATTGCCTCCCGATAATGCTACTGGCAACTTTACGAAAATTGTGCAACGGATTCCCGTAAAAGTTGTGTTTATCCCCGAAACTGTCAAAGGATATGAATCGCGGATTGCACCGGGAATGTCTGCTGTTGTCAATGTCGAAATTAAATAGTTAACGGTTAACGGTTAACTGCTAGTTGTCATTGCGAGCGAAGCGAAGCAATCGCAATAGTTGAAAATCGATTCGGGATTGCCAAAGGTTAGTTTTGCAACATGACTTACGCAATACGCATCTTCTACCATTTTCTCTCATTGCGAGTGAAACGAAGTAATCTCAAACCCTGATACTGTCGTTATAGCAACCGCCAGGGCGATTAGGGCAAGTACAACTGTTACCTTTAGTCCTGAATCCTTTACAGAGTAACCTCTTCCCTCTTCTCTCTTCCCTAGCCCCTAGCAAGAGAGCCCCTAGCTATACAATGCGTAAGTCCCGTTGCAATTGTGCTTAAATTGGCTAAGAATGATAGAGAATGTATAGAACCCATTTGACATCTATAGCAACCTTCTTGGCAGTTAGGACGTTCTGAGTTCCTGAAACTAGCTGATTCTATTCCCTTCTTCCCCTTCTTCCCTAGCCCCTAGCCTAAGCGCCCCTAGCCTAAGCGCCCCTAACCGACGAAAGCGGTTGCTATAAGAGGCTAGGGTGTGCTTTCAAAAGCTAAAGAGAGACTTCATTTTTAAATATCTTGATAAAATCATGTTCAACAAAAAATTCAGAAGATCGATCGTCCTGGCGATCGCCATCTTGTTGTTCGCTATGGCTTTACCCTTTTCTTATGCTCAGGAAAAGAGTGTCAGCCAGAAAGCCACTGCTTACTCCGTTGTCTTGTCAGGAGAGCCATTATTTGAAATTAAAGCCAGAATTGGCTCATTTTCACCCGAAGTACGCGCTCAAGCTATCAGTCAAAGGATCGAAGCCTTTGCCGAAGATTCATCGATTCCAATTGACTCCTTAAAGCTTGAAGATAAAAAAGATGAAACCAACATCATGGACGGAGATAAAATAATTCTTTCTCTGGTAGAAGCGGATGCAAAAGTTGCCCAAAAAAGTCGTCAAGAACTTGCTGCTGAATATTTCGATAAAATCAAAGACTCAGTTCAAAGATATCGAGAATCTCGGAGTTTAAGAAATATCTTACTTAGCGTTCTCTATGCTTTTTTAGCAACGATCGCCCTCTTGATTATTTTTAATATCTTGAGTCAGATTTTGTCCAGAACTTTACGGAACTTAGATGAGCGGCACAACATCCGAATCTCACCACTAAGGATTCAAAACATTGAAATTTTACCCGCGACCCAGATTACGGATATTCTAATCAGTTCTTTTAAATTTCTGCGGTTAGTTGTGTTTCTAGGGATTTTTTATCTCTATGTGCTTCTAGTTTTGAGCTTTTTTCCTTGGACAAAGCAGATTGGGGCATCTCTATCTCGCTACCTCTTAAAAGCAGTAGGTGGTGTCTTTCAATCATTTTTTTCCTATCTGCCGAATTTGTTTATCATTGCCCTAGTAGTTATTCTCACCTTCTACATCCTCCAATTTGTCCGATTCATTTTTGCAAAAATTGGCAGAGGAAGTTTTGCCTTGTCTGGATTTTATCCAGAGTGGGCAAAACCCACCAGTAAACTGGTTACGTTTTTAATTATTGCCCTAGCTGCGATCGTTGCTTTTCCTTATTTGCCTGGCGCACAGTCTCCTGCTTTTCAGGGTGTGTCCGTTTTTCTAGGTCTACTGCTCTCCCTCGGTTCATCGGCTGCTGTCGCTAATGTGGTCGCAGGAGTTATTTTGATCTATACCCGTGCCTTTGAGGTGGGCGATCGCGTCAAAATCGGGGAGGCGATCGGCGATATTGTCGAAAAAACGTTGCTGGTCACTCGCATCCGCACAATCAAAAATGTCGTGATTACCATTCCTAACGCATCTGTTCTAAGCGCCCAAGTTATTAACTACAGTTCTGCGGCGCAAGACCCTAGCGCGCCCCCATTGATTCTGCACACAACAATTACCCTCGGTTACGACTTGCCCTGGCGAAAAGTCCATGAAGCGCTGATAAATGCCGCTGGTGCCACGCCACACATTTTGGCAGAACCTGTGCCTTTTGTGCTGCAAACCAGCTTGGACGATTTTTATGTCAGCTATGAAATCAACGCCTACACCGACAAGCCCAAGATTATGGCGAAGATATATTCCGAACTGCACCAGAATATCCAAGATAAGTGCAATGAAGTGGGGATTGAAATTCTTTCGCCCCATTACCGAGCGTTGCGGGATGGCAACCAAAACACTATCCCCGAAAATTACCTGCCTGGGGACTATATTGCTCCCGGATTCAAGATTTCTCCTTTGGGTAATTTCTTCAATTCACCCGATCGTAAGCCCAAATCAGATGGGCAAGAATCGTCCGAAGCATAGGACTAGCTATCCCAGCCTCCCTCATTGGATATGTGGCGATCGCCCTGTTCATTCGTGTTGAGGCGATCGCGAAAAGATGTCAAATGGGTTCTATAGCTATTGAGTCGGATACCTTGCGATTACTTCACTTCGTAAGCGCTACGCGCAGGCTACGCCAACGCAATGACAAAAGCCAATAACTAACAACTAACAACTAACAACTAACAACTAACCATGATCGCAATTCCCCCAGCGCTACGCTCCAGAAATTACCGACTGTTTTTCGCAGGACAGGGAATTTCTCTAATTGGTAGTTGGATGACACAAATTGCTTCTATTTGGCTAGTTTATCACTTAAGCCAATCAGCTTTTTTGCTGGGTGTAGTTGGATTTGCTGGTCAACTTCCTACCTTGATTTTAATTCCATTTGCAGGAGTCTTAATAGATAGGTGGAATCGCCACCGAGTTCTAGTTATTACTCAAATACTTGCCATGATTCAGTCATTAGCGCTAGCTTTTTTAGCGTTAACAGGAGTAATTAATATTTGGCACATCATTATACTGAGTTTTTGTCAAGGTGCAATCACTGCCTTTGATGCGCCAGCACGTCAAGCTTTTGTACCAGAAATGGTAGAAAATAAAGAACATTTAGCAAACGCGATCGCGATTAATTCTTCCATGTTCAACGGAGCGAGATTAGTCGGGCCTGCGATTGGAGGATTGCTAATAGCTAGTGTTGGCCCAGGTTACTGTTTTCTAATTGATGGACTTAGTTACATCGCCGTTATTGTAGGTTTATTAGCGATGAAGGTTAAACCTCGAAAACTAGCAGTAATTACCACAAATTCTTTAGAAAGATTGAAAGAAGGTTTCGCTTATGTCTTTGGTTTTTATCCCATCCGTTCCATTATATTCTTATTAGCATTAGTCGCCTTTGCAGGAATGCCATATACAATTCTCACGCCAATTTTTGCAACACAAATTCTGCATGGAGGCCCAGAAACTTTGGGCTTTTTAATGACTGCTTCAGGAGTAGGAGCATTATCGGGTGCGATTTATTTGAGTGCGCGAAAAAGTGTGCTGGGACTAGGTAAATTGATTGCTATTTCGCCAGCAATTATGGGTTTAGGACTCATAGGTTTTGCGTCCTCTCGCCAGTTGTGGCTTTCATTAATAATGATGTTAGTAATTGGCGTTGGTTTCATCCTCACTGTTACATCGGGCAACACATTTTTACAAACAATAGTTGAAGACGACAAACGAGCGCGAGTAATGAGTATTTACGCGATGGCACTATTTGGAGCTACGCCTTTTGGCAATTTAATTGCTGGTGGATTAGCTGATTATATCGGTGCTCCCAATACATTAATTATTGGAGGGATAATTTGTATTTGCGGTTCATTTATTTTTACTAAGCAGCTACCAACCTTAAGGCGTTTAGTGCGACCAATCTATAGTTCAATGGGCTTACTTTCTAACAGCAACCCTAGATAGGTGTAAATCAATGGCTAATACAAGTACAATGCAAAAGCAGCCATCCGAAGAGCGCGTTCCTTTGAAAACTTGGATTGGTTTAATGGGAACCATTCTCGGCGCTTTCATGGCAGTTTTAGATATTCAAATTACCAACGCTTCCCTCAAAGACATTCAAGCCTCCTTGGGCGCAACCTTAGAGGAAGGTTCTTGGATTTCTACGTCTTATTTGGTAGCAGAAATTGTAGTGATTCCTCTAACTGGTTGGCTATCGCGAGTATTTTCCATCCGCTTGTATTTATTAGTCAATGCAGCCCTGTTTACCTTCTTTTCTATCTGCTGTGCTTGGGCGTGGGATTTGAATTCAATGATTGTATTCCGCGCCTTGCAAGGGTTCACTGGTGGTGTTTTAATCCCGATGGCTTTCACCTTTTTACTGACCAACTTGCCACCATCAAAAGTACCAATTGGGATGGCAATGTTTGCGATCACAGCCACCTTTGCGCCGTCAATTGGGCCAACAATTGGAGGATGGTTAACGGAGAATTATGGATGGGAATATGTATTTTATTTGAATTTAATTCCGGGGATGCTTTTGCTGGCTGCTGTTTGGTATGCAGTTGATCCTCAACCGCTGCAAACTGAACTGCTAAAAGGGGGAGATTGGTGGGGAATTATCTCAATGGCGATTGGGTTAGGTTCTCTGCAAGTCGTATTAGAAGAAGGAAGTAGAAAAGACTGGTTTAATTCTGATTTAATTGTCCGTTTAAGTATCATTTCTTTTATTTTTCTGAGCCTATTTTTCTGGATTGAACTGACTCGAAAACGACCTTTTATTAATTTGCGCTTACTAACGCGGAGAAATTTCGGATTAGCAAGTATTGTGAATGTATCGCTGGGGGTGGGATTGTACGGTTCTGTGTACATTTTGCCGCTATATTTGGGTCAGATTCAGCAATACAATTCTATGCAAATTGGCGAGGTAATTATGTGGGCGGGATTCCCCCAATTATTTATCGTCCCAATGGTACCCAAATTAATGCAGCGTGTTGATATGCGGGTACTCATTGGGACAGGGGTTAGTTTGTTTGCGGTGAGTTGTTTTATGAATGCTTATATGACTCACGATTATGGTATCAATGAGTTGCGTTGGTCGCAACTAGTTCGTGCTATGGGACAACCTTTAATTATGGTTCCTCTCTCGACGATTGCAACTGCTGGAATGGAGAAACAAGAGGCGGGTTCTGCTTCGGGATTGTTTAATATGATGCGAAATTTAGGTGGTTCAATGGGGATTGCAGCCTTGGCAACTTTGGTGACACAACGCGAACAATTTCACTCGAATCAATTGGGTAATTCCGTATCTTTATATAACCCGGAAACGCAAGAAAGACTTAATCAAATGACTCAGTATTTTGTCAGTCGAGGGTCTGATTTGAGTGTGGCAAAAGATCAGGCGATCGCAGCTATTGCTAATATCGTTCGCCGCGAAGCTTATGTGATGGCTTTTAATGATTGTTTTTACTTTGTAGGGATTGCTTTACTGTTAAGTGGGATTGCAGTGATATTCTTTAAAAAGGTGAAGTCTGCTGGGGGTGGTGGGATGGCTCATTAAAGTTGTTATAGCAGGAGGCAGAAGGCAGGAGGTTGATTGTATGAAGTTAACTTCGTTACACCCAAACTACTACGATCGCTCTTGCAAAATTTTTCACAATTTGCTATGAAATTTGAGAAATGCTGGATCATCAATTTTCCAGCATTCCCGTGTTCAATCCTTAATACCAAATTGATTAAGCATCTTCATCGTGGGCAAAACGACGGAACAGAAAATCTAAAGCATAATTCCGTAGATTATAATACTCTGGATCTTCCATAATTTGCACGCGATCGCGAGGACGAGGGAAAGGAATTTCCAAAACTTCCCCCACCGTCGCCGACGGCCCATTAGTCATCATTACCAAACGATCGGCTAAAAACAAAGCCTCATCAATATCGTGAGTAATCATCAACACCGTACAACGATGATCGTTCCAAATTTTCAACAATTCCTCCTGCAATTCCTCCTTAGTAATTGCATCCAAAGCCCCAAAAGGTTCATCTAAAATCAACACCTTTGGACGAATTGCCAAGGCCCGCGCAATCGAAACCCGCTGCTTCATCCCCCCCGAAATTTGCGGCGGCCTTTTCTCCGCAGCTTCAGTTAAACCTACCATTGCTAAATGCTCTTTAACAATGGCATTTTTTTCAACTTTTGACTTATTGGGAAATACCGCATTAACAGCGATATAAACATTCTCAAACACCGTCCGCCAAGGTAGCAAAGCGTAACCCTGAAACACCACCATCCGATCGGGGCCAGGCTTAGTAATTTTCTGCCCATTAATCGTCACGCTACCCTGACTAGGATGGCTAAAACCGGAGACCATATTTAATAGCGTGGACTTACCACAACCGGAGTGTCCTATAATCGTAATAAACTCTCCTTCGGCGATATTTAAGTTGATATTTTCTAACGCCTTGTAACCGTTTGGATAGGACTTATAAACATTGTCCATCACTAAAAAAGGCTGGCGGCGATCGTTCCCTAGCTTCAGATTAGTTTTAGCGTTGTTCTGATTGAGAGCAGTGTTAATCATGGGTTAAAAAAATTGTTGATTGTTGATTGTTAAGGTATGTAGTTGGGCTTCAGCCCTCTTAGACCATGAAAGAGGGCTGAAGCCCAACTACATACCTGCTGAAGCCCAACTACATACCTACTAAGCGGAACGACGATGAGAATCAAGGATAACTTCAGCCATTGTGAAATCCCGTTTGATTTCCAAATTATTAAGATATCCAATCGGATCGTCAGCATTAAAAACCGACCCATCAAACAAGGGAAGAGAACCGCGAGAATAAGTAATATCCGACATCCCCAACTCTCGCGCCGCCACACTAAACGGACTAACCCTTACCACTCGTTCCAAAATTTCCACCCAGTTACGGGGAAACACCGTATCGCCCCAGCGGGCCATCTGGACAATGTGCCATAACTGTTCTGTCCGACTGGGACGGTTCACCCCTTCCCCATAAAATAAATGGTGGGCGTATTCCCGCATGGGAGTATCCAGATTGCAAGCAGCAGAATTGGGATCGCCGAGTTGAATGTAATTTTTGTCAGTGGCGACATACTCGCGCCCCGCTACAATTTCCGCCACCTCAGCCGCATGATTAGGATCGGCGCAATACTGAGAAGCCTCCAACAATGCCTTAATTAAAGCAATGTGAGTATTTGGATAAGCATTCGCCCATTCTTCCCGAACCCCTAGAATTTTCCCAGGATGTCCCGGCCATAATTCCAAATCCGTCGCCACTGTAAAGCCGACTCCTTCCATCGAGGCCCGCAAATTCCAAGGTTCCCCCACGCAGAAACCGTCAATCGTACCCCCCTGTAAGTCAACAATCATTTGGGCTGGAGGGATATTTTTCAACAACACATCGCGATCGGGATCGATTCCCCCAGATGCTAACCAGTAACGCAGTAACAAGTTGTGCATCGAGGAAGGGTGAACGATCGCCATCCGATGAGTTTGCGCCGGCGTTCTTTGCAGCATTTTTTTAAAATCTGCCAGGGTGTAAATTCCTTGGTCGTAAAACCGCCGAGCGAGGGTAATCCCGTTACCGTTGCGGCTCATAGTGAGGGCTGTAACTGTTGGTATAGGCTTCTCTTGATGGCCTCCTAAGCTTAACCACGCCGCCATCCCAGAGGGCATTTGCGCGGCATCTAAGTAACCGCCGGCAATGCCATCGACGATGCCGCGCCAACTGGTTTCGCGGACGAGGTGAACTTCATCAAGGCCGTGTTTCGCAAAAAGGCCTTTTTCTTTGGCGACGGCGAGGGGAGCACAGGCGGCGAGGGGGACAAATCCGAGTTCGAGGTTGACTTTTTCCAGGCCGTGACGGGCGATCGCGGGGACTTTTCTCGCCCTTAATTTTTTCACCCGTTTCTGTTGATTAAGGAAGTAAATCATTTCGCTACGTAGGGCGTAGTAACTGGGGTGTGAGACTACTTCCATCCGTTTGCGGGGGCGGGGGATGTCTACTTCGAGAATGCCGCCTATTTTTGATTCTGGGCCGTTGGTTAACATGACGATGCGATCGCTAAGTAACACGGCTTCATCCACATCGTGAGTCACCATCAGCGCACTAATTTCGTACTCTTGGCAAATTTCCATTAATTTCTCTTGCAAATTGCCGCGAGTTAAAGCGTCTAAAGCACCGAAGGGTTCATCTAATAGCAACAGTTTAGGACGTAAGGCGAGAGCTCGCGCGATCGCCACCCGTTGTTTTTGTCCTCCTGATAACAATGCCGGCTGTTTTTCAGCGTGGGGAGTTAAGCCTACCATATCAATGTGTTTTTGAATGATATCAAGGCGTTCAGCTTTGGGTAAACCTTTCATTACCGAATCTACAGCTAGAGTAATATTTTCTCTAACTGTGCGCCAAGGTAGTAGGGAATAATTTTGAAAGACTACCATGCGATCGGGGCCAGGCTGAGTGATTCTTTGGCCTTCAATTGTCACTAATCCTTCGGTGGGTAAGTCTAAACCTGCGACCATATTTAGCAGTGTAGATTTACCACAGCCGGAGTGTCCAATTAAGGAGACAAATTCACCTTTTTTAATTTCCAGATCGATACCTTTGAGGGCAATATATGTGCCACCGTCTGATAAATTAAAGGTTTTTTCAAGTTGTTCTACTGCAATTAAAACTGACATAATTTTCTTGCCTGCGTGTAGATTTGTTTGTACGTAGTTGGGCTTCAGCCCTCCAGGTAAGTAGTTGGGCTTCAGCCCTCCCAGGTAAGTAGTTGGGCTTCAGCCCTCCCAGGTAAGTAGTTGGGCTTCAGCCCTCCCAGGTAAGTAGTTGCACTAGCCTCACTTTGAAGGGAATATAAAGAGCGCTAAAGCGCAACTACGTACCTTATTTTCCTTGTGAGGGAGCGATTTTTTCCTGCAACCAAGCCATCAATCGATCCAGAATTAAACCAACGGCCCCAATGTAAATTACCGCTAACAAAATCTCACTAATGTAGTTTTGTTGGTAAGCATTCCAAATAAAGAAGCCAATACCCGTAATCCCCGACATCACAATTTCTGCGGCAATAATCGCCAACCAAGCCAAACCGATCGCAATTCTCAAACCAGTAAAAATGTAAGGAAGTGCCGAAGGAAACAAGATATTAAAATAATACTCTTTCCGAGAAAGTTGCAACACCTTCGCCACGTTATTGTAATCATCAGGAATCTGCCGTACACCTTCAGCCGTGTTAATTAAAATCGGCCAAACCGAAGTTATAAAAATCACGAACAACGCCGCAGGTTCGTTTTGTTGTAAAGCCGCCAAAGCAATCGGAACCCAGGCCAAAGGTGCAACCATCCGCAAAAATTGGAAAATCGGATCTAAAGCCTTATTTAGAAAAGGATTTGTCCCTACCAAAACCCCGCCGCCAATTCCCACAATTGCTGCCAAAGTGTAGCCTTTTGCTACTCGTTCCAAACTCGCTAAAGTTTGCCAAAACAGGCCAACTCCGTAAGTTTTGGAATTCATAAAAGGATACATCAGCAGAATTCGCGTCCGTTCATCAGTCCACAAACTGCTAGGGCCTGGTAGCTTAATCAGTCCAGAACTTGATAGGAACTGCCAAACAAATAGAAACCCAAATATTCCCAAAAGTGGCGGTAAAATATTCTGAGAATTTTTATTCCAAAACTCACCCAACATTCCTTGGGCATCTAATCCGCCTCTCCGATTTGTACTTACAGCCATTCTCCCAATCTCCTATGTTTCTATTATTGGTTATCAGTTAACAGTTAACAGTTAACAGTTATCAGTTAACAGTTATCAGTTAACAGTTAACAGTCAACAGTTAACAGTTAACAGTTAACAGTTAACTAAATCAAACTTTTTTAATTGCTAAACTGTTGATGTAATCTTCAGGTTTGTCAGGATTAAATTCTTTACCGTCAAAGAACTTTTCCACACCACGAGATGTACTTGCAGGAATATCAGCCTCAGCAACCCCAGCTAATTTGGCAGCTTTTTTCCAAATATCTTCGCGGTTGACTTTATCAATAATCGCCTTACTATCTGTCAAAGTTGTTGTAGGCAGAAAACCCCAGCGCACGCTTTCAGTTAAGAACCACAAATCGTGACTTTTGTAGGGATAAGAAACATTACCAATCCCATCATTCCAGTACAACGGACTCATTTTAAAGTCGTCGATTTCTGGTTTGTTATCACCCATAAGGTATTTACCTGAATAGGGTGGTATCAAAACCTCTGGAGGTACATCAAAGAAATTTTTACTAGAAACAATGGTAACTAATTCGGCTCGATTTTCAGGTTTATCGCACCACTGTTGGGCCTCAATTAATCCTGCTAAAACGGCTTCTGTAGCCTTCGGATGTTTATCTACCCAATCGCTACGAATTGCTAGATATTCCTCTGGATGACCTTTCCAAATTTCAGCCGTAAGGGCCGACATAAAGCCAATCTTTTCTTTCACAATTCGCAGCGGCCAGGGATCGCCGGTACTGAAACCATCCATACTGCCAGTTTTCATATTAGCGACAGTTTGGGCTGGCGGTACTGTTAGCAAACTAACATCTGCATCGGGGTCAATATTGCCGGCTGCTAACCAATAACGAATCCAGAGATCCTGATTAACCTTGGGAAAAGTGTAGGCTGCTTTGAAGGGAGTACCCGCTTTAGCGAGGTCTTTGATATAGTCATGGCCACTTTGACTTATTTTAAGACCTAAGCCTTTACCCTCGTGTTTAAGTGAGACAGCAATGCCATTTCCCTGAGTATTTAACTGCGCTAAAACATACATTGGGATTTGGGCGCTATTCTTAGTAATTAACCCTTGGCTAATCAGATAAGGCATCGGCATTTGCCACTGGCCGCCATCTATACCGCCGCCCGCAGAACCAATTTCTAAGTTATCTCTAGCCGAACCCCAGTTAGCTTGCTTGGCAACTGTAACTTCCGTCATGCCATATTTAGCAAAAAAACCTTTTTCTTGGGCAATAATTAATGCTGCGGCTTCAACGATAGGAATATAACCCAAAGTGACTTTTGTAGTTTCAATTCCTTCTACTCTTTTCTCATTGGGAGTAGCAGTAACTAATGAAGGGGAAGCACCAACCGCACTGGTATTTGCACCTGGTTCTGGGGGATTTCCTAAACAGCCTTTAAGTAGCATTGAACCCAGGGCAGATGCACCTGCTGTCACAATAAACTTACGCCGAGAAAGCCCAGAAAATTGATCTGAAAATCTTGTCATAGCCTAGCCTCGCTGCAATTCATAATCTTCTGTAACGACATTCACTGAAGGTTATCAAAGCGCTTATTTTCGTTTGCTAATTGCGTATTAGCAAACTATTCTCATCTCAGGTAGGCAAGCAAAAACTAAAGATTTATTTAGAATAAGCCTTTAAACTGTCCCTGCTGACTTGAGACTTTTAATAAAGCGATATTTTGATTGGCCGAGTCATGCGCTCTACGCTTTTTGGAAGTAGCACGCTTTCTTGACTTGGTTATTAGCTTACCGCACTCTTGCGGAAATCATAAAACAATTATTAAATTTGATTGATAAGTAAATGTTTTAGGAGGCGGCTGTCAATTAAGTACACCAGGAGGCAGAAGGCAGAAGGCAGAAGGCAGAGGTGATAAAGACTTACGCACAGCAAGTCTGTCATTGCGACCGCAGGGAAGCCGAAGTTGCGAGGGTACGAAGCAAACCCAAACCCTAGATTTTTGATACTTCGTGCGTAAGTCCTGGTTGTCTCTTTTAGAGTATCCAGAGGCAACTGTTAAGGATAGAGCATATTTTCTGCTGAGAGTGATAGCAGAACGTTATGTCTTTTGGCAGACACAGTAGGGTTTATCTTTAAATAAGGTAAAAAGGTGAACATAATTCCGTGGGGTACATGATTATGAGTCTTAAACGTCGAAATTTTTTGTATTTATTTAGCGCCAGTGTTGGAGCCGTTACCTTGGGTGCTTGCCAAGCATCGGGAAACAATTTGTCTGCATCCAAAAATTCCCCTAGCGATCGCGCAATTGCAGCTCAAAGTGAAACTGGTTTCACTTTGCCACCTTTGCCTTATGAATACAATGCTCTAGAACCTCACATCGATGCGCGAACTATGCAGTTTCACCACGATAAACACCACGCTGCCTATGTCAAAAATCTGAACGATGCTATTAATAAATACTCGCAACTGAAAGGGAAGAGTGCTGAGGCATTATTACGAGATATCAATAGTGTACCGGAGGATATTCGCACGGTAGTTCGTAACAATGGTGGTGGTCATGTTAATCATACGATGTTTTGGGAAATTATGAGTCCCAAAGGCGGGGGCGAACCGACAGGCGCGATTGCAACTGCAATTAATCAAACCTTCGGTAGCGTTGATGCTTTTAAACAAAAGTTTAACGACGCAGGCACAAAACGTTTTGGTAGCGGTTGGGTTTGGCTAGTCCTTAATAAAAACGGCAAACTTGAGATTACAACTACTGGTAATCAAGACAGTCCTTTAATGGAAGGCAAATATCCAATTATGGGAAACGATGTTTGGGAACACGCCTATTATCTCAAATATCAAAACCTGCGCGGCGATTACCTAAAAGCGTGGTGGAATGTTGTCAACTGGGCGGAAATTAATCGGCGGTATGAGAAAGCGATCGCTTAGTATTTGTTGATGGTTAACTGTTAACTGTTAACTGTTAACTGTTAACTGTTAACAACAATAATAAAGTCCCTGCTAAAAAGCAAGGACTTTAAAAGTATTAAGGGTGAAGTGTAAACAGTTTCATCCTGAGTTTTAGTTTCTAAAAGGCTTTGAGCCTAGAAGAGTGAAGAATTCTTACAAAGCGTTACCGCGAGGAAGAACTTCTTCAGGGAAGATGAAGTTTTCATGCGGTTGATCTTGAGGAGCCATCCAAGCGCGGATACCCTCATTAAGCAGAATGTTCTTAGTGTAGAACGTTTCAAACTCA